>JARLHW010000043.1 GCA_031292075.1 Desulfosporosinus sp.
GTTGGGAGCTATAACTGCTAAAAGCGAAGTGAAACCGTCTTTATTGTTTGCCAGAGTGTTACAAAAAGCTGTTTCAGCAGCACTTCCACGAGGACCCATAAAGAGATCAATATGAGCTACTTCATTGCCCTCCCCAACAAGAGCCTCACCAACCAGAACTCTATCAATTTTTTTCACTACTCTTCCTCCTTAATAGTTTGATAATACTTAATAATTTAGTAAAACAACTCTTCCTCGCTCTAATTAGCCGGCGGGGGACGAGCCTTTGCTGCACGACCCGAAATCGCATAGATAATACCTAGAACCGCGAACATTGCCATTTTATTTATAGTATCCCTCCATTCCTCAAACGTGTTTTAAGAGGGATCTAAGCTGCAAGTTCCACGTCTATTGTTATCTCTTGATCGTAAGAAGTCGATTACTAAATAAGACTTACTGTATCCCATTACAGTTAAAGGGATGAATTAAGCTTTAATATTCCACACCCATTCATTAATTCCTCCCTTATTTGGAAAACATCATAAAATAATTCAAAGATATACCATATGAGATTCTTAGAAAACCCCTGTAGAGGATATTAGGGAAATATACAAAGCAGCTTACTGAACTGATGTAACGATCTAATTGAGAAAGCCAATTAACTGATCCTTTTGATCTTTTAAACAAATGAATATTATTATCGTCCTAAGGCCTAGTTAACTCTAAAAAAACCCATGAGGAGTGCTAAATACAGAGAGCACTCCTCATAGGTTCGTTAATTTTTAGGATGTTAGCGTATCATTTGTGGATAAATATTCGGCAATAGATTCAGGAGATGGAACTCAAGGATCACTAAATAAATTTTATTGAGCTGTTAATTGGAAAGATCCTGTTTGCGACGATTAAACTCCTCGGTGTCAATTTCTCCTTGAGCATAACGTTGTCTAAGAACCAATAACGCAGGATCGTTTTGTTTTTGAATCGCTCGAACCTTTTTGCTGTGACGTTTCCAACAAATAACAGCGAGAACAATGATGATCACCATAAAAAACAAATGGAAAGCTAAAGGGAGCATTCCCAACCACCCTGTATGTCCATTGGCCATATAACCCGGACCAACTCCGCGCATTACACTTCCTCCACCCCGTAATACGTTACCGCCACCACGTATTAAGTTACCACTTCCATGCATCATTTCTATTCCCCCTTATTCTAAGGTCTTTTTGCGTTCATTGAATTCTTCAGAACTAATCTCCCCTCGAGCATAACGGGTTCGAACTATGTCGAGCGCGTCTTGGTGAGAACTTACTAATTTATTACAACGACAGCCACTTTGCTTACAATGAAAATAGGCACCAATACACAGCAAAACTATGAGCAAACCAAACATATACAACACCCTCTCTTGCATGATCTATTTTGTTTTCATGCCTTAGGTTTAGTATATAGATTTAATGATATTAATAGGTGAATAATTTGTGAATATTTGTGAATTTCAGGTCAAGATTTACTGATGACCAGACATTGACAATCCTCTCAGCTCACGTATGATTATGATAGTATAGAATGCAACAGATCCCAAAGATGACTATTGAAAGGATGAGAACTCAATCAATGAAAGTCAAGATTTTCAGTTCCCCGGACTTCCGAATCATAGATAAAGAAGTTAATCAATGGTTAGAGGACAACAGCTGGCTGAAGGTAGTCAACATCACCCAGAGTACAGGAGCTGCAACCGTCATCTCCATTTGGTACAACGAACCTAATGTTCCGATCCTCGGATAATTCCTTTACAACCCCGTACATTATAAAAGAGAAGTTATGGGCCCTAAACCCATAACTTCTCTTTTTATGTAACAACGATTAAATAAAATACTCCACCTGAGCTAAGGGGAAATGAGCTTTGGCCTGCTCCTGGAAAAACTCTTTCATTTCCTTTATTTCATCAGGTGGGTAGATATATTTTCCATAGCCAAACTGCCCGTATTTAAACTTGCGCTCATCTTCTTTCATAGGTAAAGAGGAATTTGGAAAAACCCCCAAAATATTGGCTTTAGCTTTCGCTGTAAAGCGATGCGAGATAAATTCAAGCGTTAGTTGTTCTGAAGACCAACCGAACGGGGCCCTTTTTACCAATTCTTCCGCTGTGCGCTCCATAAGCTGTCGATACGCTGCTTGCCATCCTTCAAATCTGAAAATGGGAGCGAAAATAAAGCCTAAGGGATATTCTGCTTTTAACACTCTACCTGAGGCAATAATCCGTTCTTCAGGGGACGGGGTTCCGTGTTCATACTTTTTCACGACCTCAGTACAATTCAAACTAAAGCGAAAACGAGTATGTCCTTCATGTTTAGCGTCAAGTAGACTTTCTACGTCCGTATACTTTGTGACAAAACGAAAACGACCGTTTGACTCACGCCCAAAAAATTCAATCGTCTGCTTCAAGGCTCCGGTATATCGCTCCACTGGAACTGGATCTGAGGTTGCGGCTCCTTCAAACTGAGTGATCTCCGGAAGCCTTTCTTGAATCAACAGCGAAGTGATGCCAAGGATCTCTTCGATATTGACATAAACCCGTATATAGGGTTTTTTTCCTAACGTAGTGGCCAAATAACAATACTCACACATACCCGGACAACTTGTAACCAGTGGTAATTGATAATGGGCCGATGGTTTACACGTTTGAAATTTTTTGCTGCGTCGTACACCGATCACTAGCGTCCGCTTTGCTTCTCGATACATACCACTCGCGGTATTGCCTGGAGTCCCGGTAATCCGGTTATGGGAGGTAGTGGGAGTAACCGCCAATCCCATCTGCCGGAAACGCTCAACTAAAGTTTTTCCTAAGGAATAATTAAGAACACCTGGTTCATAAAATACGCGAGAGGGTATAAATTCTAACGACATTTTTTTCACCTCAGAATTAGGTTACCCCAAGGGTACTAAACTAAATCTTCCCATGTTAAAAACTACATCGCTAAAACTTCCCTGATTTAAAAATGGAGATAAACAGCCAAAGCAACATGAGCCCAGCCATTGTAAACCCTACTTCAATAGCTGGGATCTGAAAAATTAAAATAGGCTGGTGACTCAAAGCCGAAGCAATAATGATCCCCATCATCACGATACTAAAGGAAAGCAAAACAATACTAAATGAAATCTGATTCGTGATGCGGTCCAGTTTTCTAAGAAAAATATCGAGTTCCGGAACGCTAACTTCTATGCGCACACGTCCACGCACTAAGTCTTTCATTAAACCTTTCATTTGTTTGGGAAGATCCACGAGAAGCTCACTATAATCCGAGAGGTTATGCCATACCCTTCCCGCCATCGCACTTGGTCGGTAGCGTTCTTTAAGAAGTCGAAGGCCAAACGGTTCAGCCATATCCATAATGCTAAGTTGAGGATCCAGTTTTTCCACGATCCCTTCTAGGATCAATAAGGCCTTCGCGACCATGGTAAAGTCTGAAGGAATTCGTATGTGGTGTTTAAAAGCAACCACAAAAAGGTCACTAATCGCCTCCCCAAGGCTGATGCGACTCATTGGAACATCCATGTATTTTTCCCTTAATTCATCCACATCGTTACCCAGAACCAGAAGGTTGACATCGTCTGGAATAATTCCTATTTTCAAGATCGCTTTCATCATGCCCTCTGTACTTTGGCGCATCATAGCAATGACCAGAGAAGCAAAATTGTCTTTCATATCTAATGTTAGTCTTCCGACCATGCCAAAATCAATCAACGAAATCAAACCTTCGTTTAAAAGAAAGATATTTCCCGGATGTGGGTCAGCATGGAAAAAGCCTTCAATTAGCATCTGATGGAAGAGTGCCTGAACAAGCTGTTCCGCGATTGCTTTGCGATCATAACCCTTACTTTCTAAGATCTCAAACTGATTTAGTTTTAAGCCTTCAACAAACTCCATCGTCAGTACTGTTCGCGTAGTGTAATCCCAATAAATCGACGGAATATGAATCTTCGGATCCTGCTTAAACTGCTTAGCAATCTTCTCAGCATTTCTACCCTCGATGGTATAATCCAGCTCATTACGCAGTGACTTGGCAAACTCTTCAACAACCTCGCGTAATTGAAGTCGTTCCATTCGCTCCATCCGGTTTTCCGCAAGCGTTGCTAAGTCCAGCAAAATTTCCAAGTCCGTTTCGATCATAGCTTTAATCCGGGGGCGCTGCACCTTTACTGCAACCACTTCTCCTGTCCGTAACCGGGCACGATGGACTTGACCAATGGATGCTGCCGCGATCGCTCTCTCATCAAACGAAGAAAAAATCTTCTCTAGAGGAGTGCCTAGTTCTTCTTCAATGATTTGACGTACTTCAGCAAAGGAAAAGGAGGGAACGTTATCTTGAAGTTTTTCTAATTCCTTAAGAATTTCTTCCGGTATGATGTCCGAACGAGTGCTGGCAATCTGTCCGATCTTGACATAAGTCGGACCAAGCTCCTCAATTACTTGGCGTATTCGCTCCCCGACCGTCAAAGGATCAATCTTCTCAGTATCCGTGAAGAGCCGTTTGGGCAGGGAAAGCATATGTAAAAGTCCCATCTCTTCCACCAAGAAACCAAATCCGTGGCGTGCCAGGACTTTAGCAACATCTCGATAGCGTTTAATATGGCGTATCCTTTTCCCGATCATAAGAAAACGTCCCCTTTTTTCGTGGTTCGTGGTTGTATGAGTCCACAGATAGAGGCCTGAACGCTATTCAGGCCTCTCAGATCTACACGAGCTATTACTTACTTGTTCTCCAAGTCTTGAATACGCTGCTCCAAACGCTCTAAATCAGCTTTGGAGGGAATATTTAAGTCTTTAAGAAGCTTTTCCATTTGCTCACGGATCCGGCCATTCATTTCTTTCTTCTCAGCTTCTCCCTTTTCGAACAACTCGCGAATCAGATCTTTGGATTCTCCAGCAGAAACTTCCCCTTTTTTAACCAACTCGTCAACAAGCTTCTCGATTTGTTCCTTACTTACCACTGCCAACCCCAAGCCAAAAGCCAGTCCTTTATTAATAAGATCTTTCATATCATGTCTCCTCCTTTTGTTAATTCTACCTTTATGTGATAATTACTGTTGCCCTATTATAATCAAAAATAGGTCGACTCGTCTAACTATTCTTGGTTTCAATATATAGTTGTTTACAAAAACAGCTCAACTTATTTAAGAATCCTTGAACTTTTCATCTCTAGAGCATCCACGCTCTAAATTTAATAACTGATTTCCGTTCAGAAACTAATTTTCATCTCTGTTCAAAAAAGCCCTTCATGTTACTTAAACAACACATGAAAGACTTTTTTGGAGTTCAAACTGATTTAACTACCAATATTTCGATCATAAGACTAATCTCACGATATGTTCCAGACCATCATCTGCCAAGCTTATATATAACTCAGCAATTTCTAATTCCCGTCCGTCAAATTCCAGCCTACTTCCACCAGTGCTCTGATGCAAAGGATTTTGCACCTGAATCTGATAGGTTGTCTGCTTATAGCGATAGGTCACTGAATACTCTCCCCATGCCTTAGGAATACAGGGTTTCAAATACAGACGTTCCCCTCGACGCTGTAATCCTAAGATCCACTCTACCCCGGCTTGATACATCCACCCCGCTGCTCCTGTGTACCAAGTCCAGCCTCCTCTGCCGATATTTGGTTCAGCCGAATAAACATCCGCAGCTATTACATAAGGTTCCACTTTGTAACGCAAGACTTCACTGGGCGTCAGGGCATGATTAATAGGATTAATCATATGGAAGAGTTCCCAGGCCCTATCCCCTTCTCCTAATTTAGCCCAAGCAATGATACTCCAGATAACACCATGGGTATATTGTCCACCATTTTCTCGCACTCCAGGAGGATAACCTTGGATATAACCCGGACTTGGATCCGTCTTCTCAAAGGGAGGTGTCAGGAGACGCACTAAAGAGTACTCTCTGTTCACCAGTTCTCGATCCAACGCCAGCATGGCCAGCATCGCTTTTCCAGAGGGAGCCGCCCCAGAAATTACGGACCAAGCTTGGGCAATAGCATCAATCTGACATTCCTGGTTTTCTGATGAACCCAGCGTTTGTCCGTTGTCAAAATATGCCCTGCGGTACCATTGTCCGTCCCAAGCCTTTTCGTTAAGATTGCTGGCTAACTTTTCAGCGGCTTGACGATATCTTAAAGCGATTTCCTGAGCCTCTCGATGTTCACACAATTCAGAAAACCCAATAAGAATCGTATATAAAAACCACCCTAGCCAGACACTTTCCCCTTTCCCTTCACGCCCGACTCTATTCATTCCATCGTTCCAGTCGCCCGTCCCCATTAAAGGCAAACCATGGGAACCAAAATGCAGTGAATGTTCGATCGCCCGTAGGCAATGTTCAAAAAGAGAAGCTCGTTCAGTTGATATCTTCGTTTCTGAATATCGTTCATCTTCATCTGGCCCTAAGGGGAGGCCCTCGAGAAAATGCACTTCCTGAACTAAGATTTCCTCGTCCTCAGTATGTTCCAAATAACGCAGCACGCAATATGGTAACCATAATAAATCATCGGAGAACTTCGTACGAATCCCACGTTTTGTCTCTTCATGCCACCAGTGTTGGACATCCCCATCTTGAAACTGATGTGCGGCATGGCGTAAGATTTGCTCTTTAGTCAGTTCTGGGAAACCATGCAAGAGCGCTAAACTATCTTGCAGCTGGTCCCTAAACCCATAAGCTCCTCCAGCCTGATAGAAAGCGGACCTTGCCCACATCCGGCAACTTAAGGTTTGATATAACAGCCAACCATTAAGCATCAGCTCCATACTCTTATCCGGAGTAACCACTTGCACGCTCTTAACAAGTTGCACCCAGAAATCCTGGACCTCATGTAACTTATTTGTAACTGTCAGCGGTTGGGCATAGTTGGACGTCAGACTTGTCACTTCTTCACCTGAGGAGGCTTGCCCGAGAAGCACTACGACCTGTTTTTCTTCCCCAGGGTCTAAGGTCAGTGTCACTTGAATTGCTCCGCAGGAATTATACATCATCCCACTTGAACTTGATAAAGAGACTCTAGCTAGGGCGGCAGGTTTTTTCAAGGAACCATGGCGTCCTAAGAATTCCATGCGATTCCCAGTCCAAGTCCGGTTAGGTTTTTCCCCCATCGTTTGCGCCCAAAGGAACGCCTTCCTGCCCGGGAATACTTCTTGGTAAGTGTTGCTAGCCAGCAAAGCACCTGAACCCTCATCAATCTCTGTTACGATATACGGTGCATTAACCTCTCTTTGCACCCCCAAAACCCACTCGACATAGTAGGTAAGTGAAATTCGACGGGCCTCTTGGCCCAGATTTCTTAAGTTAACCTGCCAAACCTTGAGGGAATCATTCAGCGGAACAAACACTAACCCCTCTTGCGAAATCCCGTGACTAGTATGCTCGAAGCGGCTATACCCCCACCCATGATAGACAGTATAGGGGTCTTCCTCATGGATTGGAAAGCATGTCAGCGACCAAAACTCACCACTGTCTTCGTCACGAAGGTAGCATACTTCTCCAGGGAGATCCATAACGGGATCATTGTTCCAGGGGGTCAGTTTATTCTCTCGACTGTTTTCTGCCCAGGTATACCCTGCTCCTGATTCCGAAATCTGAGTTCCAAATGTCGGATTGGCTAAAATATTCGACCAAGGGACTGGTGTTAACTTATGGTCGTTAAGGTAAATAGCGTACTCATGTCCCCCAGCTACAAATCCTCCCAACCCATTAAAGAACGTCAGATCCTTGGCATAGTCAGGTGGGTTAATCCTCTCAGGAGTCCAAGCACTCTCTTTAGGAACTAAGTCTGCTGGGAGATTACCCTCTACTTTAGGGGCTGTCAATTGTTTAGCCAAGTTTCCGCCATCCGCTTTCAAGGAAATGCGCGCTACAGTTGAAAACAGGATTTTATCCTCTTCCGGCATAATATTGGAAGAGCGAATAAATACCCCCCCTGACCGATCCAGAAAATCACGATCTGAACTAGCAAATACTAGGTGACGCAAGGCCTCCGTAAGTGGCTGTTCGTAACTCCCGGCGAAATCATTGAGAATCAGCAAGTCCACTTTAACCCCGCGCAGACGCCAATATTCATGGGCTAAAAGAACAGAACTGACTAAATCCAGATTTTCCACTTCTGAGACATGGATGAGTACCAGCGGTATGTCCCCTGAGATTCCATAGTTCCATAAAGCTGATTGTCCTTTAGTATTTTGCATGATACTTTGCGCTCGCATTGTCCTCAAGGGATTAAAATAGAAAATTTGAGAGAGCATCCACTGATAGATGTCCGCTTGTCGCGTCGACAGGTTCAGATACCTCAGTTCGATTCTGCTCCTATTCCAAGCTAATTCTAACGTATGTTCTACTTGATGAGGGGAGGAAAGATTCTGAACCATTGTGAGAACCCCTTCTTTGGTCTCGGCAACTCCAGTTACAAAGGTTAGACGAACTTTCTTACCTGGTGGAACTTCTACCCGCCTTCTCAGCGCCAGAATTGGGTCAAGTACAAAGCCTTGCGTACCCGTGAGCCTTTGGTTCTCCACCACCGCCTGCGGACGATCATAGAATTGACCCCGCCCTAGAAAACGTGCCCGATCTGTCTCATATTCTAAAACTCCCACAGTCTTGCCTTCAACATTGACCGAGTGAGCCAACCAAGGAAAGCGATCTTCAGGAGTCCGTCCCCGCCGATGAGCCAACAAGGCTTCCGGCTGATTGGAAAACTCCGTGTGAACAAAAAGTTTATTAAAAGCGGGGTGGGCATCATCGGCAGCCTGAGTCGTTAAAACAACTTCGGAATAACTCGTCACTTCCAAAACATGAGCTTCGGTGCCGGTATTGGTAAAGGTAATACGTCGAATTTCAGCATCCCATTCTGGCGAAACTGAAATTTCTGTGAGGGTATGAATATCACCGTTGGTTCTAGTATACGTCACCTTCTCTAATGAAAAGGTCATCTCATCGCTGGCTGAGCGCTCATGGCAAGGTTGGTAAGTTGCCGACCAAATTTTACGTTCGGTAAGATCATTAATATAGAAGAAGCTTCCCCAGGGATCCTTAGCCGGATTCTCACGCCAACGAGATACGGCAAACTCTCCGAAACGACTAAACCCGCTGCCGCTGCTGGTCAGCATGACCACATAGCGGCCATTGGAGAGAATTCTGGCTTCCGGCATGGGCGTATCTGCGCTGTAAAAACAGCGTTCAAACTCAAGTTCATCCATTGCACGAGGAGATCTTTGGGGCGTCCACTTCCAGCGTTTGAGAACAACGGGTTTTTGTGAGATTCGCTCCTGCAAGAGCAGTTCTATAGCCTGAATTCGTGGTTCTGCATGAAACCGATTACTCAAGGGACACTCCAGCAATAAATGACTCAAAGCCACCAAGCTCATGCCCTGATGATGAGCCATAAAACTTTTAATCGAGACATTTTGCTCAGTATCAGGTAAGCGATCCTTGGTGAAATCTAAGGCTTCGTAAAAACCATAGTCTCCTCTAGCCCCTAACTTTTCAAGGACGTTCAAATTCTTGAAAGCTGCTTTAAAATCAATCAAAGAGGCTAACACCGTGGCATATGGAGCGATAACCCGTTCATACCCTAACCCACGTTTAAGTCCTAGGAACGGTACTCCGAAAGCCTGATATTGATAATTCATCTGAAAGTCAAACGCATAAAAACCGGACTCTGAAATTCCCCATGGCAATCCGAGGTTGGTCGCATAAGAAATCTGTTTTTTCACAATGGACTTGTACGTTTCATCCCAAAGAGTATCCCTATAACAGTTCATTAAAAGTAAGGGCATCAGATATTCAAACATCGTCCCGGTCCAAGATAGTAAGGCTGTATCTCGTCCTACCTTGGTTAAGGTACGTCCCAAAGCAAACCAGTGTTCTGTCGGAAGCTGACCGAGTGCAATCCCCATAAAGCTTGCCTGCCTGGCTTCAGAAGCCATCAAATCATAGTAAGAGTTGTCTCTCTGTTGACTAGAAACATTATATCCAATAACCATTAACCTGATCTTATCATTATACAGTGGCCGAAAATCCGGTTCTATCGCCAACATTTCCAGACGAGTTTGCAGAGACTCAATCCTATCTAAACATTTTGCCAGGGCCAAAAGGCCTTTTTCAAGAGCTTCCCTTAATTGCATGACAAACTCTCCGGTCATTTTCTCACTCAGCTTCAGACTTTCTCTACTAAGCTCAACGAGATCTGGTAGAGTATGTGCGTTCTCCCACAAATCGTGGATCGTGGTTCGTAGCTCGTCGTTCGTACCACCAATATCGGATATCGAATCTTGAATCGTGCCTGCTACTTCCCCATGCCCCTTTAAAGCATCGAAATCCTGTTTACCCATTTGCTCAATAAGCTCTATGCTCGGAATCAATTCTTTCAGTTCTTTAAGTGCCAAGTTCACTCTTTGCTGGATTAGAGGTGGAAACTGCGCAACGTCCGCCGCTAAAAGCAGCCTGTACCAGCTCAGATAGCTTATCGTCTGTTCTTGCACCGCGGCTTCAAGCAGTTGTTTCCAAGCCCTTAATTCCAGAGCTCCTGTATCACTATCCGAACAAGAGGTCAACGGAATACCATCCGTATTGGGTGTTAATTCTACACATACCTTAGTGCTGGCCTGTTCCTCCTTGGTAATCCGATCTAACATTCCTAGGATCGTAGACTGATCTACTAGAGGGTTATTTCCCCATTCCTTCACTCCTTGTTTCACCGTGAGCAGATAGGCCACCATATTGCCACTATCTACTGTGGATACATAGAGAGGCATAAGTGGCTGGAGCGAGCAGGTGTCATACCAGTTATAAAAATGGCCCTGCCAACGCTGCATCTTTTCCAGGGAATCCAAGGTATGCTCTAGGCGATCGATTAGTTCAGTCGTTGTTAAATACCCCAGATCGCGAGCCACCAAGGTTGATCCCAAGAGCAAGCCAATATTAGTAGGAGAGGTCCGATGAGCAATTCCCCGAGGTGGATCCACCTGCAGATTATCTGGAGGTAGCCAATTGTCCTCTTTCTGAACAACAAGTTCAAAAAATCGCCAAGTATCATAAGCCAAGGCACGCACGTAACTCCGCTCGTCCCCATTCATTTCCGTCGTTATAGTAAGTTGCGGTTTACTTAGCCAATAGGCCAGAAAGGGACCGAACATCCATATCAAACTAATACCGAGCCCTAAACCAGACATATCTCGTTCGGAAAATAATGGTCCGAGTAATAAGATCGCCACAAATAAATACCCTTTACTTAAGCACCCAATAAAAACACTGACTGTTTTTGGGTTCTTTCGTTCAACATCAGCCGCTGTCACCCACTCCAACAAATGTTTTTTGGAGAAAAATAAACGGTAGAACGTGCGTAGAATGGCATCCAGTAAAATCGCACTCTTGAACGGAAGCATGATAACTTTAACAGCAATTTGGACCAAAATGCCTAGCAGGTTTCGCCATCTCCAGCGCCACTTTAACCTTTGATTAATACTATTTAGAACATGAATGAAAAACGGAATCGCCATAGTTGCAAGGACAATACCTAACCAGCCTATTTTCCGGCCCGGCACTCCTAGAATACAAAAGATTGTCAACCCTAATAAGACAGGTTCCAGCAAACTGCGTCGCAAATTGTCTAACATTTGCCAGCGGGTGATGATCGGAAGATCGACCCACAGACGCGTCCCTCTTCGGTTCCGTACGAGCGGAGAAAACCAGCGCAAGAGTTGCCAATCGCCCCTTACCCAACGATGCATGCGTTGAAGATATGAATAGTAATTAGAGGGAAAATCATCCATTAACTCAATATCCGTGACGAGACCTGCTCGCAAAAACCCTCCCTCTAACAAATCATGGCTCAGAACCGTGTTGTCTGGAAAACGATGGCTGAGAATTTTGTCGAAAACCGTTAAGTCATAAATCCCTTTCCCTGTAAAAATTCCATGACCAAATAAATCCTGATAGGGGTCGGAAATTGCAAACGTATAGGGGTCTATCCCTGTCGCTCCCGCAAACCAATACGCCAAACGCGAACGATACAGGCTCTCGTGCTTGACCAAAATTCTGGGTTGCAACAAGCCATAACCCCGAACAACTCGAGTTTGATTCTCATTAAGCAAGGGGATATTGAGAGGGTGGGCCATTGTTCCGATCAAACGTTTGGCCGCATCTCGTGGCAGATCTGTATCGGAATCCAACGTGATGACATACCGTATTTTGGGAAATATTTTAGTATCACCTAGAATGTCTGTAAAACTAGTCGTCTGATCCCCCAGCAGCAACGCATTAAATTCAGTCAACTTACCTCGTTTACGTTCCCACCCCATCCATACCCCTTCTTTAGGATTCCAACGGCGTTCGCGCGCCAAGAGATAAAAGGTTGAACCCTCCCGGCAAGGATACTTATGATTTAATTTTTCTAACTCCTGACGCGCAATCTGAAGTATCAGACCATCTTGGGGTAATGTTTCCTCAAAGGAGTCACGGAAATCCCCCAAAATCGCGAAATGGATGTTAGGATCCTGATTGGCTAAATGATGAACTTCAATATGTCTTAACAACTCTCTTACGTCAGCTTCACTTGACAAGAAGGTAGGGATAACCACCATCGTCGCTGCCTCAGGAGTCACTCCCTCTTTGTACTCTAACCTCAGCAAAGGTTTGGGCGGAAAGCAACGTTGAATGAAGAAATTAACGATGCTTAAGCTCCACTCGCTGGCAGGTACTAATAAGATTAAGCTAAAAGCTACACCTAACCAGATATTTAGCTCACCGAAACCTCCGCCGACCTTCCAGAAGATAACTAAGGTTAAGATGACCAAACTCAAGACAGAACTCAGGAACGTAAAGGTCGGATGCCGCTTTAACCACAACAAAGGATGATACCAAACTTTATGCCGTGCATGTAAGGCTGCACAGAGTTCATCTTTCCCTTGATCGACAAGATAATAACCTACATGTTTTTGAGGAACTTTCTCACTCGGGAGCAGGGTTGAAAATTTACTTGCTAACGCAACAGCCGTTTGGGCAATTAAACATTCTTGCACCTTCAGGGTTTTCGCTATATCTTCCACCGCATGTCTCAACTGATCTCGGCTGGCAAAATCCATTAAGAGATAAATCCTGCTGGGATCATTCTCTAAAATTCGCTCAACTGTACATAACGATTCAAATTGTTCCTCCCATTGCCAACGGGATACATTGCGCAAGCTGCTAATGAGGTTACCGGCAGTAACCCGATAATTTGCTTGAAGCTGGTGTTCATGACCCACTAATTTCTCGATACCTTCAGTTTGTAAACCGATTTTGCGTTCAATCCATTGTCGTATAGGAATACCGTCTTCTCCGTAATCTCGCAGCCTCCCAATTATATAGACGACTAAAACTGTAGGGAGAACGCTCAGGTCACTTGTTGTCCGATCTATCTCAGAGCTGAGCTTATCTGGATCAGTGAGATACGGCACCCATTTTAGGAACAACTCCTCAGCTTGCTTGCGAGCTTTATGACGTTCAAAAATTTCTGCAAAAAAATCGCCCAGTTCTTCTAACAAACATATCCGCAAAAATAACGGAATCGACCAGAGTTCACCCATCGTTAGGGTTGAAATGTCTTGAAAGGCTCTTATATATTGTGAAAGTATTGGTAAGCTTGCTTGACCGCCCATATTTTGGAGAAAATTTTGGAGGATAACCGCTATACGAGTTTGAGAAGATTTGGCATTCCATTTGGGCAAACGTCGATAGTAGGACGGTGAAAGATTTTTCTCAACATTAAGATTCTGTTCCTTAAATAAATCAACATGATCCATCAACCATTCCATAGCGGGCAATAAAGTAAATCCTGAGCTTTCGTCTACTTCAAACTGATGACTATAGGCTTCAAGTTGCTCAACAATCTTTCTTAATTTACGAAACGGTGTGGTTCCTCTTCTGTGATAAACCGTGACATTTTCAAGAGCAAGGGTATGGGCTCGTTGTTTGAGTTCCTCAGAATTTAGTACGTTTTGCTCTAGCACTTCATCATCACCTTGTTTTGAATTCTTTCACTAGCCTTCAAGTTCGCACCTTGCATATTGGAACTTTGTCAGTTGAGGCAAATGTTCGCCTAATTCCCATTATACTCTAAACTTTCTATTAATTATTACTTTTTCCTTCTATAGTTGTTATCGTTGTAATCAGAATATTAAATAGGGATGAACATTATCTTTGTGTCATTTAGCAAAACCAGGTCATGTTTACGCAAATTTAATGGTATATTCTATTGTATTTCTTTATAAATATAGTAGGATATAAGAGAATGAAGATGTTTTTTGGAGGATAGAACAGAATTTTATGATAATAGAAAAAGTACAAAAAGAAAGAAAATTCGAACACATAACCTATTCTGCAAAGGAGATATTTTTACTAATCGGTTTTTTTACTATTCTAACAACCTTGATTCTAGCGTTACATCCGTTGACTACCACAACTACCGTCACAACCGCTCCTCCAACTGGTCCAACTAGTCTCAGCACAATTCGATTAACTCAACCTCTTGTGGACCCTCCAAATACCTTGATCCGACCTACCTATGACTCAAATGGTAACCCGCCAACTGCCCCTGGTCTAGCAATGAAAGCAAGAGTCTTTGAAACTGAACCAGCAAAAATAGTTTATATTACAATCGATGATGGACCTTACATACAAAATACGCCCCATCTATTAGAAGTATTAAAAAAAGAGAATATCAAGGTTACTTTTTTTGATATAGGTAAACAAATAGAGCAATTCCCCTCGTTGCTCAAAGCTGAATACGAACAAGGGCATTCAATTGGTAATCATACTTATTCCCATAATTATAATGCCATCTATCAAAGTCCCGAAACCTTTCTAGCCGATGTCCAAAAAAACGATGACTTGATTTTCAAAGTGATAGGAATCCATCCCAGAATTATTCGCGCACCTGGTGGAACTTCGTGTTTTAATATTAATTATTATAATCTTTTAGATGCTAACGATTATATGGCGTATGATTGGAATTTAGATACGAAAGATACTGACGGTAACTTTTCTGTACAACAAATAGTCGATAATGTCGATAAACAAATAGGAAATAAGCATAAAATAATCCTTCTAATGCATGATTTACCTAATAAATCGTCCTCAACGAATGCTTTACCTATTATAATTAAACATTTGAAGGCAAAAGGTTATACTTTTGGTACTTTAAATACCCAGATCAAACCCATTACTTTTTCCGAAGGATTTTATAAGAAATGATTTAATTTAGCGTTAGGCGAAAATTTAATGTTGTGATCTAAATTTAGATAGAGGAAGAGGCTAGCTGAGCTAGCCTCTTCCTCTGTCCGCTTTCTAATAACGATTGTCTTAAACCATAGTTTATTTGGCACACTGTCTATCAGTCGTTAGATTCTTAATCTTTTTTATAGCCTGTGAAGCTTACTTGAGCAATATAATCCTTGTTTTCGTTAAAAACATTCACATTATAGTGAACAATTTTCCGGGAAACCGCTGCTTCTTTAGCCTCAGCTATTAACATTTTCCCTTTAGATGCTTGAAAGTAGGCGATATTAGCATTGATTCCTACGGTAACGTGTCCACTGGCATTGGCAGCAGCCGCAAAAGCGAAATCTGCTAAGGTAAAGATTACTCCCCCTTGAATCATATTTACACCATTTAAGTGGTTCTCCATAATATTCATTTTTGCCACGGCGTGTCCAAGCTCCATTTCAACTAGCTCTATGCCGATAAAAGCAGCAAATCGATCATTCTTAAGAAGTTCTCTGAGCTTATCATCCATTTCAATTCTTTAACCAACTTTCCACTAGATTATTACTGAGGTCCGCTATAGTTAGTAAAGCAGGTTTTCCTAAAAAATATCCTTGCCCATAATCGATCTCAAGTTCATCTAAAATTGTCCATATTTCAGCACTTTCAACATATTCGGCGATAGTCGCTATACCCAAGGCGTGCGCTACGGTATTTATAGCCTGTACCAAGGCCTTGTTGGTCGGATCAACATCCAGATCTCGAATAAATAAGCCATCAATTTTCAGATAATCGACAGGAAGCTTCTGGAGATGCGTAAAGGTCAGAAATCCTACTCCGAAGTCGTCTAGAGCGAACTTACAGCCCAACAATTTCAGCCTTCTAACCCAGTGTTCCGCTTGGTCCAGGTCCTTGATAGCAGCCGTTTCGGTAATCTCAAACCCTATTCGCGAGGCCTGAATTTGGCTTTCCTTTATTCTTGCTTCTATAAAAGTTAGTAATTCCACATCCCCAAGACTTGAGGCTGAGATATTCACAAAAATAGATAGCCTCGGTTGGTGCCGCAAAGTTTCAATGGCTACATTGACAACCCAACGATCAATTTGGGACATCAGTCCAAACCGTTCGGCAATTGGTAAAAAGTCATTGGGGAATATTAAGTCCCCTTCTCGATCCAACATCCTCAGTAAGGCCTCATGATGAACGATGGTTCCACTTCTGGCAAACACGGGTTGGAAAAACAAAGTAAATCTATTTTCTTTCAAAGCCTCATTAATTTGAAGGATCGTTCGATTAGAGGCCGATAATATTGCTATGTCGCTAGCTGATTGAATTATACAGACCCGATTCTTGCCTTCATCCTTCGCCGTATATAAAGCCACATCGGCGTACGAAAAAAGTGTTTGGGTGTCTTTCGTTCCATCAATCATTATGATGCCAATGCTGGCCGTTACTTTGATTGTTACCTGATAGCCCTCCACTTGGAACTCTTCGCTCTGAAACGCCCACAAAAGTTGATTGGCGACAGATTTTGCTTTTTCTAAACTGGTACCGCGTAAAACAATCGCAAATTCATCTCCGCCAAGTCTAGCCAAAAAGGCCTCTGCTCCCAAATGTGTTTGGATTCGATCGACAAAGTCTAGTAAGATCTTATCCCCACTTGCGTGTCCAAAGGAATCGTTGACGACTTTAAAGTTATCAAGATCAATAAACAAAAGGGCGCTTTTTGGGTGATCAGTTTCATGAGTGATGAGACCTTGAAGGTATTCCTCAAGGTAATAGCGATTGGGAATACTTGTTAAGAAATCATGGGTCGCCAAATAATGCAGCTGCTTAACCTTCTTATTGATTTCCGAAAGATTTTCGTTCTTACGCACTAATTCTTGGCGATTAAAGTCAATACAATTGCCAACATGATTGCTGCCCTGCGCCACTGCTTTAGCAAACTCTTGACAATTACCAAATCCGCAGGCAAAACAATTAATCTTTCGGGATGCCTCCATAGTTTTATGCAGCTGTGTGAAAATCGGCTCAAGATCAAGCGTCTCCAGACCCTTAATATCTATAGACTTATCCTCGTAATGTCTGGCAAAGTCACTTATGCTCAGTGCCTTATCAAACAACTCAAATACAGAAGGTATTTCTTGATTGTGCATTCTTTGCTGATAGCTGTCAATTCGAGCCTTTTTCAGTTGATTCATTTTATAATCAATATCGTCAATACTGACAGTCTTGCACGTGCCTGTGCCAAGATTACACCCACTCTGACAGTTCAAAATGTCAACGATGTGCGGTAGATGCTTGTGCTCTTGCAGGCGTTTAGCATACTGATCTAAGTAGTTATAAGCATGTTCTCGACCTTCTACCTGTCTTATCCAAGCACCCTGCGTGTGGAATTCTATGTTTTCTCGAAGGCCACCTGGTCGACTAAAGGTTAGACCAATACCGCAACCGACATCATAAAAATCTATTTCCGGATAAGCAGTTAGGTCCACATTGTGGCTTAGAAAATATCGCTCCAGTTTTTCATAGGTGACATTATAGTTTACAAGTCCAAAGTTATATTCTTCATTGATTTCATCAATCTTACCGATACAGGGGGATAGGAACGCGATTCGATCCTTAATCTCTTTGTATTTTCTTAAGTAAACAGCAGTGCACATCATAGGACTATGAATCGGGGCCAAATTCTGGATTAATTCCGGACGATATTTTTGTATATAGTTTACAATGACAGGACAGGGCTGCGCAATGATTGAATCTAGTTTCTGCTCTCGCAGCGCCTTCAGATAGGCCCAAGTAGCAATATCAGCACCAAAGGACACATCATAGATCAGCTCGACACCCAACGACTTTAGAAAGCCGAAGAGTTTTTTATGATAGGGAAAGTTAAACCGTAGAGACGGAGCAGCGATAACAGAAATACTGATCCCCTGCTTAAGGTCGGAGAAAAATTCCTCTGTATCATCTGCAAAATCTCTGGCTCCATGATCGCAGACTTCAATACACGCTCCACAATGGATGCATTTAAGGTGATCGACTTTAACCCTATTCTCGCCGTTATACTGAAAGGCCACATTGGCTTTAACAAAACACTTTGCAATACACTTATTACAACCGACACAAAGCTCTTTATTCGTTAGTAAAATTTCTACATTCACGGAATTCCCCTTATCTCTCCAGAGTGAAAAGAGCACCTGCTCTCTCCCCCAATCAGCCTCTCCAAATACTCTGAGTAATGTGTTAGATGCTCTTTTGGTCGTAGCTGAATAAGACTAACATTCGTATCCTCAATGTCTTCGACCTCTGGTCCATGACTCGGATGAAGGGCAATAACTCGGATCGCCTTTGACGCCCCAGCCGAATCATGAACATACTTTAAAGAATTAGAATAGTTTTGCAAGGTATTCATATTCTTAGGACGGTTCTCATCTTCTACCCTGTCATTGTTCCAGATATTTAACCGTTTACGGTATTTGGCATCCACAATGATCGAACCCGTATAAGCACCCTTATCAAAAACATCAATTCTAATATCCGGCTTATAATTAGTACCTTCCATATAGAGAATCCGGTTGCTCTTCAACGAGCCGCGTTTTGCCCGAGCCATTTTCTCATTGAACACGACTGAAAGGCGAATCGTACCTTTAACCAATTCCACTAAGGTATCGTCTTGTAGTACTGGAAAGACAAAATCTAGGCTTGCGCTGTGAGAATCATCATAAATCCATCCGGAAACCGGGGTATATCCGACCTGCTCTAAGGCGATAATCGTTTTGATGTAACACCAGTATTCGTATAAAACATCCGTCCGCTTCCATTGTACCTTAAAATCCGAACATAAAGGCATCTGAAAATCCTGTGCCCTCAGCTGCTTCCACCACGCAAATACTTTCTTGTACCGCCAATCTCTTTGAATCTTAAGCGAGAAGTGATTAGAGGTACTTATTGGTTTCAGACCTTTAAACACTGGATTTTCCATATATTTTCGCACTTGGAAAATCCCTTTTTGCATCTCCCGTTCCATAGACTCGAGACTTACAATTTTAGCTTTCAAGGCCCGTACTTCATGGCTCGTCGATTTTTGTACAACTACATAAGGAGCTCTAGTTTCTATCGCCCTCTGTTCTTCAGTGATTGTACACCTAATCGCTCGCAAAACAGACTCCAATTGAGACGAAACATAATGCAGGAAGCCCAGAACCATCCTATTCTCATTGGTATTATAAGTGTAACGATCGATGACTCCCAAGATGATCTCCGGTTGCGTTCCACTTTTGGCAGTTACATTGGCCCGTTGCCCTTGAACAGATAACAACCAACGGTAGGACTTGGCATCCTGCTTGCAGTTTACGCTGGCTTTTACTTCTCGGTAATGGCGCTCCAAATACTGATCTGGGCGACGTGTCATATCTTCAAGAGTAACCCCAAGCTCCTTAACCATGTGATTCAGAATCACAAACTCCGCTAACACTAGAGGTGGGAGTAAACCCCTTTCCTCGTAATGTTTAATTCCGTAACTCGTTCGAGTTTGGTCATACGCCAGACCTTGCACCATTTCGTTAAGCTCGGTGCGCATCACGTCAAGCTGATCTTCTGTAATATTATTGGGTCTAACACGAAGCGTGGCTTCTAGGGCATCATGAGCTTCTCCTTTGCATTTCACGAAGACCATATAATCCGCAGGAATCAACGGATAATCCTCATTACTATCACTATAGAGGGAAAAACGTTGCGTTCCCGGCCTTAAACACGGAATCCCTTCTTCATCAAGATGAAGCTTTAAGGAATCATAACCATCCAGTCCGTCAATATAGAGGAAAGCATCTTTTTGGTTAGAATTAAATGAAACATACAGATTTTCTCGTTCAAAAACCTCAATAACACTGTCCTGCATAACCGGACGAGGGATCTCTTGTCTCCCTGTGAAAAAGACAACTGAAATCTTAAGATCTTCAGGATGCATAGCCATGATCCAAAAGCTCCTTTGCCTTTTTATGGCAGATATCTCGTGAATAACTGAACGTCGAAACTGCATGATGTTTTTCAAACAACTGCAGGATTTGACTTGTTGCCTGCTCACGATCCGTGTATTTACCAAAGAGCTGTTCCAAGTCGCACTCCGGGCCTTTAAACTTAGTCATGATTCGTTGTACCAATTGTAGATCAAACGCCTTGCCTCGATCAAGCAGTCTTTGTCCCTCGACATTGCAAGGGATGTTCTTTAAATAGGAACCAATTTGACGGATGATTCGATAGCCCACAACCCGATCTTTATCAATTTTACGTAAGGTCGAGTTCAATTCATCCAAAAAATCGATTTCGGCATCGGTCAATCCGATCTCGGTCGGCGAATTATTACACCACGAGGAGAATACCTTGCCTGGAACAGGCGAAAGTTGAGCGCGCTCTTCAGAAGGCTTGCCGGAAGTTTTTTCTTCAAACATCGCTTTCCAAGCACGCAAAGACTCATAAATTTTAAGTCTAATCACATTCGCACGATCGAGAACCTTATCACTAAACTGAAAGGAAGATTCATCAATGTTTACTGTGCCCACAAAAAACACATTGTTTCCAATGGGAACTCGTGGCGAGTACTCGTGCCGATTGTACACCTCAGGCGCAAGTTTTTCACTGTATAATGTTAAGTAGCGGTCTTCCGAAAGCTCCAAAATACTCAAAAATTGACTAAAGTAATGCTCTACTCGTGCCAGGTTCATCTCATCAAAACAGATAAGATAGAGTTTGTCTTCGTTATCTTCTATTGAAGCTTCGATAAGCAAATCAACAAGACCTGTTTCCGAGGGGCGGTAGACTTTATGAATCGCATCGTAGAAACCAATCAAGTCAGCATCGTCATTCCAATGCGGTCGAACAGGAATGAATAAGAACTGCTTGCGTTCCTCACCGGCTTCATCTACTCCAGAGAGACCTAAGGCACGGGCATAATTAATGACAAGCTGAGATTTTCCTACCCCCGACATTCCTGCCAAAACCACTAAAGCTCCAGTTTTAATCGCGATATGAAAATTTACGAGGTCTTCCATATCATATACAAGCTGATTCGACAAGGCCACCTGATTCAAGTCATAAATAAACGTTTGTTCTCCGCTATCAACTACCTCTTGGGCCTCAAAATCCGCTTCCTGAGTTTTTTGCTCTACTGAAGGTCTTGTTGTTTCATCTCCTACCTTAGAGGGCAGCGCAGCCGAAGTTACTTCCAAATCAACACCGATGGTCGTGGAATTGACCAGCTGTAAGCGTTTTGCTGAGATTTGAGCTGCTTGAGATGATACGCCGAACCGATTGATAAATTCATGAGCAGAAAAAGGTTCACCAAATAACAAATGGTTGCTGATTTCATTTAAATCTTCATCAAGTAAGAATGCTAAATTCCCCCGTCTTAAGATTTTACTTTCAGGAATTTCCGCTGGGACACAAGTGACTTCTTCGCCTTCAGGACAATAGATACGCCAGTGTTGTCTCAGCTCTCCTAGCCATCCAGACTTGCAGCCAAAGAAATAATCCTGGTACCCTATAATCAACGGAGGATCTTCTGGGTATTGATAAGATAAGAAATCTATAGAAGGAAATTTCTCGTAAAGAATCCTTTGAACGCGTTCCGGGGGTACGTCTTTCGCGATAATAGGGATCGGTGTGAACTGTGATGTGTAAGGATTAAAGGTGATAGGTGTATCGTGAAAATAAACATTCTTACCGTTAAAGTACACTCTCTGGGTGTCTTTCTTCACCGCTTCTACTGTGAAAGAAAGGAGTCGGCTTTTGAAAAAGTCCCTTGCCCGTGATTTTCTGCTCTCGTTAATCTCATACTGTCGAAAATGAGAGGTTGTCACAAGTTCGTCTGGAAATCCAGCCAACATTAAATCTTTACCCCAAATTGTAATTTGACGTCTCCCGTCTAAAGCCTTATGCATGCTATCCGGTAAAATAGAGATCATATCAACTTGTAAGCGCAAAGACTGAGAGTTTATATCCACATCGATACTTTCAATGACTGGTTTTCCTATAATGACCGAATTCCAAATTCTACTATCTCTAATCATGAACAACCCTCCTATATATTCAAGAGTTCATTGCACGGGATGTTCCAATACCTGGCTATATCTCGAATCTCGTCAAGTTTATTGAGCCTCTTGTCATTCATTTTATAGAGCACAATTTCACAGGTAGACATTCTTCGTCGAGGACGATTCCAATCAATTTCCATGGCCCAGATTGGAATGATACCCAAGGCATTGAGCCTAATGTCTACGTCATTATCACGTTCTGCAAAAATCAAAGCTTTCCGCCCCTGATATGAAGCGAGATCGATTTCGCCGCATGGTTCGCTCTTTATTTTCTGGAAATCCTTGCGTTGTATTTGTTCCTTTGTTTTTGGAGGAACGAGGGTCTTTTTTTGCTCTAGTTTTTGTTTCAATAGCTCTATCTCTTTTTCTTTTTCAGTCCGTTCTCCTTCAAGGTCTCTCACTCTATTGCGATGTTTCCCAGTCTCTTCCTTTTCTCTGACCCATTGAGACCTTAACGCCGCCATATCTATTTTTAGCTTTTCAAATTGTTCTTTTGTTCTAAGCCCTTCTGCTATGGTTTTTCGTAACTTATTTTCCAAAGTCTTTATCTTTTTGTGGAGTTCTTCGGTTTCTTCTGTCATCAGTCCTTCGGATAGCATCTTTAATCTGGAAGTAGCCTCTAGCGTCGCTTCAGCTTCCCTAGATTCTATCGGCTCTCCGACTTTCTTAGCCTCTATCATCTCTGCGACTTCCCTAGCCTCTATCGGTTCTCCGACTTTCTTAGCTTCTATCATCTCTGCGACTTCCCTAGCCTCTATCATCTCTACGACTTCCCTAGCCTCTATCATCTCTACGACTTCCCTGGTTTCTATCATCTCTACGGCTTCCCTGGTTTCTATCATCTCTACGGCTTCCCTGGTTTCTATCATCTCTGCGACTTCCCTGGCTTCTGTCATCTCTGCGACTTCCCTAACTTCTATCATCTCTGCGACTTCCCTGGTTTCTATCATCTCTGCGACTTCCCTGGTTTCTGCCATCTCTGCGACTTCTCTGGCTTCTGTCATCTCTTCGACTTCCCTGGTTTCTGTCATCTCTTCGACTTCCCTGGCTTCTGTCATCTCTTCGATTTCCCTGGTTTCTGTCATCTCTTCGACTTCCCTGGTTTCTGTCATCTCTGCGACTTCCCTGGCTTCTGTCATCTCTGCGACTTCCCTGGTTTCTGTCATCTCTTCGACTTCCCTGGTTTCTGTCATCTCTTCGACTTCCCTGGTTTCTGTCATCTCTGCGACTTCCCTGGTTTCTGTCATCTCTTCGACTTCCCTGGCTTCTGTCATCTCTTCGACTTCCCTAACTTCTGTCATTTCTTCGACTTCCCTAACTTCTAGTATCTCCCCAGTGATCTCAGCGCTTAATTCCACTGGGTCTTCGTTGTCTAATTCTTTGTTTTTCACAGCTTGACAATATAATTCTTCTCCCTTTGCTCTGATCTCCGGGGTAGGGCTTAAGGTAAACATGTATCCAACCTTAAATCGTTCTTCTATTGGAACATTCATAGAAGAAAATATCTCGCTTACATCCTCCGAGAACGATTCTAACTCTTTTCTTAACTGCCAGTTAATTTCTTGCCAAACCTTGACTCTAGCCTCCGGTTTTCCTTTGGGAGGGGATAAGATCTCTTGAATAATATCATTCTTTGTTTGCCTTATTCTTCGTTTTAGTTTCTTTGCCAACTCTTTGAGAACATCTTCTGAGAATCCATTGAGAATCTGCTCGGGGTCATATTGAATATTGTCCATAAAAATCCCTCCTTCAGATTAAGGTATATATTTATTAATTTTCTTCATTCGCACGCTGATACCTTCCTGAATACGTTAAAAATATATGGGAAATAGCAGGCACTCATTCCATGCTCAAGGCATAGATTGTATCGAAGTTAATTGATAATGGTTATCTTCCATATAAAGGAGGACTTAACATGTGTGGAATCGTTGGCCTGGTAGGCTGGGATCAAGATCTAACTCTCCAAAAGGAAGTTCTAATCTGTATGACTCAAACACTTATTCCCCGGGGACCGGATGCAGAAGGATACTGGCTCTCCCCGCGTGCTGCTTTTGGACACCGCCGACTGGTTGTTGTTGACCCTGAAGGAGGGCTTCAACCGATGATTCGCCAACGCGGTGAACATACTTATACCCTTATCTACAACGGTGAACTCTATAACACACCAGAAATCCGTCAGGAACTTATGAACCGCGGTTATTATTTTAAAGGACATTCTGATACGGAAGCCTTACTTCTCTCTTACATGGAATGGGGACCCGCCTGCGTCGAACGTTTGAATGGTATTTTCGCCTTTGGAATCTGGGATAGTCAAGAACAGCAGTTGTTTGTCGCTCGTGATCGCTTAGGGGTCAAGCCTCTCTTTTACAGCGAACTAGCGGGTTCTCTTGTCTTTGCTTCAGAACTTAAAGCCTTACTTAAATACCCAGATATTTCTCCGAAAATCGGGAGGGAAGGATTGGCTGAGATTTTTCTCGTCGGACCGGCGCGTACTCCTGGAGTGGGTGTGTACGAAGGAATTTCCGAACTAAAACCTGGGCATGTTCTTTTATATTCTGCGAACGGTCTACAAATTCGCAGATATTGGGCACTTCCTAATAATGTTCATGAAGATGATCTAGAGACGACAATTGCTAAGATCCACGATCTTTTTCTCGATACCGTCAAGCGGCAACTGGTTTCAGATGTTCCCATTGGAACCTTACTCTCCGGAGGGCTGGATTCCAGTGCCATTACAGCAATTGCTGCGCTGTCCCTAGCTCAAGCTGGGAAAGGGTCCCTGCCAACCTTTTCTGTGGATTATATTGATAATGATAAATATTTTCATACCAATGACTTTCAACCCAGCGCAGATGGGCCATGGATAGAACGAGTGTCCCAGGCCTTCGGAACTCAGCACACCAACATCACGTTTGATACTCCTGAACTCGTTGAAGCTCTTAAAGCGGCAACACTTGCTCGCGACCTTCCTGGAATGGCTGATGTCGACTCCTCTTTGTTGCTCTTTTCACGGGAAATAAAGAAAAATATCACGGTTGGCTTATCCGGTGAATGTGCCGATGAAGTGTTTGGTGGATATCCTTGGTTTCATCGTCAAGATGCTCTCGAGGCACAAACCTTCCCCTGGGCTTTGCATGTGGAGAATCGTTTACAGGTGCTTTCCCCAGAACTCATTAAACGACTCCAGCCCCATGACTATCTATCAAAACGCTATGAAGAGGCTCTGTCCGAAATCAACCATCTTCCGGGTTCCTCCACTATACTTCACCAAGATAGTAGAACCTTGAAAGGCGATCTACAACGAGAAGCTCGAATTCGCGAGATAACTTACTTAACCTTAACCCGTTTCATGCCAACCCTCCTCGATCGTAAAGACCGTATGACGATGGCTACCGGACTTGAGGTACGCGTTCCCTTCTGTGACCACCGCTTGGTCGAGTACGCCTGGAATATCCCCTGGGAGATGAAAGCGCTTGAAGGTAGAGAAAAAGGACTTCTGAGACGGGCTCTCACAGGGGTCTTACCCGATGATGTGCTTTGGCGGCGCAAAAGTCCCTATCCCAAAACCCATCATCCCAGTTATTTGTCGGCTGTCCGCACCTGGCTCAGTGAAATCATTGAAGACAAAACTTCACCACTGCTTCCTTTCCTTAACCTCCCTGCTCTTCGGGATTTAATGAAGCTCTCAGATACCCTACCCTCCGGTCGGCCTTGGTTTGGGCAATTGATGGACATTCCTCAGCTTTTTGCTTATCTTGTTCAAGTGAATTTCTGGTTACTGGAGAATAAAGTTAGTTTTAGTTAAACTTCCATCGTAGGGGTACGATAGGTTCCACCACGGGGGCACGATGTATCGTGCCTCTACCTGTCCCTTTTCGTTAGAGCTTGGCTCCAGCTGAATCTTCTATAGGGAGAGCCTTTTTCAGGACCTTAACTTTGGTAATTCTAAATCCAATCACTTCTATAACTTCAAAGTTAAATCCATCAAAATAAATTTCATCCCCTTTACTCGGTTTGCGACCTAAACGGGAAAAAACATATCCCCCAATCGTAGAAACGGTTTCTTCTTCCAGTTGAATCCCTAACAGTTCTGAAACTTCTTCCATTAAAACTCTTCCATTAAGTACATATTCATTTTCATTCAACTTCTGGATTGAGGCCTGTTCCAATTCAAATTCATCGTAAATTTCTCCGACCAATTCTTCCACCATATCTTCAATCGTGACAAGCCCGGCTGAACCGCCAAATTCATCCACGACAATGGCCATATGGGTTCGTTGGCTGCGCATTTTTTGAACAAGATGAGAAATCGGCATTCCCTCAGGTACCACGAGGATATCCCGTTTAATTTGTATAATATCCTTCGCCTCCAACTCCTGCAACCGAAAGATATCCATCATATGTACCAAACCAAGAACATGGTCTTTATCGCCATCACAAAGCAGATAACGCGTATGTCCATATTTTTTCAAGAGGCTAAGAATATCCTCAAACGTATCCTGAATAAAGATACACACCATATCTTGGCGCGGAATCATCACTTCACTCGCAATACGGTCTGAAAACTCGAAGACATTATCCAAAAGTTTACCTTCCATTTTATCCAAATAACCATACTTTTGACTGACGTCAACTAACATTCGCAGTTCTTCTTCACTATGGGCTAAATCAGCCTCATTGGCAGGTTTAATTTTCCAGATATGCAACACAAGATTAGCTACGTTATTTAGCGCCCAAATAACCGGATAAAATAACCAGTAAAAGTCTTTTAGAAATCTCGCAGTTGCCAGGGCAATACTCTCTGATTTTTGAATTGCCAGTGATTTAGGGACAAGCTCTCCCAATACAATGTGTAAAAATGAAATAAATAAAAATGCTATAGCTACCGCAATGGTTTCCGTATAGATTGTGCTCCAACCAGCAACGCCAGCAAACAATGGTTCGATTAGAGTAGCAACTGCCGGTTCACCAAGCCAACCTAAGCCTAAGGACGCCAATGTGATTCCGAGCTGGCAGGCAGAAAGGTATGCATCGAGTTTTGCCGTAACTTCTAGGGCTGTTTGGGCTCTGCGCGAACCGCTCTCCGCAAGCTCTGCCAAACGAGTCTTACGTACTTTAACCATCGAAAATTCCGCAGCAACAAAAAAACCGTTAATGCCTACTAAAAATAATGCGATTAAAATCTTAAAGACGCTCCAGAGCAGACCTTCGATGATGTACTCCTCCTTTGACTTCTGCAAACACTCTTATTCTTATCCTTCCATAGTTATACCCTAAAATCCCGCATTTTTTTATACTTACAAGAAGAAACACTGTAAATACGGGAAAAAATAAGTGACTATTCAGAGCCTTGGGGAATTCTGAACGGGGAACCACAGATTACACATGAAAAGAACGATAAGAGAAACCACAGATTAACACAGATTCCACAGATTAAGAAGGATTAAGTATAGAAAAATGGCGAAGATGGGAGTCAATGAAGAAGCGATAATTATCAATTATCTCAATGCCACAGGATTAAATCGGCCTTTTATCAACTTTGGCGAATATCAATTTCTTTACAAGCGATTTATATTTTAGAGCTAAAAATGTATTCTTTAAATCTGTGTTAATCTGTGTAATCTGTGGTTGATTAACTGAGTATCTGAAGGTATAATTTTTATTTGCGAACTCCGAACCTTTACTAGCGGCCCCCTCTCAAGATCTTCAGAACCCCTTCGTCTTCTTCTGTTCCGATAATATGCTTCATCATGTACTCAAAACCAGTGGAAGCTAGAGGGGTTTCCACGTGCAGCGATTCAAGCTCAAACTCTTGATTCCTCACGCTATCAAGTTGTGCGCTTTGCTCATCCACTGGCTGCTCAGAGTGCATAGTTTTTATCAGGAGGTTGTCAGGCACTTCTTCCTGAACCTCAGAAAGCGCGACCTGTCTAATCGCAGCAATCACTGCTTCATCTTCTTCTATCCCGACCATAGTGTGTAATAGGTGATCCCAAGGTTCACGATGTGAAGTAGGCTCAACCCTTTCAGAAAATAAAGATTCCAAGGAAAATGTTTCGAGCTCTGCGACATCTTCTTGCAGAAGATGAGCATCGTCTATGGAGACTTCTGCTTCATTCTCAGGTAACAGTACCTGTCTCAAGGCAGCTTTTATAAAGGCTGTTCTCTTCTCCGGTTCTATTTGTTGCAAAGCTAACCACAGATCCTCCTCAGTCTCATCAAAATACAGTGGAATAAAGAAGGATTGGGCGAGTATCATACCGGCGTATTCGCTCTCTTTGTAATATTATTAACCAGGGTTGTAGCCATGATTCGAAAACCTGTGGCATTACCGAACTGAGGATCATCAATCAGTAGTTTGTTTTCCAATTGGATGTGTTCAAAAACCATTTCCCCGACTTTTCCGGCAACAAGGACCGTGTGTAATTTACCTAACATCGGTCTTAAAGCTTTCTTCACTTCCCGAGAGATATCCGTTCCCAGCTGAATGAGCATACTCCTCATAATCGGATTGAGGTCTAAGGCCCCATTGTTCCAGGGATACAGTCCACCATTGACCCGGAAAATTTTATCTAGTTCTTTATCATCCGTTTCAATTGGATTTTCGTGATTGATTGTCATTTCCTTGAGCTTTTCTGCCACTCCAATGTAGGCCCATTTCAATCCCTTCTCAATACTGAAAGAATTTGGGGGATCGAGCATAACGCCATCATAAAAGGTAGCAATATCTGTCGTTCTAAATCCTGGATCAATGACTACGACATACCCACTAAAAAGTTTGGGACTTGTCGGAATTCCATATTCATTGAGGGTCTCCTTAATAAAAACACCATAGCTTTGCGGAAGCACTCGAGAACGCAGGATGTTAAGTTGGCGGGTCATCCCTTCCATGGGACCAGAACGAAACTCCACCAAAAAAGACCCCTTTAGCTCTGCTTCATACTTACCCCTTAAACTGGCATAATATTTCACGGGCACACCTGTGCCAAGATAAACATCGGCTATGGGGCTACGTTGAGCGAGGGCTAAAGCAACCACCAGCAGAGCTGTAGCTTCTTCATCTGAGGATTTGTCTTCATCCCAGCAATAATGAGCTTCATTCGGATTTAAACTCTCCGCTAAACTCCCCATAAAATAATGCCGTTCCAACCCTGTGGAATTGTTGGTCACAATCACGTCTAAGGAAGCTATCTGGGTTTCTAAGTCAGACCCTTTGTTAATTAAGGTATTTCCCAACGTTGAAAAGATCCGCTCATTTCCCTTACAAATCACGGCTGGGAATAAAACTTTTGTATCTCCGGTGTCTAATTTTATCGCTCCGAATCCCGGATCAGCTCCGGCTACGAGAATATCACTTTCTAACACACTTATTCCTCCTGTCAAAATTCTATGTAATTATGTACAAACCCAGAACAGCTAGTCCATACCATTATATACGAAGGCTACTCGCTTGTAAAAATGTTAATGAACATGTACTTGAGATTAGAAAAGGGTTGTGTTATTCTAAAGAAAAAATATATCATTTTAGGTGCCCTTACGGGAGAATAGGGAAGTTCGGTTTAAACCCGACGCGGACCCACCACTGTATGCGATGAGCTTCGATAACCACTGGCGTTTTGCTGGGAAGGTTACGAATTGAGCAATGATTCGCTAGCCAGGAGACCTGCCTAAAATGTTCACGTCTCCCCACAATGAGGGGAGCGGCGGTGATGACGGCAAAATCCCGACCACAGAGTTTTTTGTGGTCGGGACTTTACTTTTTCTCAGGGGATTACTAAAATGGGAGGGGCAAAACCATGGAAAATTTAACAGAAGGCCTTCTAGCGACCCACCTTCAAGAACTTATAGCAAGCATTTCAGACCTTGACGAAGGGGCTATGAACAAAATTCAAAAACGCTTAGATTCACTCACCAAACCACTAGGCAGCCTTGGCCAATTGGAACATATCGCCAAACAACTGGGGGGAATCCAACAGACCTCTAATCCTAAAATTTCTAAAAAAGCTGTTCTTTTAATGGCCGGAGATCATGGCGTCGTCGCAGAAAGGGTTAGTGCCTGTCCACAGGAAGTCACCCCCCAAATGGCTTATAATATCCTCAGCGGCGGTGCAGGCATTAACGTTTTAGCGCGCCAGGCTAAGGCCGAGGTCTTTATAACCGATGTCGGTGTTGCCTTTCCTTTAGAAGGAAATTTCATTCACAAACGGGTTGCCAACGGCACCCAGAATATGACCAAAGGTCCGGCCATGACCCGTCAACAAGCCTTGCAAGCCCTGCTGGTCGGAGCGGAGGTTGCTGCTGAAAAGATCGCTGAGGGATATAACCTCTTTGCCACCGGAGAGCTCGGTATCGGCAATACCACCCCCAGTTCGGCCATCGTCGCTCTGTTTACGGATTCCTCCATTGATGACGTCGTGGGTCGCGGCACAGGAATCGATGATGCCGGCTTGCTCAGGAAACGCCGAGCGATCGAAAAGGCCTTTGAAATCAATCGACCGGATAAGGCGGACGCCCTTGATGTTCTCACAAAAGTAGGGGGCTTAGAAATTGCGGCTATTGCTGGCAGCATCCTGCAAGCTGCCGCCAGCCGTGTTCCGATCGTCATCGACGGATTTATCTCGACTGCCGGAGCACTATTAGCTGCCAAACTCGCCCCCAAGAGTACCCTGTTCATGATCCCCTCCCATGGGTCGGTCGAGATAGGTCATCGCAGAGCACTGACTGAGCTAGGCCTCGAGCCGGTACTCCACCTCAACCTGAGACTTGGGGAGGGAACCGGAGCTGTGTTAACTTTTTACCTAGTTGAAGCTGCCTTGCACCTTCTCGAAGAAATGGCTACCTTCGCAGATGCCGGAGTCTGCGAACAGTTTACCTGATCCCCAGTTTGAATCTCTATTCGAAAAACAAGGGAAGTCGGTGAAGGTAATGTCTCCATTTACTTTAGTCACTGGCGGCGCCCGAAGCGGCAAAAGTCACTTTGCCGAACTTCTTGCCGCTCAGCCTAAACGTCCCGTCATTTACATTGCTACTGCCCAGATTTGGGACGAAGAAATGGCCCTGCGTGTTAAAAGACACCAACAACAACGTCCGTCTACTTGGCGGCTTATCGAAGAACCCCGCAACATTCGTGATATCTTAACTGAGCTTAAAGATGAGGATGCGGTCATTCTTCTCGATTGTGTCACACTCTGGCTGACCAATCTTCTCTTAGCGGGACATGCCGAAGCAGTACAACGAGCTACATCTGAAGAATTCCCGCTGAGCCTCCCAAAAGACAATCACCTCTACAACCACGTGGAACCTCAAATACTGGCGACAGTTCAGGAGGTGGCCCAACTTGCCCACATTATTAAGCCACCAGTCATCTTTGTCACCAATGAAGTAGGACAAGGAATTGTTCCTGAAAACCCCCTATCCCGAGCGTATCGGGATTTGGCCGGACGAAGCAATCAAATCCTAGCTCAAAGTGCAGATCAGGTTTACTTGGTCGTGGCCGGTTTCCCTATGGAGATTAAACGCTCCGGTGAAAAGCTGCTTGCATCCCTGCTTAAGGAGTGATGCGATTTGCGCGGATTTCTAATTGCTCTCACTTTTCTAACTCGACTCCCTTTACCTACACCCAAGGTTGAAGTTACCTCAGAGGAATTCACCCATAGTTATCGCTATTATCCCTTGGTCGGACTAGTCATAGGACTTCTTCTCTGGCTTCTGGCCAAAGCTTTGAGCCTTTATTTTCCGCCCTTAGTTCTGGGCGCTCTCCTGTTGAGCGCTGAATTAATGATTACTGGTGGACTCCATCTTGATGGTTTTATGGATAGCATGGATGGTCTATTATCCGCTAGGAGTCCTGAACGAATTCTGGAGATCATGAAGGACAGCCATGTTGGGGCTCACGCTTGCATGGCCCTCATTGGCTTATTACTCCTGAAATTCGCCTTATTTTCCAGTCTAACTCCCCCTCATTTTTCCATCCTCCTGATTATGCCCATGCTTTCTCGCTGGGTATTCCAAATTGGGGTGATCGGGTTTCCCTACGCCCGCCCTCAAGGACTGGGAAAAGGGATTCATGAAACAACTCACTGGGTACCGTTTCTTCTGACAGGAGGCGTGGTTTTAGCGATTTCTTTTTTCCTCGCTGGATTTTCCGGACTGATCTCCTTCGGAATATGCGTCATCACCGTAACTCTCTGGTCCGCCAAGATTTCCTCCCTCCTCGGTGGATTAACCGGAGACCTATACGGGGCTAGTATCGAACTTTCAGAAGTTGTCTGCTTACTGGTGGCTTTTCCCTTTCTCCGGTAGGGGCACGATGCATCGTGCCTCGCGAAGCAGAGGGGGACGGTTCTCATGCTTCCTTGTGGAAGCATGAGAACCGTCCCCCTCTGCTTTCTCGTGCCAGTCTATTTTGTGAGAGAAGTACCTCCTTGTGTGACGCAAAATATCCCGAACACCTTTGACTTGTTATTTCTTTCATATGCCTGATTATTGTTTACTCCCGGATTGCCCGAGCTAAACGTTGAATGCCCTCTTCAATGGTTGCCGGCGTTGAACTAGAATAATTTAAACGCACCTCGGACGTCATGCGCCCATCAGAGTAAAATACCTCACCAGGCACATAGAGCACATTTTGACGAATGGTCGCCTGTACGTAGTCAAAACTATTATTTATCTTTTTAAAGCGAGCCCAGAGAAAAAGCCCTCCCGAGGGAACAATCATTTCAACCTCATCCCCAAGGTGCTTATTAATGGCTTGCACCATAGCGTTCCTACGTTCTCTATAAACCGTGCGTAAGTTCAAGATGTGCTCAGGAAGTAACCCTTCATTAAAAAACTGGAGCACGGCACGTTGCGTGAGGGTATTGCTATGTAGGTCCACACCTTCTTTGGTCAGGCAAAGATGGTTCACTATATCGGGGTCTGCGACAACGTAGCCCACCCTCAATCCAGGAGCAAGGATCTTAGAAAAAGTACCCAGGTAAATCACTTTATCACCTAATTCGATTAAATCGGGTAACGCTTCTCCTTCAAAACGCAGATTACCATAGGGATTATCTTCAACGACCAGTAAGTCGTAGACCTGAGCCACACGCAGTAGCTCAATTCTTCGCGCAAGTCCCATCATCTTTCCAGTTGGATTTTGATAGTTCGGAATCAGGTATAAAAACTTTGGTGTCACTTGTTTAAGCATCTTTTCCAGTTCCTCTGGGATAATCCCCTGCTCATCACAAGGGACCATTATCATCTGTGCTCGAAACGATTGAAAAGCTTGAATCGCTCCCAAATAAGTGGGAGTCTCGACAAAGACGACATCCCCTGGGTCAAGAAAGGTTTGCGCTAATAGACTTAATCCCTGCTGACTACCCGTTGTCACCATAATCTCTTCTATCGCAACTTCCAGGCCCTTTCTCTTATGCTGCTTTGCCAGCCACTGCCTTAGTGGATGATATCCTGAAGTTTGAGCATATTGCAAGGCAGGTTTCCCTTGTTCTTCAAAAACGCGTTGAAAACAACGCTGCAACGCCTGATCCGGAAAAAGTTCAAGCGCCGGTAATCCCCCAGCGAAAGAAATCATACTGTGATTCTGAGCCGCTTTTAATATTTCTCCTATAAAACTTTTTCCCGACGCTTCCATCCAACTCGCGTATTGCATTTCAATCACTTCCCCTCTGTTAAAGCTTACCACGCACCATCAACTTTTTCACTAATAAAATGCCAAAATTCTCGATTTTTTTCAACTATTTAATCTTATTTAACTAATGTAAAGTGCCTTCCATCGGACGGCTTTCAAAAACCTCTATGCTCAGAAAAATCTCTTAATTAATAAACATAATATGTAATTTTTGGTTCTTAATAAAATGTACAATTATGAGTTTTTAGAGTACACTATAAGGTGTGTAAGATTACCGCTCATGAAAAGGTAATTAGGCACTCAAGCATTTCTTAAGACTTCAACGCAAAAAATTCTACAACCCATAGGGGGGAAACGGTCCCCACTCACACAGCTAGGAAGGTGAATCCATTGAGTTTGTCAGAGTGCGTCGAAGACATCTTGAACCACGAAGAATACAAACAGTTGGCTGCATATACTCATCATCGACCATTTACTACACTAGAACACTCTCTCCGCGTTGCTCAAATAGCGTATAACTGGTCTATACGTCTTGAAAGTACGCTCCATTTGGATACGCAAGCGATTACCCGTGGTGCTCTCCTTCACGATTTTTTCTTTTATGACTGGCATCACCTGAGACCGGACGGAGCAAGATGGCATGGTTTTCGCCATCCCCGTATTGCCTGCCAAAATGCTGAACGTTGTTTCCGACTAACCGAAAAAGAAAAAGACATTATATTAAGCCATATGTGGCCGCTCACCATCCGCAGGCCTCGAAGCCGAGAGGCCTTTCTCGTGATGATAGCCGATAAGATGGCCTCAATTCAGGAATTTCGTTTTAAATTCAAACGCGAGCTCCCACCCTCTGAACGGTACACTTCTCTACGCCTGATAAAACACGAGTGATTCACGCTATAGAAGGAACGGCATGTTATAAAGCATGCCGTTCCTTCTATTCAATTACAATTTGATATTTCTCGTAACAATATGCCCTTTACCATTTTGCTTTCCGACGTAAAGCCGATGATCTGACACCTTATAGAGCGTTTCGTAGTCCTGAGATTCTGTGGGGAACTCCGCTACACCAATACTTATTCCTAAACCATACTTTTCTAAACCCAAGGTATCCTTCAACCGCTCCATAAGTTTCATCGCATCCGGCCCCAACTTCAAATCCGTTAAAATAACTGCAAACTCGTCTCCACCAGTTCGGGCGACAATATCTTCTTGCCGAACGGATTTCTGAAGATTTTGCGCCAAATGGCGTAAAGCTAGATCGCCGATTGGATGCCCTTGTGAATCATTAAGATTTTTAAACCCATCTAAATCAAGCAGCAGAAAAAGGAACGTCGTCCCACGCCTTAGAGTACCCGCCATTTCCCCCAAAATCCGTTGCTCAAAACCTTGGCGGTTCAAGATGCCCGTCAGGTGATCTGTCATCGCCAGAAGCTTGAGTTCTTGTCTTTGTCGGATTGTCTCTAAAGCCATACTCAACATGCGCACAAACGCTGAGAGAATCTCTTGGGTCTGTTCAATGTCCCGCATCCCAGAGTCTAGCAGCCAGAGTTCACCAACAATCCCTCGATAGGTGGCGATCGGCTGAATCAAAATCTTTTTGACAAGATGGGGCATATCTTTTTGATCATCCTCATTGAGAACTCTCAAAGTTGGTGCCAAATTAGGAACATAACTCAGCAGATGTTTTTTCTGTTTATCTTTTTGAATCCATTCTTCCCAAACCGTTTCAAACTGTTTAAGTCGGCCAAAGGGCGCACGTAATTCCCATTCCCCTTCTTCTTCCATATGAAAGAAACCCGCTTCTAGGTATAGAATCTCCATAGCCATCTCTCCGGCCTCAGCTAACAATTGAACTTCGGATACCGCCTTGACCAGAATTTCTGTTCCCCGGAGAAGTAGAGACAAAGCCTGTTCACGCTCAAGCGCGGCCAACCGTAGCTGTTGCTCATAAACATTGGAGGAAATCAACGGAATAAGTTGTTCCAGCCAATGGACGCTCTCTCGATCAAAGGATGTGAGATCATCACTAAATAACGTGAGCACGCCAAGCAATTGACCAAAGTGGATGAGCGGAACGCATAAAATCCGCCGCACCCCAAATTCCCGGAGAATATTGCCCCAAGCCGAAAAACAGTTAACCCCATCTGAATCTGTTATATTAAGCTCATTACCGGCATCATCGATTACATGTATTATCATTTTGGGTGCCTGTCCTCCTCTCTCGGAAAACATGCTGAAGTCAGTTGGGAGGAGATTAAGTAAAAACTTTTGTTGTAACTCAGTACGGGCGCTGATGGCCAGAGATTGAAATTTTTCATCTTGCCATAACCAAATACCCGCCATTATGGAGTTGAAAAAATCAAGTCCTCGTTTAGTCAAAACTCTTAGGGCGCCTTCTAAATCTTCCTCATGATTAATTTCTTGAAGAAGTCCGAAAATGTCTTCAGGTTTCAGGCGGTTACAATGAGATTGGAGAGGCATGGGCTTATCACCCTTTCATTCGCGAATCACGTTTGTTTATGAACATTTTATCATAAACTTTGGCAAGAAAAACCATCAAAATTTTTTAAATCTATCTCAACCCTATTTTCAGGGAATATTAATCTCTTTCAACAATGACCTATCATGAGGTCACAGAATATGTTACGATAATAAATGCTAAAATACACCATCCATTAACCAACCATTTTAGGGAGGTAAACCCTTGAAGAAGAAATGCTTTTCAGGTCTGACATTGTTAGTCTCCCTCTCTTTTGTGATTTTACTTTATCCCGAACTCCAGCATCCAGCTGCTTTGCAGAATTTAGTCACACAATGGGGATCGATTAGTCTCTTAGTCGATCTGTTTATAATAATGTTGCTAATGCTTTTTCCAGTGGTCCCATTTGTTCTAATTGCTGGGGTCAATACCATTCTTTACGGCTGGGTCGGCGGTATTTTACTCTCCCTTGGAGGAAGCTTGTTAGGTGCCTCTTTAGGTTTTTGGCTAGCCCGCACACTTGGACAATCGTGGGTACAACCAAAGGTTGCCAAGCTTGGTAAATGGGGTGCTCTTCTAAGAGGAAATAGCTTTACCGTTGTTTTTCTTTCGCGACTTATTCCGATACTTCCCTCAGCCGCGGTGAACTATGCCTCCGGTTTATCTCAAATGACCTTTCCATCGTTCTTGTTGGCCACACTGCTCGGTAAAACTCCTATGATTATTTGGGAATCGTGGGTAGGGCATGACTTATGGAAAATCTCACATCATCCGGGTCGGCTATTGTTAGCCTTAGTGATCGGCGCTCTCCTGTTTGGTTCGGTTGGACTCTATTGGTATCTTTCCAATAAATTCCCCAAAGAGCCTATCTCTTAATCTATAAAATGACAAGCAGCCCCTGACCAAGGAGGCTGCTTGTCATTTTATAATTACTCGTCCTCACCACGAGCAATTTTGGCAACTTCTAAGGCATCTTCTTGATAAATATTAGAAAGCAACCAGCGATCATCCTGCCAAACAAACTCCCAAAATTCTGTATAGTAGAGCCTGTGCGTATTATCGCCGGATATCTGCCGTCCGGAGGCATCGACTGTATAATCAATTAGACTCGCTGAAACCATCGCCATAAAATGTTGAGTTTGTTCATCTAAATGGCTCTGGATGAATTCTATGTCCCCGGTGTTCAGCACAGGTTCCTTAATCATATTGCGTTCTCCGCGCGCTTTCATCCCTTGAAGATCTGTCCGGTACTTATTTCCCAAGATGGTTGTCAAATACTCGTTCGCTGCCGAAAGATCTTGGCGGCTCCAAGCATCTTGCAACCAAAAGAAGACCTGGCGGACTCGCCCGATCAGGAAATCACGATCCCAGCGTGGAAAGGTTTCGGAAAAATAGCGCATGTTTTCGCGCGTAAAGTTGATTGACTTTCCAAAACGCTGCAGATTATCTGAATTTGTGATAGGGCAGCCAGTCAGATCCACCGGCATCTCACCAGAAAAGTCGTCCCTGCCTCCCTTTCCTAAACCCCGGTCCGTACTAGACCTTCCTGTACCCCCACGACGAGAGGAACGCAGCGCTTTGAATATGAAGTAGAGGATTACCATAAAAAAGAGGAAACCAAACAATCCCCCAGACCCTGATCCTCCCGAAGACGATCCCCCAAAGAAAAAGAACGGTAAGGGAAAGAATCCGCCAAGCCCTCCAGACGATCCTCCCGAAAAACCACGCCCAGAGATAGACCCGCCACTAAAACCCCCAGCACTTCCGCCCAGACTTCCACCCACCCCCCCGCCCCCACGAGCTAAAGCAAGAGAAGCTTGGCTCACTAAGAGCATGAGAGATATGATGGCAATCTCAATTCGTTTTTTTCGCGTCATCGTGCCCATCCCCTTATCCTTACCATCTCTATATTAATCCTTCTACTTTTCCAACCCAACTTTAAGTCCGGCTTTAAGCTTAGCCAGCTCATCTTCAACTTCAGAATTCGCCTTACTCTTTTCCAATTCAGCAAATTGATCCTCGACGGTGTTGGTATTTACCATTGTACGAGAAGCCTTAGCTTCCGCCTCCATGCGTTGAACCCGTTCTTTCATTCGATCCATGTCGGCCATGGGATCATGCGTGGAGAGCCCAGCGATTGCCTCATTTGCACTTTTCATAGTTTGTGCTCTACGTTGGCGCATAACAAGGTTATTTCGCTCCATTTTCGCCTTTTCCAATTTTTCTTCAAGCACACGGAGATTTTCCATAAGATCGTCCACTGCTTTAGTTTGATCTCCAAGCTGCGTCTCATAATCGAGTAGGCTTGCTTCTGCCTGTTTTTTATAGGTCAAAGCAGTGCGGGCTAAATCATCTTTACCCTGTTGTACGGCAAGCATCGCCTGCCCTGCGCGCAGTTCAATTTCTTTATTCAAATCCGCAATTCGCTCTTCAAGCTGAATCTTATCTGCCACGGCCCGGTTAACTTGTATATGAAAATTGCGAACTTCCTCCATCGCACGCTCTACATAGAGATTCAACATTTTCTCAGGATCTTCAGACTTGTTCACCATATCCATAATATTTGCTTGCAGCAGATCTTTTACTTTGCTAAACAAACCCATAGTTTCCAGTCTCCTTTCCTTTTCGATTAACCTTTTGTAATGCATACTCTTATTTTATCCTTTTTACGATCGTTTGCAATCTTTACATATTCTCCTCTCGTCAGAAAAATTCCATTTTAACAGAGAATTCTTCACTTCCATTCCCGCAGCGTCCTACATAGTATAAGACCTTACCCCTGAAAGTAAGGTCTTGTGTCAATAAATACGAGTAAAACTGCAGAAGGCCAATTCTTTAAAATTTACATTGTTTCGATTATGCCCGAGCAAACGCTTTAGCGATCACCTGATACCCTGCAACGTTGGGATGCACATGGTCCTGCCCGATAAGCACCCACTCTTTTCCTCTAATTTTACGATCTAAATACACCACAATAAATCCATAATGTTTTGCCAAAGTCACAATTCTTAAATTGGCATTGTCAATCACCCCTTGCGCCAGTGCCATATATAAGGCGTAGGGGCCCACTGGCAAGGGATTATAAAGAGTCGCCACTTTAACTGTCGTCATAGGATTGAGCCTTCTAATCTCTGCTCCGACTTGCATTAGGGCTTGGCTCAGGTTGTTGAGGGCCAGGGGTAACTGAGAGGTGTTGATGGTTTGATTGGGATTTCCAATAAGATGAAGCAAATCATTGGAGCCAATCGTGAGAGTGATTAGAGAAGCCTGCGAGACAGAATGGCGAAAGTTATGATTATATTGTAACAAAGCTAAGAGGCCGCGAGTAGTTAAGCCGTTCACACCCAAATTGAGCATACGCAAATTTGGGTTGTGCCTTCTCAGAAAATCAGCATATAATACCGGGAAGGAAAATGAAGTTTGAACGCCATACCCTACAGTTATTGAATCTCCTAAAGCCAGGTATAAGCTCACTATATCACCGCTTTCAATCACGCATATTTAATAATAGGATATGCATTTTAAGCTTTCTCTGTCACGCTCTAAGAATAAACCCTAAAAATTATGGGATCATAAACAAGAAAATACTAGTTTGGGGGAGATCTCCATGAGTACACCTTGGGAACAAATAAAAAAAGGGAATATTTCATCCTTTTACGCGGCAACAGGCAACCTCTTCCTTGTCATTCTTAAAGGAATTGCAGCTTTGGCAAGTGGAAGTGGCGCCATGTTTGCAGAAGCTATGCACACAGGTGCAGACACTGTCAACCAAATCTTTGTCTTTATTGGCAGCATTCTCGCAGAACGAAAACCAACTCCCCGTTTTCCGACCGGCTTTGGACGTCTGATCAATGTGTTTTGCATGGGGGCAGTGATCGTCGTTACTATTATGGCTTATGAAACAGTTCTGGAAGGGATTCATTTAATTCAACATCCAACATCCATCGAAAACTTAGGGTTCACTCTCTTTAGCCTTGGTACCTCCATGGCTCTGGACGGATTTGTTTTAACGAAAGCTATGCGTGAAATCGCCAGAGAAACTCGTACCGAGGTCAAGGGATTGGGCCTAATACTAGTCGCCTTTAAAAATGTGAGACGAGCCTCTCCTCCGACCCGACTCGTCTTCTCTGAAGACCTTGTTGCTACATTTGGAGCAGTACTGGCCATAGGGGCAATACTCATATCTCGTTTTACACCCATCAAAGCGTTGGATGGATTCGCTGCCATTATTATTGGCGTTCTCATGGGCGGGGTTGCCTTTCGAGTTGGATATGACAATATGGTCGGACTAATAGGGGTTTCTGCTCCCAAGGAAGTCGAGGACGGTGTTTCGCAAATTATTTTAACCGATCCCGATGTGATGGATATTAACAGAATGCGCATCTTGCAAGAAGGACGTTTTCATCATGTTGAAAGCTACATTGAACTTCGCAGAGGGTTAACTTTAGCTGAAGCTGAAAACATCAAACATAGAATTCGAGATAACTTGTTGGAGTATGATGATGTCACTGATGTCACTTTAGGGATTATCGAAGATAACGGTGTGAAGGATTGGCGCCCCACGGAACATGCTCCGCTTTAAGGCTCCCATATCTTCTTCCAAGGAGGCACGCATGTATTCAACATTTTGGGGAAATACGATATGGTTCGTATTATTATTTGTTACGAGCATTATTACTATTGTTTTTTTGCTTTATAAAACTAACAATCGCAAATTTGCTCTAGCCTTTCTTTTTTCTATTATAGGCTTCTCATTTATCTTAGAGGCATTCCTTGTCCTCGGTTTTCATGCGTATACCTACTATCCCAAAATAGTTCCAGATGCATTTCTCGATGCCGTTTTCGGCAATTACTTTTCTCAAATATCAGTCTCCTCAACGGCATTAATGCTAGCTATTTGTAATCTTTCCTACATTTGGTATGGTATTTTTGGCTTAATATATTTTTTAATCGATCTTCTATTTGCAAGATTAGGTATTTATCAACATTTCTGGTATAAGTCTTACTATACTTTCTTTGGTTTTATCCTCTTTTCGTGGCTTACTAAAAAGTGGTATGAGGCAGCAAAGAACTCTACAAATAGATTTATTAATTATACTTCGCTTTACTTCAGCGTTGCTTCAATCAGTACCTTCACTATTTTTCTTGGACAACGGTTGTTAGGTATTCAACTCTTAAAAGGTCATCTTTTTGCGGATACAGCTAAAGATAATACATCAACCGATTTTGTTTATCAATTTATTGTACTTAATTTTTTAATAATTTTATATAAATCGAAACTGCACAGAGGAGTAAAAATATTTGCATTCTCAGGTCTATTTATTGCTCAATATTTTGCCTATAGCGCTGGTTTCATTGACATCACAAAAGGGTTATTTTTCACAGTTACATCGTTGGACTTGATTGGCTGTTATTGTTTGATTGCCGTGTTTAATTACTTATTATCAAGGTGAATCAATGTTCTGCCTTTCCATAAAGCTGAAAGGTTAAGGTATCTTCTTCTACAGAACTACGGACTAGGAGATAGGCTTCTGTACTATTTCTAAATTTAAAATCAAGAGTGGGAAAGCTTACCGTTGCATCCTGCCCGGGAGGAACATAATCCACGGGCAAAGAATGACGATGCCTTTCAAGAATTTCCAGATGGGCAAGCATTACTGCATTATAAAGAGTGGAAGAAGCTTGGCAGACTCCTCCTCCAAGCCCCGGGGTATAGGTGTTGCCTTCGATGATCAGTGCCTCTTTATAGCCGGCTGCAGCAGTTCGTTCTCCGACACTCTCATTGAAGGAGAACCGTTCTCCAGGCGCTAATAATTTCCCATCGAGTGCCTTGGCAGCAAGGCGAATATTCTCCGTACGATTGTCCAAGGTTGAGTCAAAATGCGTAGAGTATTGAGCGATTAACCCCGAGCTCATCACACTCTCAACGTCGGGTTCTTTGACAATAAGATTAAGTTTAATTGTTTTGTCATAGCCATCGACAACTCCATCATAAGCGCTTGACCCTATACTGCTGGTATTGACCGTCTTGGGATTCCACTGAACGGGAACATCAATCGTATCACTGTTGTAAAGCTTGGCTTGAACAGTTGTGGGTAACGAATAGTCTTCATTTTGAGTAACCGTTGCAGTTATATCAGCTAGAGAATAAATACTAGTTTCTTTCGCTTTTCCTGAAATCAAATCTCTTATGCTATTTATTAGCTTATCCGTTACAACTCCACTGCCTCCAAAAGAAATTAAGTTTGGGCTTATATTGTTTGCATATAGTTTTCCAAAGTAACTGGCGACTGATTTGGGCAAGGTCGGTAGTGAAGGGTCTATAAATATAATGGGATCTCCATTTTTGGCTGCCACAGCACTGCCTGCCATAGCATCTGCAAAATCATAACCTGTGGCTAGATATACGGTTGCGGGATTCATGGCAAAGGTTTCGGCAATGATAATATTCGTATCAAAGCGAGATGGTCCCGCCAACCGTTCGACACTAGTCTGTGGTAACAAAGTACTGATTTCGGATTTTACAAGGTCTGAGATCTCTCCTACTCCCCCAGCTAAGTATACTTTCGAAGGTTTCCTTTCCAGTAAAAATTGTTTCATTTCTCGAGGAAGTGCATCGTTAGGAGACAATAAAATTGGCCAGCCTTTATTTGCGGCAATACTTGAGATACTTAAGGCATCAGGATATTGTTCTCCCGAGGCTATCACAACAGAGGATACATTTAGATCATTTAGTGAACTGGCTATCCGATAAGATGTATCATACCTGTCCATGCCAGCAATTCTAACGACATTTTTAAATCCAAGGTCGTTAAGTCTTGTCTCAAATTCCGTGCCTATCACACCAACCCCGCCAATGATATAAACCGTTCCTGTTGAATCAAGATGTTGAATGACATAATCAAAGGCATCCTTAGAATTGTCCACAGAAGAATCAACTAGGAGTATTGGGGCTTCCTTTTTATGGGCCAGGACACTTGCCGATAAGGCATCAGCAAATTCATTTCCTGTTGAAAAAATTACGTTCTTAACCTTTCCGTTGCTATAAAACTCAGAGATCACTTTGGCAGTCTCAAATCTTGTAGATCCTGAAAGTCTATTAGGGTTACTTAATGGTGGTAAAGTAATTGCTGAACTTGTAGTAGCAGCAAAAGCTGGTGTCCCTCCAAATAGGCAGCTACATAGGATTAACATTAATGCCATTATCTTTTTGTTCATTTAATACTACACTCCTTCAATCTGTCTGGATAATTATCTCATGTTGAAGAAGTGAAGTCTGTCGAAAAGTGCATCGTATTAACCTACTTTTAAATAACAAAAGTGTCCTATTTAAACGAATATCGAAATTGTATCTCAACATTTGGTCACAACCGCATCATTGAGATAGACAGTTATTATAATTAATGCCTCTGATCATCTAAGGATAATCTAATATCATAACCAGTTGGCTTCTGGAAGACTCTAAGACCAAACTCTGGAACAACGGCTAATATATGATCAAAAATATCTGACTGTATGCATTCATAATTGACCCAGGCTGTATCATTGGTGAACACATAAATTTCTAGGGGTAAACCGTGCTCCCCAGGTGGCAATTGTCTCACCATCTGGACCATCTCTTTATTTATCTTGGGATGATTTTTCAGATAGACCTGCAAATAGGCTCTGAATATACCAATATTTGTAAGACGTCTGACATTAATTTCATGAGAAGTATCGGCTTTATTTTCCAGTTTATAGAAAGCCATTTTATCTTTCTTATCCCTTATATAGTCCGCCAGATAATTAATTTTCTCAAACTCATCTAACATTTCATCTGTGCAAAAGGTGATACTAGTGGTGTCAATATATACAGACCGTCTGATTCTTCTGCCACCTGATTGTTTCATGCCACGCCAGTTCTTAAAAGAATCGGATACTAGAGCATAAGTGGGTATGGTAGTAATGGTTTTGTCAAAATTCTTTATTTTAACGGTATTCAGGGCTATATCTATTACATTGCCGTTCGCTCCATATTTGGGCATTTCAATCCAGTCACCTAAGCGGATCATATCATTTGATGACAACTGAATACCTGCAACTAAACCCAGCAATGAATCCTTAAATACTAAGAGGAAAACTGCAGTTAATGCACCGATACCGCTTAGCAATAATAACGGGCTTTGATCAATTATAGTGGCGATGATCACGATTCCACCAATGATATATACAAAAATCTTCACCACCTGAAGATATCCCTTGATGGGTTTATTCTTAGAGATCTCATAGGTTCTATAAATATCATCCACAGAATTCAATAGGGCATCGACAACAAGAACCCCAATAAGAACTATATAGGCTAATGAAAATTTTCGAATAATTGACATCTGCTCTGTAAGCTCTGTAGCAAAAGAGTAAATAATAATTGCCGGCACTATATGAGATAGCTTATGAAATACTCTTCTCTCTAGCAAGGCATTATCCCATTCACATGAAGTATTATATATCAAATGCGAAAGCGCTCTGAGAACTACTTTTTTTGAAATGAAATAGGCAAATATACTGAGCAATGCAATAAAAATTGCTAGTATTCCAGTTGACAAGCCTCTAGCCGTATTTTGATTAATGCCAAATCCTATCATCCAGTTAATAATATAAACGATCATTATAAAACCTCCCAAGTAAGACCGTTGGTTTGATTATAATATTGAAAGCATGGTATATAGTTTCATCAAATATAGGCCAAACCATCCCTGTTTCAGTGCGTACGTTTTTTTCGAGCCCAGGAGGACAATTTGAAACTCCTCGAACCGAATCTAAAAATCGTCGCTAAATTCCACCTGGCTTTCTCAGTTGGAAATCCAGGCACATAAATGACCACCAAACTTTGCTAAGCTTGGTGGTCATTATAAGTAGTATACGCCCTAAGAGTTAAGTATTATCTGATAGGATCTTCCCCTACTCTCTGTTAATAACTTCCTCTTAAAGTATTGCTACTATTTTCAAGAGGAAGCATCAACATTTACATAAGTTTCATAATTAATAGATGCTTTAGGCTTCCGCCTCTTCGCCCTTTATTCCTGCATCACCATTGAGATTGGCGTAAAATTGCCCCGTTACAATAGATTTACACAACGTTAAACACAGTAAAATAGGGCTTACAAATATCAGAATCCCTACCAACCCCGTGAATAGTAAAAGGCAAGCTGCCACCACGCTAAAAAATGTTCCCATCACATTAATCTACATCCTCTCTCTTTATTCTATTTGAGAATTAAGTCTAAACAATGCCAAATACCTCACAGCACGCATTATTTTTACACCCCTTCCCTAACAACTAACCTCAATTTATTCTAATGCGACATCGTCTTCAATCGCCTTTAGGGATGAATTCCCAAAAAACGATCTCACCCGTGAGGGTGAGATTCGATAATTTCCGTTGACATTCCTTTACTTTGAACCTTATAATAAATTTATAGTCTAAAAATTCCCATTTTTCCAAAAATCTAATCCAAAAAATCACAAAGGAATCTGTATTATGAATATTGTTCTGAATACTGAAGTAAATCCTACAACCCCTCGAATCAAAGTGTATACCTACTATTTTATGCTAGCTCCCTTTATTACCTGGTTCTGGTCTTTTCCAGCAAACGGGCCGTTTCTTACAAAATTGGCCCAGGCAAAAGGAGTAGACGGGTTATCTCTTTTCATTTATTTTTACATCGCTCATGCTTGCGGTCTGCTCGTTTACGGTTGGTATGCTAATGGATCCGCTAAGGATGCTACTGCAAATGGTAAACCTAATTTACCCGCTTCACATATTTTTTTGTCTCTTGTATGTTGCAGTGTGGGTACCCTTATATCTGCATTTTCTCCTTCCTACCTCTTACCATTTGTCCTAGGGTTCATAGGACTAGCCGCAGTACCTATTATGATTGGGTTGGCTAATTTTGTAGGGAATGGTTTAGCTCCGAACGAGCGTGGTAAAGTCCTGGGTACAGTAATACTTATCTCTCTATTACTGGACCTCCTGCTTGCAGTCTCACCTTTAGCTCATCTTACATCGACACCTCTTCTTATTGTTACTGCAATTTTACCTTTACTCGTCTTATTTCCCACAAAAAGAATTTTTGTGAATCTTCCGAAATATATGTTACCCACAAACCCGGGCTTACAGCCACCTAAGTATTATTGGCTTATATTCACTGTATTGTTATTTGGTTTTTATTCCTTTGGTGGCTTAATGTATTTTATGGTTTATCCTGTTATGTACTGGGACAAAAGTAACTACTCCGGAATTGCCACTGTGTTTTACCTCTTGTCTCTTATTCCTGCTGGCCTTGTTGCGGATAGATTCGGTCGCAAGCCCGTGGTAACGATAGCTATTTGTAGCACCGGCTTAGGTTACCTTTTGTTGCTACCTTCATCGGCTTTCTGGTTACAGGTGTTATCTTCAGGTTTTATGCAAATTGGAGCCGCTACCATGAACATCTTCATATGGCTGAGTGTGGCCGATTTATCCGTCGCCTTAGGTGAACCGAGTATTTTCATGGGTCGAATGTTTTCCGCAACTGTTTTGTTTATGGCGCTGTCCGCCTGGGAAACAAAATTTATTCCTCCAAGTCCTCAAAATAGTATGCTTTGGGCTATTATATCTGCCGGGTTGCTTTTTCTCTTGTTTCCTTTGTCAAACCTGCTGAAAGAAACAAATCCTACCGTCCTAGAACATACAGCAAGTAATCCAGTTAAAGAGAACAGCACACCCAGTGACTACTTTGTCAACCGCTCCACTTTTTACGAACAATACAAATTAACCGAAAGAGAGAAGGATGTTTCTTCTCTAATTCTTGATGGACAAGGACTTTTAATTATTCAGGAGCAACTAAGAATATCGCCGAATACCTTAAAAACACATCTGCGCAACATTTTTCGTAAGACAGGCACTTGCAGTCAAAAAGAGTTTATTTTGCTGTTCTGGCAACAGATAAAATGAAATTCAACTCTCAAGAGATCTCTTTCATCAGCGGCAACCTCCACTTTCGACGATCGTTGGACCACTCAAACACTTGACAATTTGTCGAGTTATTATAAACCAAAATAAAAAGAGCCTTACGGCTCTTTAATTATATTGTTTCAATAAACATTTTATATCTCCCATTTTTTCGCAATATTGAAACATTTTTCTTCCACCTGTTCCAGTAATTTCGACGTAACATTCGCTGCATTTATATACTGTTTTTAAAAGATTATCCTGTGTGTCTTTGATTTCTTTCCAGAGTTCAATTAGGACGTCCTTATTCAAAAGCTCGCAATGCATCTTTATCCCTCCCCTCTACTCATCACTTCGACAGAGGGAAGAATATTCCTGCCTATAAATATCTATTTATGGAAATTCCTAAGATACATTAGTCGAAAACAACCGCCACAAGCGGGGTTACCAAATTAAAACTGCAAGGATCTTTGCGGTTTTAATCTGGGCGATAGGTCAACAACTTCTCAGCCTGCTATATATCCTTTCTTGGCGGCTTATTATATCCTCTGTCTCCGTAGGGCTGCAATTTCTCCAACCACGGCTTTATTATTTGCTTAAGCTCCCAGCGCATGTCGGTAACTTCGTTGGCTTCCTTTTCCTCCAGCACGTCGTAAGTAAAGGCTTCTGGGCCCAATTCCTTCCAGTCCTTTTGTAAATAGAAATTTGCATGCGTACCCGATACCAGCTGACCCTGGATCGTCAACCATTTATTTTTGAGGTTGGGATAGGCCGCTACATAAATTTTGCCACTGGCATTGTTTTTTATTTGGATTACACCCATATAGGTCTTAAGCTGCTTGTATTCCTCCAGCAGTTCCTTGCGACTTTTCTTATCCATGTTTCACTTTCCTTTCGGGACCGAAAAATTATCTTTATTGGTTTTTATGCATTGCTCGTAATTTGTCTAATACCCCATTTCTTTTAATAGCCGGGATAAGACCCGAAGTCGCTCTCCAATCATTTCGCCATCATCACTCAGCGCTTGAGAAAACAGTTTAATATCCTCGTCAATCATGGGATTTTCTGTACAGACGGAAACACTCATGGCATCCCCTTGCAGCCCAATCCGATCAATCAATGTGTTATCGGGATCATACAGTTTGGGTAAACGATATGCGTCCTGAAAATATAAGCTGCTTCTGCAAGTCAAAATGGCAAGGTCAAGAACGCGGTGCATTGGCAGCTCCTCTGATTGCCGGGACCATTTTTCTCCGGTGTAACGCCATACTTTTGCGGAAATATCCAATTTCCCTCGATCATTCCACTGGGCTAGCCCCAAAGAAAGCCCCTTGGCATCTGTATTGTGAGCCTTCCGGCCATCAATATTCTCATAGTTTTCAGATACAATAACCGGTTTATGTTTTAAAGTAGTTGGTATTTTCATGAATAAACCTCCCAGTAATATTTTAGAAATATTTTATTAGTAATCTAGTAATTTATTTATTTAGTAAACTACTAAATAAATTATAACCAACACTCCAATCTATGTCAATCCTGAGTCCATCTATCCTAAATACATATCCCGTTGGGGAGCTAAAATAATGTTCTCTTTAAGAACATTCAAAAGAACGGCGAAATGATTAATATAGCATCATAGCTCACGTTTTTTGGAATAATTAACATATTTAGCAATTTTTAAATTCTAATTTTACATACACGCCCGCATGATCCGATGGCCAGAGTCTTGTTTTTGTACGATCACGTTGAGCCTCTCCTACCACTTCAGCTTCAACTGCAGTCCAATTTTTCTTCTTCCTGAATAAAATTAAATCAATTCGTTCATTTAATCGAGACTCGACATTTAACAAATCAGCACCTTGGCAACAAGTGAACCCATTACCTTTACCGACGGCAACCCAAGTGTCCTCAAAACCTGCCGCAATTAGATTTTGATAAGTTGGGGTCCCACTGCCATTGCCATTGCCATTGCCATTGCCATTCGAATTAAAATCACCTGTGAAAATCAGCGGAATTTCCGTCTCTGCTGGCCCTGATAACAATTCATTAGCTTGGGCAATCTGTACTTCAGGAGAGTGTGAATCAAGATGTGTATTGACCATTCGGAATCTACATCCTTGAACGGAAGCGTCAATAGCGGACCATCCCCGCTGAATAGTTAATAGTTGTCCAGCAATTTGAACGTGCCAATTAGTTTTAAAGTTAGCTTCTATCTTTCCAATAACCATTACCGCACTTGTCTCACGAACTAAAATAACATCTCTGTCGGTAAAACGGATAAGGTTCCACAAACTGCTTGGTAATGCTGTGTCGAAATTCTTGTTTTGTGCCACTACTCTATACCGAAGCCCTCTGTATTTTAATTCACAAAGCAGGATATGTAAAAAGTCGTATACAGTTCTTTGTGAATATGGTGGAATAAGCTCCCATAACGCTGCTTCCTGCAAGCCGATAATATCTGGTTCTTTTAAAATGATCTGCAGGGCAATAGCCCTTGCTCGTTTTGAAATATCAGTAGCAAGAAATTGACGAAAAACATTTGTGACTTGTTTGGGGATTTGTTTAGGAGTAGCACTAAGAAGAGGTGTCAGTTCCGCACCAATATAAGTATTCCACGTCATAATTGAAAGTAAGACATTTCGTGATGATCTCAACCTGTTCCCTTCTTTCTGCCTAATATAGTTTAGTATATGTGCCTCTTTCGTTGAGTCTTACTAAGCTAAGTGATCATAAGTTGTTTAAAAGTCTGATCTATATAATGAAAATCGAGTGGAATTATATATAATTCCACTCGACGTTCTATCTAGCGACCTCTGCCATTCTTAGTAACAAAACTGGTTCTTCAATCTGACAAAAACGAAGAACATCATTATAGTTCTTTTTTAGGGGATGTTCGTCATGATTGCGGTATTGAGGTTAAAATTATTATTTGTCGCCAAAAGGAATTGGAAGATTTTTATAGAATATTTATAAACTTGAAAGACATGTCTCTTGTCAAAAAATCTTACAAGGAGGATAGTGTGATTTAGTGGGCTGGGCATATAATGGTTGCATATAGCCCTCTAGGTCTAACATTAATTGGATATTTCTGTATTTTAGTGTAGCCTCGGTAAAGGTCGAGCGGGAAAAATAAGAGATGGAGGAAGAATCATGGGTAAATTTAAAAGGGTGATGGTCGCCAATAGAGGCGAAATCGCTATTAGGGTATTCAGAGCTTGCAATGAGCTGGGAATACGGACTGTCGCGATATATTCCAACGAAGACAAATATTCCCTCTTCAGAGGGAAGGCCGATGAAGCTTATCTCATCGGCGAAGACAAGAGTCCTGTTGATGCTTATCTGAATATTGAGGAGATCATCAGCCTGGCAATCAAGAAGGGCGTGGATGCCATTCATCCAGGATATGGCTTCTTGTCGGAAAACCCTGAATTCGCCCTGCGCTGCGAGCAGGAAGGCATCGCGTTCATTGGACCGACGGCGGAGATGATGGACAGACTGGGAGACAAAATCAAGTCCAAGATCGTCGCCAAGGAAGTCGGAGTTCCGATCATCCCGGGTTATGAGAAGAATGTTAAAACTGTGGATGAAGCAAAAAGGCACGCGTCAGAATGCGGTTACCCCCTGATGCTTAAGGCAGCTGCTGGAGGCGGCGGAAGGGGCATGCGGATCGTCAGGGACGAGAGTGAGCTGGAGTCTGCCTTCTTAAGTGCTAAAAACGAGGCCAAAAAAGCGTTCGGCATTGATCATATCTTCATGGAAAAATTCCTTGAGAAACCGAAACATATCGAAGTTCAGGTCCTCGGGGACAAGTTCGGCAATATAGTTCATATGTTTGAACGGGATTGTTCAATCCAGAGAAGGCATCAAAAGGTCGTGGAATTTACTCCTGCCTTTTCTATCTCCCAGGAAATTAAAAATAATATCTATCAGGATGCTCTGAAGATTGCGAAAAGTGTAAACTATAGGAGTGCAGGAACCCTCGAATTTCTGGTAGACAAGCAGGGAAATTATTATTTCATTGAAATGAATCCAAGGATCCAGGTTGAGCACACGGTTACTGAGATGGTCACAGGGATAGATATCGTGCAGGCCCAGATCCTGATCGCTCAAGGATACGCCCTGAATTCTCCTGAGATCGGAATAAATTCTCAGGAGGATATCCTGCTTAATGGGTATTCCATTCAGTGCAGAATCACGACGGAGGATCCTTCAATTAATTTCGCTCCTGACACAGGGAAGATCGAATCCTACAGGACCGGCTCAGGCTTCGGGATCAGGCTGGACGGCGGCAACGGATTCACTGGAGCTGAAATCAGTCCTTATTATGACAGCCTCCTCGTCAAGAACATCTCCTGGTCCAGAAGTTTCCAGGATGCCATCAAGAAATCCATTCGCTCGATAACCGAGACGCAAATTACTGGAGTCAAGACCAATATCGGATTCCTGATTAACGTTCTCAATCACCCGCAGTTTCTGAACGGAGAATGTCATACCGGATTCATCGAGGAAAATCCTGACCTAATCTCGCTCACCCATAAGACCGATGATGAAAGTCGGATTCTGAAATTTCTCGGCAATGTCGTGGTCAACGAGACGCTGGGGATAAAGCTGCAATATGATGTCCCCAAGGTGCCCCAAAGCGACGATCTCAGTTCAAGCGATTTGAGCGGGACCAAGCAGATCCTTGATACTCAAGGTGCCGGTGGGCTTGTCAACTGGATTAAAGATCAGAAGAAGGTGTTACTTACCGACACGACCATGCGGGATGCCCATCAGTCTCTGATGGCGACAAGGATGAGGACCAAAGACATGATCAAGATCGCCAAGGCAACTTCGGTCTACGGCAAGGATCTATTTTCTCTTGAAATGTGGGGGGGCGCGACATTTGACGTGGCCTACAGGTTCCTCAAGGAGTCTCCGTGGGCAAGGGTGGAGCAACTGCGGAAAAGCGTCCCGAACATCCTGTTCCAGATGCTCATAAGAGGAGCGAATGGGGTAGGCTATAAGAACTATCCTGACAATGTCATTCGGGAATTCATTAAAGAGTCAGCAGTCGCGGGCATCGATGTCTTCAGAATCTTCGACTCCTTAAACGAGCTGAGGGGCATGGAAATTTCTATTGACGAAGTCTTAATGAGCGGGAAGGTCGCTGAAGCCTGCATTTGCTATACCGGGGATATCCTCGACAACAGGAAGAATAAATATAACCTGGACTACTATATCAAGCTGGCTAAAGAGATAGAAAAAACCGGAGCCCATATCCTGGGCGTAAAAGACATGTCGGCTCTCCTGAAGCCCCATGCAGCTTACAAGCTGATCAGCGCCTTGAAAAACGAAATCGCAATTCCTATCCATCTTCATACCCACGACACCACAGGCAATGGGGGGGCAACGGTTCTTATGGCTGTGGAAGCGGGGGTAGATATTGTGGATACTGCCTTCAATAGCATGTCAGGCCTAACGAGCCAACCGGCCATGAATTCTATTGTTGCAGCACTTAAAAACATGGAAAGGGATCCAGGTATTGATCTGAAAGGGATCCAACAAATATCTGACTACTGGGAAGCAGTCCGACCAGTCTATAGTAAGTACGAGTCGGGCCTGAAATCGGGATCTGCTGAAATCTATAAATATGAGATTCCCGGAGGGCAGTACTCCAATCTTAAGCCTCAGGTGGAAAGTTTCGGTCTCGGGCATAAGTTCACTGAGATCAAAGAAATGTTTAAGACAGTTAACGAGATGTTGGGGGATATCGTGAAAGTCACTCCGTCCTCGAAAGTTGTAGGAGATTTCGCCATATTTATGGTCCAGAATCACCTTACTCCAGAGAATATTTACGAGAAAGCGGCGATGATGGCCTTTCCTGATTCCGTCGTATCCTATTTCATGGGTATGATGGGCCAGCCGATGGGAGGATTCCCAGAGAAACTCCAGAAGCTGGTACTGAAGGGAGAAAAACCGATAACCGTGCGTCCAGGCGAACTACTCCCAGATGAGGATTTTGACAGTATCGCCAAACACCTGAGAGATAAATTTCAATTTGAACCAACTAAGCAGGATATCTTGAGTTATGCCCTGTATCCGGAAGTGTTTGAAGGATTCTTAAAAATTATAGCCGAATACGGAGACCTGAGCAGGCTCGGAAGCGACGTGTTCTTCCATGGTCTTTCCGAAGGAGAAATCATTGAGGCTGAGGTCGCTGAAGGAAGGAGTCTGATGATCAAGCTTCTCTCCATTGAAAAGCCGGATCTGGAAGGATTCAGAACTCTAGTGTTTGAAGTCAACAGGAACAGAAGAGAAATCAAAATCAAAGACAAGAACTGGAGCAACATCAACCTTCTTACCCAGTCGGGAGAATACAGCTTAAAGCAGATGGCAGACCCTGATAACAAGAATGAAATCGGATCCCCTATCCCAGGGACTGTCGTGACGTTGCTGGTTAAAGAAGGAGACAAAGTAACAGAGAACCAACCGCTGGCAGTTGTCGAAGCCATGAAAATGGAAACAAAGATAACGAGTTCTATTGCAGGGATTGTCAGCTCGGTGAGTGTCAAAGAAGGGCAGCAGGTCAAGGCCGGTGAACTCCTTATCGTCGTCAAATAAATGGTGGGAAAAACCGATCAGTGACGACCTGCCACTTGTGGCAATCCGATTACTATAACCAAAAAATTATTATACTTATGCCGTAATTTAATATTTAGCTTAGATAAAAGGGCTCTTCCAGTAGCATTTAAATATGGAAGAGCTCTTTTTATATAAACAATCGGTTCTTCCTCAGTTTTAGAAACCCCAGAATTGAGCTTCAAGTGAAATGAATTACTCATTATCGATAGAGTCAGCATAAGTTTTCAAATCATATACTTGCTCTGAGTTCTGGTTGTTTGAATCTTCGGCGATATCTGTTCCGGCATACGAAACAAGCTGACCGTTTTCTTTGACCCAGTCCATGATCGAACTATTTGAGCCCCCTCTGCCATCATTCTCCTCAGCTAAAACATAACGAACCTCTCCACTCATAACCAACCGCTTAAATTGATCCAAACTCATTACGGTCTCATTTCCCATAAACCCACTCAGTGATCCCACATTGACATTAGACTTTAAGATAAAGTTTTCGGCTGTGTTCGCTGAACTCACAACAAGTTGGCTTTTTCCATTAACAAGATGTTTATTCAGAAATGCGATTAAATCGGCAGTGCTATCTTTTAGGACACCCTTGTCTCCACTACCATTGCTGTTGCCGCCACTAAAAGTGCCTGATTTCTGGCTTCCTATCAAACGAGCTGGCAGCAGTTCCAAACCAGCACCCGGAAATGACGAATGAACTGCGTAAAACATCGCTGCCGATGAGCCTGCTGCAGGAGTTACCAAAAGCCCCACTACTGCTAAACTGACTAATATTTTATTAAGCTTAAGCATCTTGGAGCAAGCGATATTTTTAGTTTTATGTCCGGAAACAATTTTTTCCATTTTTCGAAGATTAACTATAACTAGGGCTATAGTCGAGATAAAGCACAGGACAATGAGCAAACCCATTAAAACTTTAATTATCTGAGATGAACTATAGAAATACCTCAATATTAACAGTTGAACTGCACCGTTGGCCAAGAGTGCTGCCGGTAAGAACCAAGCTTTCCAGCCACCCTCCTTGTACATCTCCCACATGGAGACAATTCCAATCCCGGCTAAAGCTGCTATTGGTGGCGCCAGCATTGTTAAATAATAGGAATGAAATAATCCCGTATTGTAGCTAAAATAAATAAATTCCGGCAAGAACCACATAAACCATAAGACAAGTGCTTGCTTTCTCTTATTATCCAAACGAAATCGCAATTTTTCTTTGATCACTGCCGCTATAAAACCTAACACTGCCAGAGGGATGAACCATACGATCTGGTCAGAAAGGACGTTTTTGGCAAACAACCGTGTGAGACCGGCAGGAGTTTGATTTCCAAAGGTTCCTGATAATCCATCACCAGGAGCTCCACCTGGTCCATCTGAATCTCCTGAAGGAGGTTGCTGCTGATTGTTACCAGCTTGCCTAGGGCCTCCATCATTTCCACTGGGTGGGTTACCTGGCATTCCCTGACTTGGCTGATTATGTGGTGGTCCGCCTCCCGGGCCTCCGTTTGAAGAACCTCCAGGGCCTTTACTCTGACCGAATATATTGAATATGCCGCCAAGCCTTTCTGTTCCATTATGTCCTGTAATTAGACCCATGACTGTATTATTATTGCTGCTCCCGACATAGGGTCGATTGACCGCAGGTATGGAATCAACCACTAATGCCCAGGATAGAGAAACTGCCAATAGAAGCAACGTTCCTATAGTCAGATGGACTATTCTTTTTTTAATAGAAATCGCACTGGATAATAAATACAGGATATAGACTGCGGGAATAATCATATAGGCCTGAAGCATTTTAATATTAAATCCAAGGCCAACAAACACCATACTCAAGAATAGATATTTGAGCTTCCCCTTTTCTGCGGCAATTGAAAGAGCCCAACAGGCTAGTAGCAAGGCTAGGATCAACTGGTTATCCACAGTATTATTCCTACTGACTGCAACAAAAACGGGGGTTATTGCTAGGCATAATGCCGAAATCAGACCAGCCGTACTTCCAAAAGATCGTTTTATTATGTAATAGATAAGCAAAACTGAAATCACGCCGGCTAAAGCTTGAGGAAGAAGAATGCTCCAGCCGCTGAATCCGAATATTTTTGCGAATATCGTCTGCATCCAAAAACCTAAAGGCGGTTTATCAATCGTGACGAATCCAGCAGGATCCAAGGCGAAAAAAAAAAAGTTCTTTAAATTCATGGTCATGCTCTTAACGCCCGCTGCGTAATATTGATTAGAATAACCCTCAATGCTTAAATTTGTTAAATTCAAACTGCCCGATAGCATCACTACTAGCATTAATGCAACGTTTTCTTTATTAAATTTACTAGTCATTTTCCACCTCCTTTTTAAGATGATGAGTTTCAAAGAAAACTTTTCGCTTCTAATTTATTAGCCCAAGACCCTTAGATTTATAGACTAAGCCGCACTGCCCAAGCGAAATAGTTTCTAGGGGACAATGATATTATGCAATATCAATCTGAAACAAGACTGAAGCTTAGCTGAAATTTTACTGAAAAATTGATTGAATCTTTGAAACAGCAGTATTAAGAAAAAACAAAAAACACGGCACAACCGTGTTTTGTAAGTGTTTTGACATTATAGCTTTGTGTTTTAAGTCTCCGGAACAGCCGTAAAAGTGAGAGGGCCTACTACATTGGCCGCTGCTCCCAGCTTTGTCAGTTCGGCTGTGAGGGTATAGGTTACCGGCCCTGAAGCTGTAAATCCGCTGTCAATATGGGCTAAAGCGGTGACTTTGCGATAATCGAAGGAACTTTCTCCACTATCCAGAGTGCTGTATATCAAAGTACCGGTATTGGGAGCTCCGCGCCAAATTTTGAAGAGAATGGGAGTAGCAAGGCCGGATAACAACTGCCAACCGACAGCAGCTCGCAGGGATAATTTAAGGCCGGGGGATGTCTCTGCAGTTATTGCAGCCATTGGTGTCCCGGTAGCAGTGATTGGAATACTTACACTGCCAGAGGTATTTTGGGGCAATGTGAAGAATGCACTCAGCGTCTGAACAGAACCGGTAATTATCAGTGCTCCCACAATGTTTGCTGTAAGACCGGGATTGGGAGCTTCCACAGTAAGAACATAGGTTACAGTCTGCGCTGAGGTAAAACCGGTATCCACATGGGAAAATGTTGTAACGGCTCCTCTTTCCACATCCCCGCTGTCATCTGCGCTGGCTATAAGTGTACCGGTTATAGGCGCGCCTCGCCACAGTTTGAAGAGTACATCCACTTTGGGAAAGATATTGCTTGTTGCTATCCAGCAGGCGGTAGGCCTCAAGATCACATTCTGACCCGGTACAACATCAACATTAATAAAAGCCAACGGAACCGGGGTCTGTGCGACAGGGATATTAACTCCGCCAAAAGTATTATTTGGAAGTTCGTAATAACTTGCTTCATTCAAATTGGTACCATAGGCGGTAAAAGTCAGGGGGCCAATAACTTCGGCCAGAGCGCTGGTTCCCACGGTTTCTGCAGTCAAGACAAAGGTAACGGGTTGATCAGATGTCAGGCCGGAAACCACCTCACTGAAATCTGTGGTTGCGACCTTATCAAATGCGCTTTCCGAACTGTCTTGAACACTGCATACCAGTTGACCGGTAACAGGGGCGCCGCGCCAGATTTTAAATAATACTTGTGTTAAATTGGTTACAGGCTGAGCTTGCCAGCCAATATTTGCTCTCACAGTTGCTATATCATTGCCGGAACCGGCTGTAACCGTAAGGCTTGCCAGGGGCGTGGGTGTATTGAAAATAGGGATATCTGCTGCCCCGGAAGTGTTTTGAGGAAGAGTATAGAATTGGTAACTCATAATTTCTATTCACTCCTATTTCATTTAATGTTGACTTGCATTGCATTATATGACAGCTTGTCAATACTAGTTACAGTTTCCAAGGAGGATTAATTTAAAGACGAAAAAAGAGGCGGTCTGGAAAACCCCCAAGACACCCTCGGTTGGTTAGCGACCGCGGAGAATCTAGGCATTCTAAAGTCCAAGACAACTTGAGCCCCAAGTTAATGGCATTACAAAACTACGCAATCTTTTGACCATGCTCTTTAGGCTGACTGGTGAGACAGAAAGTCTGTTAGTGACACTTAAAACGAAATCCGGCGGCTTTATAACGAGTGCTATACCCAACGTCACAATCTCGCATCCTTCGCTGCTGCCGTAAAATCGTGAAGGAATAATGCCAAGGCGAAATCCCTCATAGCACCGTGACCCAGTTTGATGAGTGTATATGCGCTCTTGGCTTTTTCACTTCGATGATACTTCTTAGTATAGTTATATAGGGTATGACACATATTAGTTGATAATATTAATTTCTATTTGGAGGAACTTATGAAAGAGCAACACATAAACTTAACAACTCCCGAAATTGCAAGTCTATGGAAAACTTACATGCAGAATACGTCAAATTTATACGTATTTAAACATTTTCAACACTATATGCAGGACCCGGAAATTAAACCTTTAGTTAAAGAACAAATGTATTTATTACAAAAATCTACAGATGAAATTATAGAGATATTTACAAATGAAAATTTCCCTATACCTAAAGGGTTTTCTGATAATGATTTTGATTTATCCGCACCTGCCCTCTACACAGACCTTTATGGGTTAAGCTATGTTTATAGGTTTAACCAAATGGTCTTTAGCGATTATGCTACTACAATTACAAAAGTAGCCCGTGAGGATATTGTTGAATTTTTCTATGAATGTTTAAATTTAAGTGGTGCATTATTTAAGAAATCATTAAATCTTATGTTATCCAAAGGAATTTACGATAGACCCCCTAAAATGCCCTATCCTCGCCAAATAGAATTTATTCAAAAAAGAGAATCTCTATTAGGAACATGGTTTGGTAAGCATAGACTATTAAATGCTATGGAATTAGGTGAGATATTTTATATTATTGAGAGAAATTATATTGGAATGCTCATGTTAATGGGTTTTATTCAAGTAATGCATGATAAAGAAATTAAAGACTATCTTATTAGGGGAAAAGACCTTGCTCAAAAGCAAATTGACATATTTAGTAAAATTCTTAAGGAAGAACAACATTTGGGCAGTTTGCCAGTAAGTATGGAAGTAACTGATTCAACTATCTCACCTTTTTCAGATAAGTTAATTATGTTTCTGGTTGCTACATCGGTTACGGCAGGAATTTATTTATGTGCCTACGCAATGTCTCTTTCTTTTAGAAAAGATTTAGCTTTACATTATGCTACACTAATGGTGGAAATAATGAGTTATGGCGAAGAAGGTATGAAGATATTGATTGAAAGAGGCTGGATGGAACAGCCACCACTGTCGTTTGATAGGGAAACCTCTAATCATTAGAACCGCCAAAGGATGAGTTTAATTTGAGATACCCAAGGTACAAACCCTTGGGTAAAAAGCTATATACCACTTGTCATTGATGACAGGCTTCTTCGGTTCTTCGGAATACTTCACGCCCTTCTACTTCTAAATCGCCTTTATGTTGATATCCCTCTTTTGCTAATCTTTTAATAATATCAGGTAAACTAGCAACTCCAATACGTCGGGGAAAGCGTTTAATTTATGGGAAAGACAATGCATAACAAAAGGAAGGGTTTTCGACCCTCCCTTACATTGTTTGAACTATTTCAGCTTGCTAAATAACTGTTTTCATTTGCTTATAAATGATGTACCTTGGCATCGGTTTAGTGTCTCTAAGATTTACTTCTTTGAAAATCGAATTCTTCTTGCTTTATTATAACATATAAAAAATTGTAAAAATAGACTATTTGTTCCCATTTGCTACTGCTATAATGCAATAGCACGTTTAATGTGATTTGTTGGAGGGGTATTATTATGGAATCTAAAGGAATTAATATGATTCCAGAAACAAAACTAAATGCAGCAAAAGAAACCTTAGAGGAGGGAAACGTATGAGTTCCTTTGTGCTTGGTTTTCAGGATATTGACAAAACAAAACTCATGGTTGTTGGGGGTAAAGGCGCGAACCTGGGGGAACTTTCCAAGATTGAAGGAATACGCGTACCGGATGGCTTTTGTATTTCTACTGAAGCCTTTAAAAGAATCATTGGGGAAACGACGTCGATTAACGAATTACTTGATCAGTTATCGCTTCTAAAGGTGGAAGACCGGGATAAAATCGGTGAACTTAGCGGTGAGATTCGCAGGGTCATCGAAGGGATAGCCATCCCTCAAGACATTAATGAAGAGATCACCTGCCTCCTCTCCAGGTTTGATGATAAAAATGCCTATGCAGTACGATCCAGCGCAACTGCAGAGGATTTACCGACGGCCTCCTTTGCCGGCCAGCAGGATACGTATTTGAACATTATCGGAAAGGAGGCAATCCTAAAGCATATCAGCAAATGTTGGGCTTCCCTATTTACGGATCGTGCGGTAATCTACCGAATGCAAAACAAATTTGACCACAGCCAGGTTTATTTATCCGTTATCGTTCAAAGGATGGTTTTCTCACAGGCTTCAGGGATTTTATTTACCGCTGACCCGCTTACTTCTAACCGAAAGCTGCTATCAATCGATGCCAGTTTTGGACTTGGAGAAGCACTGGTCTCTGGCTTGGTATCTGCCGATTGTTATAAAGTACAGGAAGAAGAAATCGTCGATAAAATGATAGCAACCAAAAAATTGGCTATCTATGGACTAAAAGAAGGCGGAACAGAGACACAGCAGATCGATCCTGATCAGCAAAAGGCTCAAACACTTACTGAACAACAAATTTTACAACTAGCACGTTTAGGAAGACAGATCGAAGCTTATTTTGGTTGCCCACAAGATATCGAATGGTGTTTGGCTGATGATACATTAGTTGGGGACATTCCTCCAGCCTCAGAGACAAATCGTTCAAAAGAGGTGTGTCCCCTTTCCTTTTTTATTGTCCAGAGTCGGCCAATCACTACTTTATACCCCATCCCTGAAGCAAATGATCAAGAAAATCACGTCTATGTATCTGTCGGTCATCAACAGATGATGACCGATCCCATGAAACCTTTGGGATTGTCTTTTTTCCTGTTAACGACTAATGCACCCATGCGTAAAGCTGGTGGAAGGTTGTTTGTTGATATCACACATCATCTGGCTTCACCTGTCAGCAGAAAAACGATAATAGATGCCTTGGGAAAATCCGATCCGCTCATAAAAGACGCACTCCTGACTATCGTAGAGCGAGAAGATTTTATAAAATCGTCACCAGATGGTAAAAAAGTACCGAATCCCAGTAAAAACAATAACGGTATATTGTCTTCGGGTTTTCAAGCACAAATCGAAAACGAGCCGACAATCGTTTCTGATTTGATTAAGAGTAGTCAAACATCGATAGAAGAGTTAAAACAAAACATCCAAACGAAATCAGGATCGGATTTATTTGATTTTATTCTAGAAGATATCCAGCAATTAAAGAAGATTTTATTTGACCCACAAAATTTGGGTGTGATTATGGCTGCTATGGATGCTTCATCATGGATCAATGAAAAAATGAACAAGTGGTTAGGTGAAAAAAACGTAGCAGATACGCTTTCTCAATCTGTACCCAACAATATTACTTCGGAAATGGGTCTGGCGCTCTTGGATGTCGCCGATGTGATTCGTCCTTATCCAGAAGTAATTGATTATTTACAACATGTAAAAGATGATAACTTTTTGGCTGAACTGGTTAAGTTTGATGGTGGGCGTGTTACCCAGGACGCTATCTGTGCTTATCTCAGCAAATACGGAATGCGATGTGCCGGAGAAATCGATATTACTAAAACTCGTTGGAGTGAAAAACCAACGACACTTGTCCCCATGATTCTCAGCAACATCAAAAACTTTGAGCCTAATGCTAGCCAGCGAAAATTTGAGCAAGGGCGGCGTGTTGCTTTGAAAAAAGAACAAGAGTTATTAGATCGATTGAAGCCATTACCGGATGGTGAACAAAAAGCTAAAGAAACAAAACGAATGATCGACCTAATCCGGAATTTCATCGGTTATCGTGAATATCCCAAATACGGCATGATTAATCGCTACTTCGTTTATAAGCAAGCTTTACTGAAAGAAGCCGAACAACTCGTGCAAGTGGGCGTTATTTATGAAAAAGAAGATATATACTATCTCACTTTTGAAGAACTTCGCGAAATCGTACGCACAAATAAACTGGATTACCAGATCATAAGTATTCGAAAAAGCGAGTACAAATTCTATGAAAAACTAACTCCCCCACGTGTTATCACGTCTGATGGTGAAATCATTGCAGGGAAGTACAAACGAGAAAATCTCCCAGCCGAAGCTTTTGTAGGTCTACCTGTTTCTTCCGGGGTTATAGAGGGACGAGCACGTGTCATCTTAAACCTGGAAGATGCTGATCTAGAAGATGGAGATATATTAGTCACCTCCTTTACTGACCCTAGCTGGACACCGTTGTTTGTATCCATAAAAGGCCTAGTCACCGAAGTTGGTGGACTGATGACCCATGGAGCAGTTATCGCACGTGAATATGGCTTACCAGCAGTTGTTGGTGTGGAAAATGCTACCAAACTGATAAAAGATGGGCAACGAATTCGCGTGCATGGAACAGAAGGGTATATCGAAATATTGTAATTGCTGAATACGTCGTTATAACCAGTTTCGGCACCCTCTGCTTATAAGCTCTCTTCTAAACCCAATGCTGTCATAGTAAGACAACCCACGATTTCCGCACAAGATCCGGTGGCAAGCTGCGCTGTTAGAGTATAGACTGTATTCGAGAATTCTCTAAAGCCGGCATCCACATGTTCGAAAGATGTAACCTTATAATTGGTAGATTTGCTTTCTCCCCCATCCAGAAGACTACAGACTAATTCACCGGTTACCGGCTCACCCCGCCATATCTTGAACATGACTGCGCAGTAAGTATCATTTTCAACATTCTTAATCCTCCAGCCGGCTGACACTCTGACAATAATCATCTTATTTATCCCGGTTGCAGCCTGGACATAAGCCAGGGGCTGGGGTGATACACTTATGGGGATTAACGCAGAATTGGAAATATTATTGGGCAAAACATAAAAACTAAAACCTGCGGTATTCATTGTTTTGGCAGTTGATTTTGGAATCGAGGGCTTCTCTTCTACGGGAGCTTTCTTCGCAATACCGTTACCCTGTTGAATTACCCAACCCATACCTATGCTGGACCTCCTATCCTGACATACTTTATACTACCTTATGTGCCTTCATAAAAAACGGTTAAATAAAAACTCCAGTAATTTCTGGAGTTTACTGTGGGTTCATCAGTTAGCAATGTTGTGCTCTTAGAATATAAAGTCCTATTAAATTAACCTGAAATAGTAGCGAAAATTGACGGCTGTTTGATCAACCAAGGCCCTATTTAGCGATCCCAGGACCTCATTTTTTGACTTATTTAATCTCAAAGTCTATTTCAAGCCCCAGGAATATCCTTACGTGATACAAGTAGCATAAGTCTTTTTAGGTCAAATACCAAGCTCATTTATTAGTTTCTTAAATGTATCGTAAGCTGGCTTCGGAGAATAATCATCCCGCATAATTCCATATTGATGGAAAAGATCCTCTTTAGAACTATCTGCATCCCGGAGGCCAAATAGCTCGTAATGGGAAATATTTAGATCCAGTCGCAAATTGTAAATCGTACGTATCACCGTCTCAAGAACGTTCGCCTGATGCTCGTAAGGTCTTTCTACATTGGCGATAGGGTTCTTCCCCGTAGGCCATCCATTTTCTGTAACTCGTATTGGGACTGAAGTGGGTATACCGGCTGTAATAAAATGTTTTTTCCTTAAACTATGAAGCGTACGTTCTACAGAAGCTGATATTTGTTTTAAATCAAGTGGTTGTTCCTCAAATACATCCACATAAAAATTATGCCCGACAAAATCGACGGAATTTATAAATGTGCTCCCTCCTGCCTTAGCGAGACTTTCCCAAAAATGAGGAACTGCCATTGGACTATCTGGCACCGAACCAAATCCAACTTTTATCGGGAGATTGCGAGCTTGGGTTTCTTTTTTGGCTGCGATCACTCCTTCTACAAGGGCTTGCAGTATATACGGCTTCGAACCTTCCATAAACGACAAATTGGGTTCGTTGGTAATTTGAAGCGAAGCTATATGAGAGCCGTATTGGTTAATAACTTTTCGAATAAAAGCGAGCCAATGATCAAGTTCTATGGCCAACTCTTGGTGGTGTGTCCAATCCCCGCATCCCAAGGTCAAGTCCCCTAATAAACCAACATCAAGATAACGATCCGCATTTGATAACATTTTCGCTTCCCATTCCTTCGTATAAATGAGATAGTTTCTTGGAAGCAGAGTTTTATTCTCACCTCGAAGGTCTTTGAGAGCCAACTGAATCTTTTCGTAGTTATCCTCCGGCCCAACAGCCAAACCGAATGGCGTGCCAGCCACGCTTAGCGGGTAAATACCGAACGTTAATCCAAAAGACTTGTTCACGATGTCACCCCCAAAATTATTGCATTAGGTGTATTATATCCTTAATACACCTAATGCAATGGTTAATATTGTCTTATTTACCAGTTGAAAAATTATATTAGCCTCATAAGCATGAACGGTATCGATTAGCTCTTATACTCGTCAACAAATGAGTTTGCATACATAGCCGGTATATTAAATGATCCTTCTGTTTCATACTATTGGTGGAATTCACACACTTCGAGTTTTTGCTAAACAAATAAATCTTTAAATTCTACGCTTAAACCTTCAAATAAATAGGACATGGCGGCATCGTGATATATCATTTGTTCATCGGAAACAAAGTTCCAGACTGTGATGCATTTCGATTTAGGATCAATGATCCAATATTCCTTCACTCCTGCCCGTTTGTACAGAGCAGCCTTTTCGATATTATCAGCATAAACCGAAGATGGTGAAACAACCTCGACGATCAGTGCTGGAATCTCCTCAATAAATGTTGAATTTATGTCGTCGTTGCCACAAAACACCGTAATGTCAGGGATCACATCCCCAATTTTTCTTTTTTCCTCATCCAAAAACCTAATATTAACTCCTTGTAACATCTGGCAATTCTTATCCGTAACATGTCCATCCAAAATTTTAGCCACTTTAAAACAAATTCGCTGATGCAGCGGTGTCGGTGCTGGAGTCATATACACGAAGCGATCAATAAACTCCAATTTATCATCACTTGCTTCTCTGAGTTTAAGAAAGTCCTCATAAGAAATGGTTCTGTTTTTTACAAGGGCCATATAGCTACCCCCTATCTTACATATATTACAAATCAATTATATCACAGAGCCCGAGTCTATTCTGCAATTGGCTTCATTTACATCATTTATTTCTCTATCTTGCCTTCTCATATGATATTTTTGCCACTGATGGCAATTTTCTTCCGTTAGACAGAATAATCATTTCAGCATTACTTTATAGGCATAATTATTATCTTATTTAATCCAAACAATACGATCATTATCGTTCTTATAAACATCATTGAATTGTCCTAATCCAACCACTCTGGTTTACGCAAATTACGGAGGCGGTACATTCCTACTACGAGGAATGTACCGCCTTTTTGACAACAATTCCCATTTTAAAATATTTCACTTACTAATTATACCAAAGCAATTTCCTTTCTGAATATAACTACAAGTAACTATCCTTACATAGTGTTGTACAGCTTGCCCAATGTACCTGTCCCTTCTCTTGGTCACGAAATTGACCGTCTAAGTCACCGCATAATTTGTACAAGCATACAATAAACCAAAAGGACGGTGCTTGGATTGGAGCATAATGGATTGACTGGTAAGGTTATATGGCCTTATGATCCAGAATATGAACAAGCTAGACAAGAATACAACAGGGCAATTGATGCCTATCCGATAGCAATAGTATATTGTTTTAATAATCAGGATGTAGCCAATGCTATTCGTTGGTCAGAAAAACATCAGGTAAGACTTCGTATCCGCTCAGGGGGACACAACTATGATGGCTATTCAACAGGAACGGGGAAACTGGTAATTGACACGACACTAATGAATGATATAGAAGTGGATACCATTAACGACGTAGTTAAGGTACAAGCAGGAACACGGCTTAGAAAATTATATGAAATACTTTATGAACACGGCTATGCATTTCCGGGGGGTACTTGCCCGACAGTAGCTATATCCGGTTTAGTGCTAGGCGGAGGGATAGGTTTATCTGCCCGCTACTTGGGACTTACCCTTGACAGTTTGCTTGAAGTGGAAATTGTGGATGCCAAAGGCAATATAATAATAGCAAATCAACAATGCCATCCTGATTTGTTTTGGGCCTTGCGTGGAGCAGGAGGAGGAAATTACGGGGTCGTCACTTCCTTCACCTTCCAATTAAAAAAGAAGGTAGATAAAATAACGCTTTTCCAACTGAAGTGGAACAACAATAGACCTGCTAGACTCAGATTTTTAAGTGTTTGGCAAGAATGGTTGGAAGATTTGGATCGAAGGATGAGCGCCTTCGCCAGAGTATATAAACAAGGGGCTTACCTTTTTGGCTTCTTTTATGGAAAGCCTGCTGAAGCCAGCAAACTATTAGAGCCATTCCTAAGTATACCGGGTATTACTTTTGAAAATATCCAGTATGTTGATTTTATAGAGGCTGTCAACACAATAGCAAACACCTACCCGGAGAGTGAAAAATTCACGGACACCGGAAGATTTATGTACAATCATCTTTGCGAAGATGAATTACGCAAACTCATTAAACTATTAGATCATGCCCCTACCGATTACAATTCCTACATTAAAATGTATTCATTAGGCGGGGCGGTAAGTGATGTTATTAAAAGCAAAACTGCTTTTTACTATAGGAAAGCAAAATATATAATGGCTATTTCATCCAACTGGGAAAAGAATGATGAAGCGCCAATTAACAAGGCGTGGGTAGCAGAGGGCTTTAAATATATTAAGGAGCTTACCTTTGGTTCATACGTAAACTTTCCGTATAGTAAACTAAAAAATTACGAAATGGCCTACTACGGACAATATATGAAAGTTTTGCAAAGCATCAAGAGTAAGTATGATCCTTGTAATGTATTCAGCTTTCCTCAAAGCATCAAACCTCTGTAAAGTTCAGATTATAATTATTATCGATATTCAGCTATAGCTGAACAAGTTCACTTGCTGGAGCCCTTTCTGTTAGAAATAATTATATAATTCACAGGTGGGTTTAAACTGTTATAAAAATGAGCGTCGAAGGTCATCGTCGCTCATTTTTGTATTGTAAACCATAGACACGCTTTTTTGTAAAAAATCATATTTTGTTATGGCAGCAAAGTAAGGGACCCAGAAACCGGCGAGATCATTCCGGATTACAGTTCTGCACCAGGCCCAACTTTCGAGGCAATAAGACACATTCCGATCAATGTGCCATGGATTAACAACTTAACCGAACCGTATTCACTGGCGGTAGATCCTACTATTCACTGGGCTGACCCCAATAAGTTGGGAATGCCGATGCCACCGTTTCCACCGTTCCCACCAGGATTTCCCTTAGCCCAAAGCCCAGTGATAATGATTGAAGGGTTACAGGGCGCATAGATAAATAAATTGCAGGTAGAAGTTGAGGTAACTTCGACCGGCAGTTTTCAAAAACATAGTATAGTTATGGTAGGAATTTAGCGGATGGAATGCTCTGTGGGTATCTGAAGACATTCTCCGGGTCGTATTTGGCCTTCACCTTAGTCAACCGTTTGAAATTACAGCCGTAGTAAGCCTTGGGCCAGTTCTTGATTGAAAGGTCCGGTGTATTGACGTAAACGCCCCGGCTAAAGGGGAGCATAGCCCGGCGGAAGTCCTCCACCCAACGGATGCCCAGGGCAGCACTATCCGGCGTACTCCAGGTGGCAAAGAGTGACATGTTCGACAGAGCCTTGCGGAAAAAGTAGGCCGTAGCATGATTCGGCACCTCGGCTACCGCTCCGCCCAGTCCGTGTAAAAATACGGAGACCGTGGAATTAGGTGGCGGCTCGTTGATGAAGTGTCGGACTGTGGCGATGCCATCTTTCGGCAGTAAATGATAAAGGTATGGTCCCACACTTTTGAAAGGCAAGGGAGTCCCCGGTGTGGGGGCCGCTGTCAGCGCTGCAGCCTCTAACCATGGTATTTCTTTTATGGTCACCTTCTGTGGTGAGCCAGCCCGATGTAAAGGCTGCAACAAGTGACGCAGCTCTTTAGCCGAACCAAGGAAGACCCCTTGCATTAACAGTGCTGTCTGCTGTCCTGATCCAATGAATAGGGTGGGGGTTAGCCGATCGTCGGCACTGGGAAGGGTATATTCCTGCCAGGCTCGCAGCACCGGCTTTAGGTCACGCAGGTCCCAGCTGATTTCGGCAAAGGCGACCGTATCAATACAGTGTGTGCGGAAGCGGAAGGAGGTGCAGATGCCGAAGTTGCCGCCACCGCCCCCACGTGAGGCCCAGAACAGATCGGCATGATGGTCAGCATCAGCGTGAAGTACGCAGCCGTTTGCATCGACCATCTCCAGTTCGAGCAAGTTGTCAAGAGTCAGACCCCATGGCCGGGATAGAATACTGTGCCCTCCGCCCAGGGTGACACCAGCAATGCCCGGAGTGGGGCAAACACCGCTCGGCACAACTAATCCTTCGGACCCAAGCGTCTTGTATAAGGCAAAGTTCCGCAGTCCTGTCTGCACAGTGGCGGTACCACGCTTGCGGTCTACCTTTACCTGGGTCATCTCGCTGACGTCGATTACGATACCGGCATCAACCACCGATAAACCCTCGTAGTTGTGGCCACCGGAGCGTAAACGGATTGGGGCATCCCTATAACGCGCCCAGCGTATGGCATTGACTACGTCCTTTGTTTCCTGGGCGAAGACAATGACTAATGGAAACTTGCTGAAGAAAGTATTGAACTCCTGGCGAGCTTCGTTATATTGTGGGTCTCCCGGTACAACAATACGTCCAGTCAATTTCGGTTCCTTGTCATAATACATACAAACATCTCTCCTTATCTCGAATTAATGTTCTATATGCTAAATTATGTTGATTCTGGACAAGTGTGATTGGCGTAAGTCCAGAAAACACAAGAAAAGCCGTCCTACTGCAGAATGGCTTTACTAATCATTTAGAATCAGGGATGTCTACTTAGCAGAATTCTATGCTAAAGTCCTTAATAATGAAGCGGATAGACTATGACTAAACTGGAAATTATGTAACAAGAGGTTGAATTATCGGCTCCCCTTTTATAATAAATATAATTAGAAAGGTGGTGATTGCCCATGACAACAAATAACCGCATACCCAATAGATTAGCTAACGAGAAGTCTCCCTACTTGCTTCAACATGCTAATAATCCCGTGAACTGGTATCCTTGGAGCGAAGAGGCTTTTCAGCTAGCAAAAACAGAGAACAAACCTGTTTTCTTATCTATTGGGTATTCGTAGTGGTGTAGTTTATCGACCTGTCACTGGTGCCATGTCATGGAACGAGAATCCTTTGAAGACGCTGAGGTTGCAGCCTTACTTAATCGTTACTTTATCGCAATCAAAGTCGACCGAGAAGAACGTCCAGATGTCGACCATTTGTACATGTCCTTCTGCCAAGCACTAACTGGAGCTGGTGGTTGGCCGCTTAACCTAATCATGACGCCTGAGAAAAAGCCATTCTTTGCTGGAACATATTTTCCGAAAAAAGAGCGGTATGGTCGTCCCGGACTTATGGAACTTTTAGAACAAGTGGGGACTCTTTGGATGACAAATGAAGCTAAATTGCGAGAGTCTGGCGATCAGATCGTGGCTGCCGTTCATTCTCAGCGTACCATCACCAATAAATCCCCAGCCCTCTCCTCGTCTTTACCAAACGACCTCGCCTCGAAAGACAACGGTAGCCCCACGTCCGCAGCCTTTCAAACCTGGAGTCAACAACTTATCGATAAAGCTTATAAATATTTAGCCCAAAGCTTTGACCCACGTTATGGTGGCTTCGGTCAAGCTCCAAAATTCCCTTCGCCCCACACCCTGACCTTCCTCCTTCGCTACGCCCACGATCATCCACAGGGCAAAGCCTTAGAAATAGTACGAAAAACGCTGGACGGAATGGCCCGAGGGGGAATCTATGATCACGTCGGGTTCGGATTTGCCCGCTACAGTACGGATGAAAAGTGGCTAGTCCCACACTTCGAAAAGATGCTCTATGATAATGCCCTGCTCTCATTGGCGTATTTGGAAAGTTATCAAGTTGATCATCAACCAAAGGATGCTCAAGTCGCGAAAGAAATCTTCACCTATGTCCTTCGAGACATGACGTCACCTGAAGGAGGCTTTTACTCGGCAGAAGATGCCGACGCTGAGGGGGAAGAAGGTAAATTTCATGTCTGGACTCCCGAGGAAATCAGAACCCTGCTGGGCAAAGACACCGCAGCAATATACTGTGCTATTTATGACATTACCACTGAGGGAAACTTTGAAGGAAAAAATATTCCCAATCTTTTACTAGGGACTTTAGAGAAGGTTGCTCGTGACAACTCTTTGGACGTAGCTGACGTTTTGCTAGTCCTAGAAAACGCACGCCAAACCTTATTTGCAGCACGAGAGAAACGAATTCACCCCCATAAGGACGATAAAATTTTAACGGCTTGGAATGGGCTAATGATCGCAGCTTTGGCGAAAGGTGCACAGGTTCTTGGAGTCGGTACCTATCTTGAAGCCGCCGAAAATGCTGTAAATTTCGTCCTAACCCATCTTCAACGTAACGATGGACGCCTCTTGGCTCGTTATCGCGAAGGGGATGCCGCCTATCCCGGATATTTGGATGATTATGCTTTTTTCATTGGAGGTCTCCTCGAGCTATACTCCGCTAGTGGTAAACCTCACTACCTCCAAACCGCACTTCAACTCCAAGAAGAACAGGACCGTCTCTTTTGGGACGAAGAAAGCGGAGGGTACTATCTAACCGGTTCAGATGCCGAAGAGCTTCTTTTCCGTCCTAAAGAAAGCTATGATGGTGCCACGCCGGCCGGTAACTCAATCACAGCGCTTAACCTTCTCAAACTAGCACGCCTCACCGGCGACGAACGCTGGGAAAGAAAAGCCGAACAACAACTTCTTGCCTTTCGCGACGTCCTGGAAGAACATCCCTCCGGATATACAGCTTTCCTTCAAGCCTTACAGTTTGCCCTTCATCCAAGCCAGGAACTAATTTTAGCCGGTTCACTTGACGCAATAAAACTCCCTGAAATGCGTCAGATATTCTTTTCCACATTTCGACCCTATGCTTCTGCGCTTTACCAAGAAGGAAGTCTGTCCGAAACCATCCCTTGGATCCAGGATTACCCCATAGAATCCGGTCATGTCACAGCCTATCTTTGTCAAAACTATACCTGCCAACGCCCCGTACAGCAGATCGAAGAATTCAAAGCACTCTTAAAAAAATTTTAAGGACTTATAACTAATAGGCCTATCAAATGATAGGCCTATTAGTTATAAGTCCTATTTAATTTATATCTGTTCATAGAGACTAACGGTTTTCAACTGAAACAACCATAATGGAAGGATAATGCGCCAAATTATAATCGATCGGAGCAGTTAGCGGTTCTTCATTTTCGTAAAACACCCTTACAAAGGGGCGGTTTGGGAAAGCAGGATTTTGTTTAATAACATTCCCTCTTTGCCCATTACTTAATAAAATCCCCGACCCAGATGGATAAACAGCAATATTTCTTTTAAATATTTCTAAAATTTTAGGATCAAAATGCGTATTTCCTTGAGAAATAATGTATTCAAAGGCTTCATTAGGTTCCATTGCCTTTCGGTAAACCCGTTTACTCGTCAAGGCCTCATAAACGTCAGCGATGGCCGCCAGCCTTCCATATTCATGGATCCCGCTTCCTTTGAGCCCTCTAGGATAGCCGGTCCCGTCCCATTTTTCCTGGTGTTGAAAGGCAATATGAGCGGAAAGCAAACTAAGATCATTGTTCTTGCGCAAAATTTCAAACCCGTATGTCGTATGCCGCTTGATCTCTCCAAATTCTTCTTCGGTGAGTGGTGTTTTCTTATTTAGGATCTCTTCAGGAACCTTAATTTTTCCGATGTCATGCATGAGAACACCCATGCCAAGTTCCATCAACTTCTGCTCGGAATATCCTGAGGCTATACCCAAAATGAGCGAGATTATTGTAGTCTTAACAGAATGATGAAAAGTATAATCATCATAGCCTTGAATTTCCGTCAGATTACCTAAAATGTCAGAACTAGATAAAAGATCGTTGATCATTTGCCGCACAGACATACGGACATTATCAATAGGTAAGGCATCTTTCGAATCTCGCTCAAGGTACTTGCTAATAAGTTCAATGGACTTATAGGCAACTTCACGAGTTTGAGTTGTAATCGCGACATGAATTTCTACATCATCCAGGCGATCATCCTGAATAAACAGCACATCATAGCCTAAGGTCTTTAACCGATCAATATAGGAAGCCGTCAAGATAACTCCTGTTTGTAATAAAATCATACCGAAAGAGTTCATCACTGGACGTGCTAAGATTGATCCTTCCTCAACATAACGCATGTTCACCAAACGCATGATTTCTCACCCTATTCAAATTAGTGTCTTTTTCTCGTCAAACAATTTAGTTCGTCGAAACACGATGAAAAACCTCTTAAGAATAAGGTTTTCAGAAAATTTTCCCTTAAGTCCTATAATAATTACCGGAATATACCACATTATGCACCTTGGTATCTCTAATCATATCTACAGTCTTCACTCGGACCCTTAAAAGTGAATAACATTTAAACCCGCCAAAAGTACAAGGGCAATTGCAACCGGTACAATAACTTTCACTAAGAATATAAAAATTTGTGCCAATCCTTCATTCCTTAACTGTCCTTCATTGGACATTTCTAGTTTCACTTTAGCATCTCCCCACTGCCAACCTACGAACAAGGCAATAAAAATACCTCCGAGCGGGAGTAGAATATTGGAAGTTGCGAAATCGAAGAAATCAAAAAAAGTCTTGCCGAACACAGTAACATTAGCTAAAAGGCTATTAGACAGCGTAGCTGTCGATCCGAGCAAACCAATTCCCAGAATCGTTAACAAGGTCGCTTTACGTCTCGTCCAAAGATACTGCTCCGTTAAATAAGCAATTGGAACTTCCAATAAAGATAACATGGCCCCTGTTGCAGCAATTGCGGTAAGAACAAAGAATAAGACCATAAAAAGCCTGCCCAATGGCATGGAATTAAAGACAGTCGGGATGATAATGAACAAAAGCTTAGGCCCTGCATCCGGTTTAAACCCAAAGGCAAACACCGCCGGAAAAATGGCAACACCTGCCATTAGAGAAACCAACGTATCCGCCAGGGCGACTTTAATTGCCATCTTGGGTAAGTTCTCATTTTTATCGACATAACTACCATAAGTAATCATTGCGCCCATTCCGACACTCAACTTAAAAAAGGCTAAGCCTAAAGCGGCTAGAATGACACTGACCGTTATCTTCGAAAAATCAGGTTTAAATAAAAACGAAAGCCCCACCCCTGCACCCGGGAGTGTTAAGGAACGAATATCGATAATCAGAAGGAGTACAAAGAGAAGAGGCATTAAGAATTTCGTAACTCGTTCGATCCCTTTGGTCACGCCAGCCATAATGATCGTCCCGATCACAAGCAATACTAAAATTTGCCAGAATAAGGGTTCGCCCACTCCAGACACTAGGGTCTTAAAAGCAAGAGAAGTATCCTCCGGTTTAGTTGATACGAGCATCCCCCCGGCAGCTTTGAAAATATAGGCATAAACCCAGCCAGCAACGGTTGTGTAAAAGGCCATAATCAGAAAGGCACTTAATACACCGGCTCCACCAACTAAAAACCAAGGACGTCGAGGTTGCAAAGCCTTAAACGCGCCCACCGCATTCGCCTTCGTATGACGGCCAATCAAAAGCTCTGATAACATCACAGGAAGACCCACAAAAGCAACACAAAGTAAATAGACTAATATAAAGGCTGCCCCTCCATTAGCACCAGTAACATAGGGAAATTTCCATATGTTACCTAATCCGACTGCGGAACCGAGTACCGCTGCTATAACGCCAATACTGCTCGAAAACCCTTCTCGTTTGGTATGAATCTCTTGCTTCAAAACTATTACCCTCCGCATCCATTTTTTCTCTTATTATTCGACATATTTTATCACTATATTCTCCTACATTTAGATAAGATTTTCAAGTATTTCCTTTGCAATATAAGACGATCCCAACTGGACCCCGCGTCAGCAGCCCCAGCAAACTTCCGTTCAAGCGACCCACCCCAGACACGGGGCAGTGCACAAGGATGTGCACTGCCGCCAGTGAGCCAAGGATGGCTCATCTGGCGAAACACTCACTCGTGTTTCGCCCCGCTCCCCAAAGCCGGGAGCTTGAACGGTTAGTTTGCTCTGCGTCGTAAGCACCGAGCGCTATGTCACACAAGTCCTCTCCATAACCCGCTTCAAACTCCTTGTTGAGCTCTCCTTGAGCCGTGGAACATCTATAGTCAGAAGCTGCCGTTCTTTCATCACTATTTGCCCATCAACCATCGTAAGCCGTACATCGGAGGAAGTTGCCTGATATACCAATTGCGAATAAACATCCACCTGCTCGTTGGGCCAAGTGTGTAAACCCTGCAGGCTAACGACTGCTAAATCCGCTTTTTTCCCAACCTCCAGACTTCCCAGATCATGTTCATGGCCAATGGCTCGAGCTCCACCGAGTGTGGCTAGTTCAAACACGCTATCTGCTGGCATGACCGTAGGTCCATGAAGAGGTTTTTGTATCAAGGCCGCGTGACGCATTTCCCTGAATCCGTCCAAGTTATTATTGCAGGGTGCCCCATCTGCACCCAAGGAAATCTCGGCTCCACGCCTCATCATCTCTGGGATCGGAGCTATCCCTGAGGCTAGTTTTAGATTTGAGGAAGGACAATGCGAAATCCGCGTTCTAGTCCGGATCAGGATTTCCTTTTCCATTTCATCGAGCCAAATGCAGTGGGCCAAAATAAGTTTTGGACCTGTTAAACCAACCTTATCCAAATAAATGATGTTGCGCATCCCTCTCGTGCTTTCCACCACCTCGATTTCAGACCTGTTTTCTGAAGCGTGCGTATGCACAAAGGCATTTTTCTCACGAGAATACCGCGAAACTTCCTTTAACAACGTATCGGTACAAGATATTACAAAACGAGGTGTAAAAGCCACTTCGAGGCGTCCATTCCCCTTGCCATGGTATCTCTCATATAAATCGACACTTTCTTGCAAAGAGGCTGTTGTCGTCTCCCGCAAAGAAGGGGGAATATCCTTATTGCAATCATCCATCATGACCTTCCCCGACAAGGCTCTCAAGCCACTAGCAAGGATCGCCTCAAAAGCGTGTTCCGTGTAATGCACGGTTTCCATATCCACAATCGTTGTAGTTCCTCCCAGAAACAACTCTCCAATTCCGAGTAAGGCGGAATCATATAAGGATTCCGGATCATGCCCGCCTTCTAGCGGCCAAACTTTCAATTTAAGCCAATCTAAAAGTTCCAAATCATCCGCTTGGCCGCGAAACAAGGTCTGGCAAAGATGAATGTGAGTTTGAATTAAACCGGGAATAAGCAAGTCTCCGTGTAGATCAATCACTTGGTCGGCCGGTTGCTCAATAACCCCTCCGACCGCCACGATCAAAGACCCCTCCACGAGTAAATCGCCCTCAATAATCTCACGCGCTGTATTCATCGTTACAATTTTAGCATTCTTAAAGAGAATACGCATTCTAATCCCACCCTTTTCCTTCTTGCGAAAGGCTCTCTGCCGACCGAAGGCACATAGCATTTCCTAAAACTAGCTTACCCAGATTCCTAGTTTTCTTTGACTAACGCTGCGGACATGAAAAAAACAACCTATTACAAAACCCTATAAACCACCCCTGGCTCATAGAGAAGCAATTTACGGTTGCCTCGTAGAAACCCTTGATCCTATTATCAAGGATATATGAGTTAACAATCCCTATAAAACTTTTAGAAAGATATTCTACACTGTTTATATATTCTATTCGCGATTTATTTAAATTTTCCTACTAAGACAAATATTAAAATTACATCATAAATTTTTTAATGTAGGAGTTTCAGTCCCTACCTTCCAGCCTTTTCTTTGGCACACAGACAGTTAAGGATCCGCCTTCAAGAATTCCCAGCAAAACTGCGCCTCCGAGCGCTCTCGCCTTCTCCGTTATCGTCCAACAATATTCTACATGCCCGCGTGGATCAACATCCCCAATTTTAACATGCTCAGCGACCGGAGTATCTGTTCGCAATAAACCTCTTAGAACACCCGTACAGAACGAAAGAACTTCTTCTAATCGAACCCCGTCATCTATCTCACCTAAACACTCTCCTACTAAAACCTGATCCCCAATCGCCCGCTTAGCTCTAAAGATTCCAGCTTTGGGTGAATAAATAACGCGCTCCCTCGAAAAACCACCGATTTCCCCCGGTACCCCGGTATTTGGTTGAGCCGCTCCGTCATAGATCAGCCGTCCTAGGTGATGCCCACGGTTTGTTTCCACGACAACATCGACATCGATTCCCGCCCTAAAACCAGGCCCTAAACCAAATGTCTTCAGAGCCATGCTCCGACTAGTCCCCAGGTTACGTTTGGCCATGATCGCGTCCACCAGAACCACTGGATTTAGCACAGACAGACTCTTCAAACTAGGATCGACCAAAACTGGTATTTCCCCCGCTTGCCAAACTGCCTCGCATCTTTGAGGATCTTCGAGACGACTTGACGGTACCCCTTCAACCTGCCATCGACCTTCAGACACGGCTGTCCCAAAACAAACTGGCCAACGAACCATGAGGGGCTTAGCCACTTCCGTCATTACCACTCGAAACCCTGCTTTTGCCAGCACCCACCCCACTCCAGAGGCTTGTTCCCCAGCTCCGCGAACTAAAACCACCGGTCCATTCATGACGAGCTTGTTTTTCATTCGCTCGATTCTCCCTTATTATGTATAATCCCAGTGTTAGTTACTCTCCGACGTAGTTTTTGGTAACCCCATTATCCCTTCAACTGATCCCTTGCCCTTGTGCACCAGCAAAGCAGTGTATTGTTCCGGAGTATCTACATCTTGAAAGAAACTATCCTCTACCGGATACTTCAACCAACGTTCAGGATAGCGGTATAAGACTTCCCTGCCCCCTTGTTCTCCTTGCAGCTCTGAAAGTTCGGGAACGTAGAGTCGGTTAAAAAACACGGGGGATACTGCCTTATCCCCGACAGTCGGCACCAGAAAATCCGGACAATTTCGCAGCAGCTGCTGCAAGCAATCTGCCAGTCTCAACGCCGTCATCCCCACCTGGTCTCCGGGCAAAAATCCGACCCACTGAACCCCACTGTTTAAGTTTTGCAAACCGGTGCGAATCGTTTCCGCAAGCGGCTTCGGACAAGGTACTTGAAGCCAAACCCCACCGTACGAATTGAACGTCCGAATAAGGTCTTCCGTAAGATAGGTCTCAATCGGATGTCTGGCGACAACATAGATCTCAAGGTCCACTGAGAACGAGTTTACACCCAACGAACCTTGCTTTTGAAGGGTAATCGCCTCAAGGACCGTCTGCAGAACATAACCAAGAATTGTCGTATTCATCCAAGGCAGCATCAGTTTGTCTCGCCCCATTCGGGTCGCTAATCCGGCAGCCATTACCACAAATCGAACCACTGAAGTTTCCCCTCCTTGGCATCTCCTGCAGCTAAACGCAAATGGTTCGGTCGATATTTCAGGTCTTTAACTTCCTGTTGAATTTCCTCCCACCTGTGGCCTAATTCCAACAGGGGCTTGTCTGAACCCAGAGTCACCTTCGAGTTCAAAAGTATAACCCACGACATTTGCTCATATTGAGACGCGAAAACGGGAGATCTTAAGAAATAACGCCAAGCCTGCTCAGCGTTCCAGACACGTCCCAGGAGATCCAGACAACCGGTTGGTCTATGAACATGCTCCGCTTGAAGGACCCTCCCCCACAAAGCGCCATCCAGCACTAACACGACACAATCCGATCGCCGTGGAATTTGCGGTTCATGGGGATCCCAACATTTCAACTTAAGTCCCTTGGCTCCATCACCTTCTATTACCCAAAAACGCTGACTGCTGCCCGAAGTGGAATCTTCTAATATGACATCATCGACCGTTTTCAGAGTAGGACCCAGCCATTTCCCACTTTCGGCCTCCACACTAACATACCAAAAGTAAGCATCCTCTTGATCATAGGGCGGCGGAGAGGAATTTTTCCAAACCTTCATGTGTTCCTCAGGGTAGACTTTCGTCGTTGTCGTCGCCGTGACTCGTAACCCAGCGGCATTAATCTCTTGAGTGATCGCCTGCAGGCAAGTGGTCTTACCTCCAGCTCCGATGAACGTAGTAACCCATGCCTGTCCTGTCATGTCCCTCAAACCACCACAGACCCAACTCAGCGGAGACCTGGATAGAGAACCAGCCATGTTTTTCTCCTATTACTTGTTTTGGGGATAGTTTACTTTAGTTTTAACCAAAGTTCAACAGCATAAAATCAATATATTATAATTAAGTAACTACTTTTTATAGGGGGTTTCCCGCAAAGGGAGTGTACACCTTAGTTTACCGTCATACTTGTAATAAGCGGAGGCGACAGCCGGTGCAGTCGGAATGGAAGCAATCTCACCCACTCCTTTGGCCCCATAAGCGATTGGAGAGGAATTCTTCTCTATAATGATCGTCTCAATCTCTGGCACTTCCGTCGCACGGAAAAGACCCAGTGTCCCGAACTTAGCGGTGGGCACGCCTTTCTCCAAGGGAAAGTTCTCCCGCAAGGCATACCCCAATCCCATGGTAATCCCACCTTCGATTTGCCCTTCTATAGCCTTCGGGTTAATGGCCCTGCCAACATCGTGAGCTGCTACAACTTTTTCAATTTTTCCCTCTGCATTTAATAAGACGACTTGAGTGGCATAACTATACGCTACATGACTGATCGGATTCAGCTTATCTGAATTCATGGGATCAGTTTTTCCTAAATATTCGCCGCTAAATTCGCTTCCTTCTAACTCCTCTAATGAAGATTTATACAATGCTTGTTGCAATTTAAGAGCGGCCTGACGTGTCGCTTCACCGGTAAACATCGTCTGGCGTGAAGCGGTAGTCGTCCCGGAATCTGGTGTCAGCGCTGTATCCGGAGCCCCAACTTCGATTAAATGCAAAGGTAAACCAGTAGCCTCATAAACCATCTGAGTGGCAACTGTGGCAAAACCCTGTCCAATGCAAGCCGCACTGGTAAGCACTACAACTTTTCCCTTAAGAACTTTAAGTTTAACCCGACCAGTATCCGGCAAACCAACCCCAATTCCCGTGTTTTTCAGGCAACAGGCAATCCCCGCAGCATGCGGGTGGGATTCATAGACTTCACGAACCGCAAGAAGAGTTTCCTTAATTGCCGTCCCCTCATCGGTAATCTGCCCCGTTGCATTAATCATGCCCGGTTCCAGCGCATTGAGGTAACGAATCTCCCACGGTGAAATTCCCACCTTTTCCGCCAAGAGATCCAAGTTGATTTCCGCCGCAAAGGCAGACTGCGTGACTCCAAAACCCCGGAACGCTCCAGCCGGGGGATTATTGGTATAAACACAATAACCTGTTATATCGACATTGGGTATCTGATAAGGGCCGCTGGCATGAGTGCAAGCCCGCTGCAAAACAGCTGTGCCCAGTGAGGCATAAGCCCCCGTATCGGCAACGATGTTGGCGACCATGACGGTCAATTTCCCGCTCGCATCACACCCTGTCGTGATATCTAACTCCATAGCATGCCGTTTAGGATGAACTAAGATACTTTCCTGGCGGGTAAACGTGAGTTTCACAGGCTTTTGCGTTTTCATGGCGAGCAAGGCCGCATGATGCTGGACTGTTAAATCCTCTTTACCACCGAATCCACCGCCGACCAGCTTACTGATCACGCGCACCTTTTCCGCCGGCAGCCCGAGCATCGCCATAATTCCATGTTGATCATCATAAATTCCTTGATCAGCAACGTAGATCGTAATTCCACCGTCGGCTTGCGGAATAGCTAAAGCACTTTCCGGTTCCATAAAGGCATGTTCTGTCGGTGGGGTAGAATAATGATGTGTAACGACATGCGCCGAGTTAGCCAGTGCTTCTTGGGGATTTCCTCGGTTAATTTTCGTCGTGCTCAACAAATTTCCTTGCGGATGAATGCTATAAGCTTGCTCCGCAAGAGCTTGGGCCGGACTAAGGAGTGGTTCAAGTTCTTCATAGTCAACTTTAATCAGCGCCAAAGCCTCACGTGCTTGTTTTTTGGTTTGGGCTGCCACTAAAACAAGAGCATCTCCAATATAACGAGTTTCTTGCCCGACAGCAACCAGTGTCGGCCAATCAGGAAAAATATGGCCGTGATTCTGGTCACCCGGAATGTCCTCTGCCGTCAAGACGACTTCTACGCCAGGATAGCTGCGTGCCGCGCCTAAGTCAAGCGCCTTGACAAGGGCCCGGGGATATTTGGTCCTCAACACCGCTGCATGAAGCATCTGATCAACCTGCAGATCATCAACATATTGACCAATTCCCAATACTTTCTCACGAACATCCACACGATGGATACTGGTCCCAATTCCGGCTCCGGATTGGACATTAGTTTGGAGTTCACCTCGCAGCACTTTGCCCGCCAGCAGGATCCCTTCTTCAATCTTCACATACCCTGTGCACCGACAAATATTCCCGCGAATACTCTGTTTAACCTCTTGGGGCGTAGGATTGGGCACCTTATCGAGTAACGCTTTGGCGCTGATGACCATTCCCGGTATGCAAAAGCCACATTGCACGGCTCCTGCTTGGGCAAACGCCCAAACAAACGCTTCTCTCTCACGCTCAGATAACCCTTCCAAAGTCAAAAGTTTTTTTCCCACAACTTTAGCCACGGTCAATAAACAGGCGCGCATTGCCTTGCCATCCATGAGTAACATGCACGCGCCGCAGGCCCCTTCTCCACAGCCATTTTTGAGTGACGTAATCTGGGCCTGATCACGTAAGAACTCCAGAAGGTTCATATCTTCTTGTACAGTGTACACTGTATCGTTAAGGTCAATGTTAAACATTTTCCCCCACCTTTCTCTTGAGAAACGGCTTACGGGATAAATAGACCCCTGAGGGTTCTGGCTCCAGAAGCTGACCATCCTGTACAACCAGACGGCCGCGTAAAAAGACCTGTTTGGCTTGACCCTTCTGCTTGAAGCCTTCGTAGGGAGTATAATCAACCTGCTGATGAAGAGTTTCAACCGTTATGGTCGATGAAACCCGAGGATCCCAGACCACAAGATCGGCGTCACTGCCGGGGGCGATCGTTCCCTTACGAGGGAACAAGCCAAATAACTTGGCAGCATTCGTCGAGGTCAGGGCCACAAATTCGTTGAGGGTTAATTTTCCTGTCCCAACTCCATAAGTGTATAGCAATCCCAGGCGCGTTTCCACCCCAGGTGCCCCACTTGGGATCTTACTGAAATCATTTAACCCTAAATCTTTTTGCCCTCGATAATTAAAGGCACAGTGGTCCGTCGCTACGATATCTAAGATCCCTGTTCGTAACCCGGACCACAACCCCTCCTGATGGTCTGCTGAACGCAAAGGAGGGGATATCACATACTTAGCGCCGTTAAATCCCTCCGCTCGATAACAACTGTCGTCCAGTAAGAGGTATTGCGGGCAGGTTTCAGCATAAACCTCGAAGCCTTTGCGTTTAGCTTCCATCACAGCTTGAAGCGCTCCTCTACAAGTGAGATGAACGATATAGAGAGGGGCCTCGGCAAGCTGAGCAAGCGTAATAACTCGCCGGGTTGCCTCTTCCTCCACTTCAGGCGGCCTGGTCAGCGGGTGAAAATACGGGGCAGTCTCCCCCTGACCACGGGCTTTTTTCACCAAGTAATCAACGGCATCCCCGTTTTCGCAATGAACACAAACGAGTGCCCCACACTCTCCTGCCACGCGCAAAGCCTGTAATAATACCCCATCATCAACTTGCAGAACGTTCTTATAGGCCATGTACAGTTTAAAAGAAGACACACCTTCCTGGTGAACTAAATCTGTCATTTCTCGGGCAACTTGATCATTCCAATCAGTGATTGCCATCTGAAAACCAAAGTCTACATAACATTTGCCATCAGCTTTAGCGTGCCAATTGTTGAGACCCATTTTCAGGGTTTCACCTTTAAACTGAGTGGCATAATCCAGGATGGTAGTCGTCCCCCCTAACACTGCCGCTTTCGAACCAGATAAAAAATCATCCGAGGTTGAAAACGTTCCCATCGGGAGATCAAAGTGAGTGTGGGGATCAACTCCTCCCGGAAATAAAAAGCAGCCCTCCACACAGATTACCTGATCACCAGGTTGCTTGATCTCATAGCCAATAGCTACAATTCTCTCGCCTTCAATGCGGACGTCTGTTTGATAAAGATCGGCAGCCGTAACAATCGTTCCACCGTTTAACACTATGCCCATGTTAAAATTCCCCCATCATCCAGTCTCTGGCTTCTGACCCCTGACCTCTAAAATAGGCGCAGAGTGGTTCCCCTTATGGAAGCGTCTCTGCGCTCATTCTTATTCAAAAAGCTACTTAAACCATGATCGCTCTTCTCATTCTAGCGTGAATATCATACGTACTAGAGTCCTGCAGGAATCTTACTGGAGATGAAGCTCTAAGTTAATCCAGTGCACGGTTAATGTTTCAAGGTTCCTCAGAATAAGTTTTAACATTAGTTAACTTATTTCTTAATAAACGTACCTGTCATACCGTTAATTCCGTCTTTTGCTTTTTCAAGAAGCGTAATAAGAGCTGTGCGATTGTCTCCAGAAGATGCAAAATCAACCGCTGCCTGAACCTTTGGTAACATTGATCCCGGTGCAAAATGACCTTGCTTAATGTATTCTTTTGCTTCGTCTGTTGTAATGCTGTCAAGCCTTTTTTCGCCAGGTTTTCCAAAATTAATTGCTACCTTTTCTACGGCAGTCAAGATGATTAGGAAGTCAGCATCAACTTCCTGCGCCAAGAAACTGCAGGCAAAATCCTTGTCAATGACAGCGCTTACGCCTTTTAGATGGTGCCCTTTTCTGATAACAGGGATACCTCCACCTCCGCAGGTAATGACGATCTCACCGGAATTCAATAAATTTTTTATAGTTTTTATTTCAATGATTTCTTTAGGAAGCGGGGAGGCTACAACCCTGCGGTAACCTCTTCCCGAATCTTCGATTACTTGAAAGCCTTTTTCCTTCGCATGCTTAATTTCTTCTTCGTTCATGAAATGGCCAATTGGTTTTGTAGGATTTAGAAACTTAGGATCATCCTCATCCACCCGAACCTGCGTGATTACTGTGGTAACAGATTTTTCTAGGCCGCGGTCCAACAGTTCTTCCTTTAAAGCATTCTGCAAATCATAGCCTATATATGCCTGGCTCATTGCGACGCAGACTGACAGGGGAGTGAAGGTTGGATGCATTGGATTGGAACGCCCATAGACATCCATAGCCTCATTAATCATGCCAACCTGTGGCCCGTTCCCGTGGGAAATCACAACGTCGTATCCTTCTTCGATCAAATCAGCAATAGCTTGGGAAGTTTTTTTGACTGCGACCATCTGTTCAGGCAGATTGTTACCAAGTGCATTTCCGCCTAAGGCAATTACAACTCTTTTTTTCATTACGCGAGTTCAGTCCTTTTAATTAGTCTTAGTCAAACTTTCTTTGCTTGGCAACTTTCTCCAAGGTCTTTAAAGTAGCCTGTGGATTTTCAAATTTGCTTAAGAAAATCATAGCAGCAATAACATAAGGTTTGTAGCTTGCTTGCTTATAGAGTGGAATACGATATCGATCAAATACGCTGGCATCGACTTCGCCTTCGTCACAGCTTACACCCGTGATATCCGCAGGCAGACAATGCATATAGGTGGCTTTGCCAGCCTTTGTCAACTTCATCATTTCTTCTGTGCAAGCCCATTCTTTATGCTCTGCATTCTGGGCCAGTAATTCCTTTTCAAGGGCCTTGATCCCATCCGAATCGCCATTACCATATAATTCAGTCCGTTTTTCCATCGCTACAAATGGAGCCCAGCTCTTTGGATAGACGATGTCAGCATCTCTGAAGGCTTCCTCCATGCTGTTCGTTTTTGTGAAAGAACCTCCTGATTTTGCAGCATTTGCCTTGGCAACTTCTTCTACGTCTGACATGATCTCATATCCTTCAGGATGTGCAAGGACTACATCCATTCCCATACGGGTCATTAAACCGACGATACCTTGAGGCACAGAAAGCGGCTTTCCGTAGGAAGGTGAGTAAGCCCAAGACATGACAATTTTCTTTCCTTTCAGGTTCTCTATCCCACCAAATTCATGAATGATATGCAGCATGTCGGCCATTGACTGAGTTGGGTGATCTATATCGCACTGTAGATTTACTAGGGTAGGTCTTTGCTCCAAAATCCCATCCTTATTTCCTTGCTTTACAGCCTCGGCAACTTCACGCATGTAAGCATTTCCCTTGCCGATATACATATCATCACGAATACCAATTACATCTGCCATAAAGGAGACCATATTTGCAGTTTCACGAACTGTTTCGCCATGTGCTACTTGGGATTTCCCTTCATCCAAGTCCTGAACCTCTAGTCCAAGAAGATTACAGGCAGACGTGAAGCTGAAACGGGTACGGGTAGAGTTGTCACGGAATAAAGAAACCCCAAGTCCGCTTTCAAAAACCTTAGTAGAGATATTGTTTTCTCTCATAAAGCGAAGAGCGTCAGCAATAGTAAATAAAGCTTCTAACTCATCATCTGATTTTTCCCAAGTCAGGAAAAAGTCATTGTTGTACATATCTTTAAAATTTAAATTATTTAATTTCTCAAGGTAATCATTCAAGGTTTTCATAAAAATCTCCTTATTCTATAATTGTTTTTGACGCCGAGCCCCTTCGTCCCGAGCCCCTACTTAATCTTAACTAAATTCTCCGTATCCTTCGGCATCAGCTCAACATACTTCTTAACATAAAGACTCGGAATCAGCGCATACATGGCCGCGCAATCAACCAGTTCTTTTTTCCATGTCCGTTCATTGGGAGCGTGGGCTTGATCTTCATGCCCAGGACCAAAACCAATGCAAGGGATACCGTACCGTCCCATGATGGAGACGCCGTTGGTGGAGAACGTCCACTTGTCGACCACTGGATCTTTACCGAATAACCCCTTATAAGCCTCTTCCAACGTAGTGCTTACGGGATGTCCCTCTTCAATGAGCCATGTCGGGAAATAACATTCAGTCGGATAAACCAAATTTGTATAAGAGGGGCGTTCATAATGATACATGGTAACTTCTGCGTCTGCAGCTTTGACCGCAGGCAGATTCTTAATTTGTTGAACAGCGTATTCCCAAGATTCGCCGGCAGTTAGACGACGATCGACAGAAATCCAACAACTGTCAGCCACTGCACAACGGGAGGGAGAGGTGTGGAAGATTTCAGAAACCGTCAGACTTCCTTTACCGAGAAACGGATGATCCATCAGGTTGGCATGTAAACCACGAAGCTCCATTAAAATCGGAGCCATTTTATAAATTGCATTGTCACCCCGTTCTGGAGCCGAGCCATGACAACTAACTCCTTTCGTCATGACTTTAATTTCCATTCGACCTCGATGACCGCGATATATCTTCCCATCAGTCGGTTCGGTTATCACGACAAATTCCGGTTCGACCTTGTCTTCCTTAATAATGTACTGCCAACACAAACCATCGCAATCTTCTTCCTGGATGGAGCCAACGACAACCAAGGTGTAATCTTCTTCTAAGCCAAGATCTTTAATGATTTTTCCCGCATAAACCATTGATGCCATACCACCAATTTGGTCTGAGGCACCTCGTCCGATAATGATTTCTTCATCTTCATAGCCAAGATAAGGATCGTACTTCCAAAGTCCGGGATCACCTACCCCAACCGTATCAATGTGGGCATCCATGGCGATCAGATGTTTGCCATGCCCAATATAGCCCAAGATATTACCCATCGGGTCAAGGTCCACTCTGTCAAAGCCTACTTTTTCCATTTCCTCTTTGATGCGCAAAACAACTTTCTTTTCATCGCAGCTTTCGCCAGGAATGGCGATAAGGTCCCGTAAAAACCGGCTTATTTCTGGCTGATATTTTTTGGCCAGGTCAAGAACTTTTGCAAAATTAGTATCCAAAACTAAAAATTCCCCTTTCGCTGCTTTGGTTTATGATGATTTCTATGTTATTTAGTCTGACCATACTTAGTATGATCTTTCAAGTTCTATTTTAATGCAAGAACAATGCCACTCATTCCGCTATATCGCTCCAGTGTTCTGTCTCAATTTGAGATAATTATTTAAAGAACCGGCAGAACGCCTCTCTCATATAATGCTCGGATTAACGTTCTGTGCTTCGAGTCTCATTTTGAGACAACTATCTAACTTTGATACACGATTTACTAGATATCTTAAACCTTTAACCTCAGGTCATAATTTGATAATCCTTAATCTTCCGATAGAGAGTGGCTCGGCTAATGCCCAGTAATCTGGCTGCATCATCCTTATGCCCCTCACTCTCAACAAGTGTTAAGGCTTTTATAATTGTTTCCCGCTCCAACAGCTTCAAGTTAAGTGATGAGTTTTGAGATTCGAGTTTAGGTACCGTTTTAATACGTTGTGGTAACGTGTCAGAAGTAATCTCTCCCCCGGCCACCATAGTAACGCAGTATTCGACGACATTACCTAATTCACGGACATTACCTGGCCAAGGATAGTTAGCCAGGATATCTATCGTTGCCTGAGAAATTCCACTAACTGACCGATCGGTCACCGTGGCATAATAATCCAAATAGAATTGCACCAACATTGGCACATCCTCAAGTCGTTCACGAAGCGGCGGAATCGTTAAAAGGATGACATTTAAACGATAATAAAGATCTTCTCTAAACTCTCCCGTTTTCACCATGGCCTCTAAATCTTGATGCGTTGCGGCGATTATGCGAACATCAAGAGGAATGGAACGTGTACCACCTACCCGTTCCACTCTTCTTTCTTGTAAAACTCTGAGGATTTTGACCTGTAAATGCAGGGGCATGTCCCCGATTTCGTCTAAAAAAATCGTACCATTGTGTGCAAGCTCAAATTTCCCCAGTTTGCCACCCCGTCTGGCACCTGTGAACGCCCCTTCTTCATATCCGAATAATTCGCTTTCCAGTAAGTTTTCGGGAATTGCCCCGCAATTTATGGCAATAAAGGCATGCCCTTTGCGTTTACTACTCTGATGAATCGCCCGAGCTAAAAGTTCTTTACCTGTTCCACTCTCGCCTTGAATCAAAAGCGTTGCCTTACTCGGGGCTACATGCAAGGCCATTGTTTTCAACGCTTTCATTTTAGGAGAATCCCCAATAATTTGGGAGAAATGAGTTTCGATCTCACTGACAGTTGCCTCTTTAACCAGTTGCTTAATTTGCTTAATATCTTTGAGAGAGATTACTGCGCCTTCGATAACCCCATTATTTTTAATCGGAACAACATCACAATAAATTTGGGTAGCAACCCTCTTACCTCGGATCGGTCCAGAAAACGGTTCCCCACGTTCCACGGCAAACCATAATCTTTTGTCATCCAGCAATTGATATAAAACCAGTTGTTGTGTGGCATCAATATCCAGCAATTTGGCGGCTAAGGTATTATAATGCGTTACTTGCTGCTGAGCATTGATCAGTAAAATCCCATCATGCAAAAGATTCAACACCGTGAGCAGTTGGCTCGTCATTAGTTCGCGTTCGTAATTGCGCTGATTTTCAATAACCTTGCCGACAAGGAGTTCAGCCATCTTTTCCAGGAAGAGCAGCAGGGATTGTTTATTATCTATCAGGCGTTTTGTCTGCTCTTCATTAAAGCTAACTAAGCCGATGACCCCAATAATTAAGTTCTCAGCCCGGATGGGGATAGCGACTTCTGCATACTCCTGACATTTTCCTTGGCACGGACAAGGCTGGCAAAGTTCATTAAACCCTGGATTATCAATAATGACCGTTGCCCCCGAGGAGAGCACATACTGATAGACAAAACCATTATCCATCGGGTAACCGCATCGGCTCTTATACTTTCCTGTCCCTGCAACCCGTATAAGATCGGCATCCGCAATTTCAACTTCAATCTTTAAGGCTGCAGCAATCGCATCTGCAGTCTGTTGTACTGTGATCTTAATATCGTTAAGGTGATACATACTTTACCCCTTAAATTAATTTCTATAAACTATATTATATACAATTTTACGCCCCATTTCCTTTATTACCATTTGAAAATAAGAATTAAGCTCACTGTATCCACAGGCCGACCCCAGCCTAACGTTTCCTTGACCTCAGGTGTGGTGAGAAGTGAAAAAGGCCCCCAGGCTACCTTTTTAGGTCTCCGGAGGGCACCTTAATTCTCTTCATCAATTCAAGAAACTTATCGACAAGCTGGGGATCAAACTGTGTACCGCTGAATCTGATGATTTCTGCCAGAGCATCTTCTTTGGTCAAAGCTTTGCGATAGGGTCGGTTGTTGGTCATAGCATCAAACGTATCAACAATGGAAAGTATCCTGCTCTGAAGGGGGATCTGCTCGCCCTTTAACTTAAAAGGGTAGCCATTTCCATCCCACCACTCATGATGCTTGAGGATCCAGTCCGAAATATGCATGAGGTCCGGTGAAGACCTGGCGATGCGGTAGCCAATTTCTGTATGCCGCTTCATCTCATCCTTTTCTTGTTCATTAAGCCTTCCTGGCTTAAATAGTATTCTGTCGGGTATACCAACTTTCCCGATATCATGAAATTGGGCAAAGAGACGCATGTCCTCAATCTCGTTTTTTGACATGCCTGTAGCTTCAGCCAACTCACCTGATAATTCCTGCATCCGGTCACCATGACCTTCCGTGATAAAGTCACGGACTTCCAGCATTTTAGTTAGAATATCAATATTCTTACTCTTTTCGCTCTGACGCTGATGGAGTTTTTTACGGTACATCATATTATCCGCCATCTTCAACAATTCTCTCAAATCTTTTTGCTTACCATTCCCTACAGCATGACCCAGAGACATGCTAATCGGTATAACACGTTGCTCAGAATTAATAATCTTTAGTAGTTTATCCATTTTCAACTCTAGCACTGAAAGTTCCTGAGAGGTCGTGTGTTTAATTAATATGGCAAACTCGTCTCCACCAATCCTAGCAACTATATCATTCTGATCAAAACACTCACCTAAAATTTTTGCGACTATTTTTAAATAATCATCCCCCACAACATGGCCGAGTGTATCATTGACCAGTTTCAAGCCGTCGATATCGCAAATGACAATGCCAACCCCTGTCGTATCTTGATTACGATATTGATCCAAGTTCAGTTCAAAATAGTTCCTGTTATAAATCCCTGTTGAAGCATCGTGGATACTCATATCATAGAGTCGGAGCTCTGATTTCTTGCGTTGAGATATATCCCTGACAACAGCCAGCACCTTATCGTCCCCGCATAAAACAAGACGTGCTTCGAAAAATGAATCCTTGCCTGATTTTAGAGATGTAATCTCAAAGGTTTGTAACTCACCAGTCGCAAACAATTTTTCAATGTTTCGAAAGGCGCGCTCAGCAATATGCTCCTCAACAAACTCTATGTCCGTTATATTTTTACCAATGAACTCAGCTTGCATATGGGAGGGAATAATGGTATTTACAAGATAAGTATCAATGATCAATCCCTTACGGTCCAATAAAAAAAACATATCCGGTATGACCTTTAAAAAAGCGCTCAGTCTAGTCTCACTTTCTCTTAAAGCCTTTTCTGAATTTTTCCTCTCCGTTATATCAACCAGCGTAATAATAACCTTAGACAATTTGCCTGATTCATCGAACTCCGGTTCATTATCTCCCATTGTCCAGCGAACCTTACCTGTGTCAGGATTTCTTATCCCGATAATTTGTTCGCGTGCCGGTTTACCGGTTGTAATTACTTTAAAAAGTGGGAATTCTTGCAACGTTAAACTTTGGCCATCCTCATTGATAAAATGCTCAATGATCGTCTCGAACGATATTTTAGGCAGATGCTCAATCAGAGATTTCTGCGCGAGAGATTGTTCTATGAAGGGTAGTCCTTTCTTCTGGAGGTCTTCGGCACTTCCCAATTCTAAAAATTTTCTATTGCAGACGATCAAGTCACCTTCAGAAGAAAACACAGCGACACCCACATGTAAATTAACCAAAAGTTTTTTTATCTTTTCTTCACATTCCTTAGGCTCAGTGAGGGTCCCCACATATTCAGCGGTCTCGGTCTTAGTCTCAGTCTCAGTCTCAGTCTCAGTCTTAGTCTCAGTCTTAGTCTCAGTCTTAATCTTAGTTTTTGTTTTGGTTTTTGCTTCACTCTTCAGGCTCAAATTCTGCAAAAACAAAATAACAGCTAAAATTACAGCAATTAACAAAGCAATGAGCAATGTGTCTCCGCACTCCTCTCAATTCAATACCAGGAAACTATTTGAGATTATTCAAAATCTTTTGTCAAACTACACTACTATCGCTCCATTATGATCTATTATAATGTATTATAATTCTACAAATTTCTATTAATTCCTTCAATTTATATAATCTAATAACCACCTCTAATGGTATTTATTAGATTATAATGCCTTCCGAATGAACCCTCTGTTAAACTTTCTAACTAGAATAAATAGAGGCAGCGGTCATTTTATTTGAACCGCTGCCTCTATTTAAGATTTCTCGATCATCTTAGGCGAACTTCTTAAACTCATTTTCTTAACTCTTCCATCCACATTTCATTGAAATAGTCTTAGTATCTCTCATTATAATTTTTCCTTAAGACCAGTCTTTTCATTGAATTGTTCAATGAGTTTATCAAGCTCCGGACCCATCTGATGCAACTTGCCCCAGTAGCCATCATAATCGTACCACTGGGCATTTAACTCATCTAAATCATATTCTTGTTGTTCAATCCAGGTGTAATACTTGAGGTTGTGAATCCGCTTTTTGCTCTGGTAAGTTAACTCTTCCATACTGTCAGTTCTAACACCCAAAACATACCTGTGATGATCAACCGCCGCATTAAGGGAACTATACGCTCGACCCCTTTCTGCTTCCATTTCCTGCAGTCTCGACTGATACATTTCTGCCGAATCTGTTAGGACCGTTATGACAATATCATCTTCCGTTAACTCATAGTATTTGGCGAATTTGATACAGGATAAAATATTGGCTGCACCGGAAATTCCAACCCAGGAAAGCTTAGCAAGGACTTCTTCGGAAACCCCTTGTTCTCTTAAATAGTCCTGTCCCGCGGGTTCATTAAAGAGACGGAACATACCCAAGCTATCATTGTCATCTATGGCGATTACCATGTCAGTATTTTTGACATTATGAATCCAAGGAATATGTTTATCTCCGATTCCTTCAATTCTATGATCACCGAAGCCATTATTGAGCAAGGTTGGACATTGCAAGGCTTCACCGACAGCAAGCTTAGCCTGAGGATATTGATCTTTTAAATAGTCGCCACTCCCAAGTGTTCCGGCCGAACCAGACGTTAAGCATACCCCAGCAAGTTTTCCCTTCGAGCCGATTTCAGCTTTAATAATATCCTGCATAGCATTACCCGTGACTTCATAATGCCACAAATGATTGCCTAGTTCGCCGAACTGATTAAAGATCACAACATTGTCCCGTGTTCTTTTAAGTTCCCAGGTTTTGTCATAAATTTCTTTAACGTTACTTTCACAACCAGGCGTGGCAATAACTTCACCGGCGACGGTCTTGAGCCATTCAAAACGTTCTTTACTCATATTCTCCGGCAAAATAGCAATCGATTTACACCCTAATAAGGCGGAATTATAGGCTCCACCCCGGCAGTAGTTCCCAGTTGAAGGCCAAACTGCTTCATGATATTTCGGATCAAATTGCCCAGTCACCAAACGAGGAACTAAGCAAGCAAAGCTGGCCCCGACCTTGTGAGCTCCTGTCGGAAAGTACTTGCCTGCCATAGCAATAATTCTTGCTTTCACCCCTGAAATTTCAGGCGGGATTTCAACATAGTTGGGCAAGACATTGAATAACCCGCCCTCTTTTACAGGCTGGTTTTTCCAAGAAATTCTAAACAAGTTAATTGGGTCAACGTCCCATAAGCCGGTTTTCTGTAATTTTTCTTTAATTCTTGCCGGTATCTTGTTCGGATCCTTCATTTGAGCCATGGTGGGTATCACGATGTCTCGCTCTTTAACACTCTGCGCGGTTTTCTTAAGTTGTTCTTCATTAATCGTTAAATCAATCAGGTTTCTCATTCTGCTACCTCCATTATCGTCGTTCGTCGTTCGTCGTTCGTCAGTAGGGCAATTCATGAATTGCCCCAACGTTGTCCTATTTTCGTCGTTCGTCACTTCTCGTTCGAACCTCGAATATCGAACCTCAATTAGCGCCTTCCAGCTTCACCATCAGTTCTGGCAGCGAAGGCTCGACTTTAAGCGGCTCGCCCACAGCTTTAATCGCATTCTGGACATCTTTTAAACCATTTCCTGTAACGATAGAAACCACTGTTTCGTCCGCCCCAATAACTCCTTTTTCCAGCAGAACCTTAAGGCCTGCCGTTCCAGTCACACCGGCCGGTTCTCCGAAAATACCACTGGTTCTGCCCAGTACGCGCATCGCCTCCAGAATAGCTTCATCGGCTACAGCCACCATCGTCCCACCCGATTCACGCACGGCATTGAGAGCTTTATCTGGGTTACGCGGCACGCCAACAGCTATGCTATCGGCAATTGTGTTCTCCGCCTTGGGCTGCCAAGGACGATCTTCCAAGAAGGCATCGACTAGGGGAGAACAACCGGTCGACTGGACTCCGGCAATTTTAGGTAAGCGATCAATCCAGCCCGCGAGATAGAGATCCCTAAACCCTTTCCAAACCCCGGCAATGGTGCAGCCGTCCCCGACGGAAAGGATCACCCAGTCTGGCACAACCCAATTTAATTGCTCCGCAATTTCCAAGGCAACTGTTTTCTTACCTTCAACGAGGTAAGGGTTAATGGCCGCATTCCGGTTGTACCAACCATAGTGCTCAATCGCCTCTGCCGAAAGTCTGAACGTGTCATCATAGGACCCCTGCACGCTGATCACAGTGGCTCCAAAAATCAGCAATTGAGCGACCTTTCCTTGCGGTGCACGGCTCGGTACAAAGATAACACTCTTTAAGCCCATAGCAGCTGCGCTTCCGGCCAAGGATGAGGCGGCATTACCCGTGGAAGAACAGGCAACCGTCGGGGCTTTTTCCTCCACGGCTTTAATCACGGCAATAATCGAAGCCCGATCTTTTAAGGATGCCGTTGGATTCTGGCCGTCATCTTTGATATAGAGGTTACTCATCCCTAAACTTTTCCCCAACCCCGGTGGTTTATAAAGCGGGCTCCAGCCCACTCTCAGATGGGGGCGGGCCGACTCTGGGTATATCGGCAGAAAAGGAAGGTAGCGAAACATCGAATAATCTCTGGAATTTGTCACTTGCTCACGCGTCGTCAGCCGATTTATCTCTGGGTAGTCATAGACGACATCCATAATGCCACCCTTTGAACCACAAGACGGACACGTATAGGTCCCTGCTGCAGCAGGAACTTCCTTGAAACATTCTACACAGCGTAGTCCCAACACATTTTTCATGCAAACACCTCAAATTCTATTCCAAATACCCTGAGCTAATTCACGCGAACGCTCCCCCATGGCTTCCTCATCAATACCTATGAGTTTTCTGTTGAGCATTCGTACTCGCCCATTGATAACGGTGGTTTCCACAGACCGCCCAGAAACTCCAAAGAGCAGATGCCCAGTCCAATTCTGAGAATTAAGGGGGGTTGGCGGCAGATAATCCACCACAATAACATCCGCCCACGCCCCTTCGACTAGTTCACCGAATTTACCACCGAAGAGGTTAGCTGCGATCTCAGGGTTATTGCCATAAAGCATTTGGGGAACTTCTCCCCAGGCGACACTTGGGTCAGCAGAGGCATGCTTATGAAGTACATTAGCCACCTTACCACTTTCAAACATATCACAAGTATAGCCATCGGTGCCGAGTCCTACCATGACACCCTCACTCAACATTTTAAGGACAGGGGTTACTCCTACCGCGTTTCCCATATTCGATTCGGGATTATGGACCACTTGAGTTTGAGTGGCTTTGAGCAGGCCGATTTCGTGATCATCGATATGAACACAATGGACCGCTATCGTCTTTGGTCCCAAAATTTGAAATTTTTCTAACCGTTCCACGACCCTCATGCCATAGTTGGCAAGACAATCTTCTAAATCTTCTTTTCCTTCGGCAACATGAACATGAAACCCAACACCAAGTTTTTTAGCTGCCACACTACAGGCCGCTAAAGTTTCATTGGATAAGGTTAACGAAGCGTGGAGTCCGAACATCCCTGCAACCATAGGATCAGGGTTAGCCTGACACGACTCGATAAAGTCGACATTTTCTAAAATACCCTCTTCAGCAATCTCATCCCCATCTCGGTCCGAGACCTCGTAACAAAAAGCAGCGCGAACTCCCATTTCTTGGGCCGCCTTGGCCAGCATTGCTAGACTTCCGGTAACAGCCATAGGACTGGCATGATGGTCAATAATCGTCGTGGTACCCGTTTTGATACACTCAATTAAAGGGGTCAAGCCGCTATAATAAACGTCTTCCAGCGACAATAATTTATCAAGTTTCCACCAAAGTCCTTCTAAAATATCCCCAAAACTCTTGGGAGGTTTACTTTTAGAATCCATTCCTCGAGCAAAAGTGCTGTAGAGATGCATATGAGTATTAATCATCCCCGGCATGATCAGTTTTCCATAAGCATCAATGTACTTCGCGTTTGGAAACCGAGTCTGCAAATCTTGAGATAAACCAACTTCAAGAATCTTGCTCCCTTGAATTAGAACGCCACCCTGGGGAATGACCTGATTACTATTTCCTAAGGTTAAAACGGTACCATTACCGATTATCAGCATCCATCCTCATCCTCATTTCCCTATCTAAACTGCCCTTGTCTAATTATAAGCGGTTAATGCCGGCATTATTTTTAAGATCGCTTAAGTCCCCTGCCCCTTTGCTTCCATTAAAGAAAGCATTGAGGATAATAGCAGTAATCGATCCTAAGGTAATACCACTATGGACTATGGTCTGGCTCCAGTTGGGAAAGGCATTGAAAAAGTTCGGATCGACCACCGGGATGACTCCCAACCCAATACTGATGGCCACTATAAAGATGTTATGCGAATTGCTTTCGAAATCCACTTTGGAGAGTGTCTTAATCCCATTGGCTGCCACAATTCCAAACATAGCAATTCCTGCACCACCGAGGACAGCGTTCGGCAAGGAGGCGATAATGGTAGCTAGTTTGGGGAAAAAGCCCATGACGACTAAGATCACTCCGGACGTTGCCACTACGAATCGGCTTTTAACACCGGTTAGGCCGACAAGGCCAACGTTCTGAGCAAAGGCCGTGTAGGGAAAGGCATTAAAGATCCCACCGAGCGAGGTGGCCAACCCATCCGCGCGTAATCCTGCCGTCAGTTCTTTCTCACCGATCGGCTTGCCAACCATCTGTCCGATGGCCAGAAAATCACCAGTCGACTCAACCATCACGACCAGCATCACGATGATCATGGCAAGGATCGCGCCAAGATCAAACTTTGGCAGTCCGAAAGCAAAGGGAGTATCAAGGCCAATCCAATTCGCCGTAGAAACGCCCGCAAAGTTTACAAGTCCCAAAGGAATTGCCACGATAAGACCAACAATAAGACCAATGAGAACGGAAATATGCGCCACAAACCCTTCGAAATATTTATTAATCAAGAGAATCGTTAAGAGTACGACCCCTGCAACGCCTAGATAAGTTAAAGACCCATAATTCTTATCCCCAACTCCGCCTGCAGCCCAGGCAATCCCTACCGGCAACAGAGAAAGACCGATGACCGTAATCACACTTCCCGTGACAATCGGAGGAAAAAAGCGGATCAGTTTGCTAAAATAAGGCGCCAGTAGAAACGTACACAAGCCCGCTATAATAATCGCCCCATAAATAGTGGGCAGGCCGCCCGTCTTGGCGATCATAATCATGGGGGATACTGCCGCAAAGGTGACCCCTTGAATAACCGGTATTTTAATGCCTATCTTCAAAATCCCCAACGTTTGGAGTAAGGTCGCCAAGCCGCAAGTAAACAAGTCTGCATTAATCAAGAAAGCCGTTTGAGATTTTGTTAAACCCGCTGCTCCTGCAATAATTAAAGGCACAGCCACTGCGCCGGCATACATTGCTAGGACGTGTTGTAACCCATAGATAAATAGTTTGCCGGCAGGAAGCATCTCGTCAACTGGTGCAACTGATTGTTTCGTTTTGGCCATTTTCGTTCCTCCTTATAATGCTGCAGTTAAAGTCCAGTCGGGTTATCTAGGTCTTAATGTTCAAGCTCTATACAGATAAGGATACTGATTAATAATGGTCCGGACCAACGCTGCGACCAAGCCCTCGATCGGCACATCTGTTTGACCAGCTTTATCAAACTTAACCTTGCTTACTTCCCCGCCATGCCGAAGCCAGACTACAGTCTCAGCGCCCTCCTCCACAATGAGAAAACCAGAGTTAGTACTTTCCTGAAACTCTTTTTCACCCCAGAACAACGTCCACTTAACCTTATAGGGCTCACTTGAATACGGACAAAAGGTGGCGCAGTTTCCACATTCATTGCACATTCCATCCAGATGGAGGATCTGATTGAGATTAGTTAAACCTTGTCCCTGGACTGGAATCATGAGGTTGGCCCGGTTTGGACAAACCTCCACACAGATATCACACACTTTATTACACTCTAAACATCTGCTTGCTTCTTGTTCAGCAGCGCCAACTGGTTTCATCACTCCTTTCTTTTCAGCAATTTCCAGCAACTGCTGTGCTTGAGTAAAGGAAATCTGCGTCGAAAACTCTTGTCGAAATTCCAGCTTTTCTTTAGCCAGAATGGCTTTAGCCACTTTTGTGCCCTGGGCGATAGCTCCGACCACGCTCCTAGGTCCGGCAAGAATATCCCCGCCCACAAAGACGTTTTCCACACTAGTTTCCAGAGTTTCTTGGTTGACAATTATTTTACCCATTTCCCCTAAGGCAATCCCATTGTTCCGCAAGCGATCATCATTCAGTGGATTCACTTTCCCAGCGCCAAGAGCTAGAAAGACATAATGAAATCCTTGGGCCCAGTAAGCCGCGAGGGAAAAGTTCGGATCAATTCCAAATTTAAACTTAACGCCAGTTTTCCTGATCAGTTCAACGTCCTTGGCGATAGACTCTCTGGGGATCTTGGATTCCGGGATCAGGTATTCGACCGTACCGCCAGCCTTCTCACGCTGTTCGAAAACAGTAACCTCCAAGCCGGCCTTGGCAAGGAAATAGGCGGCAGAAAGTCCGGCTGGACCCGCTCCTATCACGGCAATTTTGACCAATGCTTGGGGCTCCGGCACTGAAACCTTCTGCATCAATCCTGCATAGCCTTTTTGGGCCGCAATCAGCTTCTGTCCACGAATCTGCACGGATTCCTCGTAGTCCAAACGAGTACACTTCTTCATACAGTGATGATAACAAATCGTTCCGGTAATAAACGGTAACGGGTTTTTGGAAACGATCACTGCCAACGCTTCCTCATAGCGTTTTTCGCCCACTAAACGAATGTACTCTGGAATATCCTGTTCAATCGGGCAACCTACAGCACAAGGCGCGATAAAGCAATCCATTAAGGGCAGCTGGCGATCGAGCTTGCGACTGATCGTCGCTCGCTTAGCTTTCAGATAATTGGCATCCTCCAACGAACTGGCGGCGAGTTCTTGCAGCTTCACCAAATCCAATTTAGTCGACTCTTGATTATCAAGTTGAGAGTCTAAGAGTTCTGCTAATTGCTTAAAGCGCTGGTAACCGCCAGGCTTTAACAAGGTCGTTGCCACCGTGATCGGCCGAATTCCTGTCGCAAAGATTCGCTCAAGATTAAAAGCATCCGCTCCGCCTGAATAAGAAATCTTCAGATTCCCTTCAAACGCTGAGGCTAATTTAAAGGCCAAATTAATCGTTAACGGATAAAGAGCCCGACCGGACAGGTACATCTCGTCACCCGGTAATTCCGATTTCATAATCTTAACCGGCAAAGTGTTGGACATCTTGACGCCAAAATCCTTTTGCTTCTCTAGGGCGAAGGCTTGGAGACGTTTCAACATCTCAACCCCCTCCCCAAACTGGAGGTCATGCGTAAAGGATTCCTCTTTCAGTTCAATATAATTGTAACCCAGCTTAGCGAAGGTATTTTTCACATACTCATAACTCAAAAGCGTCGGATTCATCTTCACAAACGTATGTAATCTTTTCTCACCCAGTAGGTATTTGATAATGGCTTCAATCTCCGCCGGTGGGCAGCCATGCATGGTTGACAAGGTAATGGACGAACAAATATGCGGAGAAATCTGCGCCACAAACTCACGGTCCACCTGCGCAAACGACCCTAGTTCTTCGCTTAACACTGCCAGGCATTCTTGGAAAATGGCGGTCTGTGACGCATCTTTCAGACCTTCCACAAATTGATCGACCTTCGGGGATTGAATTCCCTTCAGGTCATACCCCACACTCATATTAAACACAAAGCGCCGCTCACTAAGGTTGAACAACTCTTTTTGCAGCACATGGAGTACAAACCAGGCTTTCACATATTCGTCAAAAGCGCCCATAATCGAAAGCTCTGTCGACCACTCGGTGTTATAGCCTTCGTCCTCCGCGGAAATACAAGGCTTGGGAAATTCTAACTCATCCATGATTTGGACAGATTTCAACTCAAAGAAACGACTCCCGCTCAGATACGCAGTAATAATATTTTGGGCCAGTTGAGTGTGCGGACCGGCAGCCGGCCCGACAGGGGTGTCCAGGGTTTCTCCAAAAATCCGCATGAACCGATCATTGGTTTTTCGATAAAATTTCTGCTCGGGCAGGCCAAAAACGGTTTGATGTTGTTGGTATTCAGCGCGCACCCAACGAAGCAGATTCTTGAAGGAAATTGGAGTCATCTTATCGCTCATACAATCACTCCTTAGGTTTAATCACGAACGCCCTATTCGAGTCATGGTTTAAGGAACACTTGGTCCTCGAAGACCAAATTCCCCTAATCCTCAGATGAAGTCAAGACTTCTCCTGAAGCAAGTTTCCCAATATGATGAGGGCTGTCTACGCAAGTGCAAATATGCCCTTCTAACGATTTTTCGGCAGCCTTCAGGATACTCTGATACCCAGTGCAGCGGCATAAATGACCGGAAAGTTCTCTTTTTATCTCATCTCTCGTATACTCTTGGCCACTTTCCACCATAGCCTTGGTCGTCAGAACCAGGCCGGGGGTACAAAAACCGCACTGTACAGCCCCTTCATCGACAAATGCCTTCTGGACCTTAGAGAGTTCCCCGTTTTTGGCTGCCACACCCTCAATCGTTGTGATCTGCTTGCCGTCCGCCCAGACCGCCAGATAAAGGCAGGAATCAAAAGGAATACCGTCAATGAGCACGCTGCACGCACCACATTCTCCAACCCCACACCCTTTTTTAGCTCCGGTATACCCTAAACGATTTCTCAACATTTCTAACAACGATTCACGAATATCTACTTCAAAATTAAACGCTTTACCATTGACCGAAAAGGCAATTCTTTTATACAAGTTCAACACCTCCCGCGTTGACAATGGCTGTCTTCAGAGCTCTGGGCACGAGTTCTTGGACAAGATGTTCCCGATATTCTTGCGACGCTCGCCAAGACGTTCGTGCTTGGGCAGAGTTAAGCGCTAGTTTGCCAATTTCAACCACAGTTGCCACGGAAACTTCCTTCCCTTGGGCATACGCTTCCGCCTCGAGACACCTCAAAGGAATAGGACCTGCTACCCCAAGTCCAATTCGAACCTCGGCAAACGTTTGGCCTTGCAGTTTACAAACGACTGCGACCGCCAGCGTGGCAATATCCATCGCTTCACGCATCGCGAACTTAAGATACTGCCCGCCGAACCCCTGGTAATTGTCCGGAGAAATGAGAATTTCAGTCAGTATTTCTCCGGATTTCAGAGCCACCTTGCCGGGACCAAGGTAAAACTCTCGAATTGGAACGACGCGTTCCCCCTTCAGGTCCTCTAATTTTAACTGAGCATTGAGCGCAAACAATGAAGCTGCACTGTCGGCAGAAGTTGCCCCATTGCAAACATTGCCCCCGATTGTGGCGATATTTCTAATTTGTGGCCCCCCCATCGAGATGGCCGCTTCGGTTAAAATCGGAATCATCTCCCGGAGGATAGGATCATTAAAAACTTGAGTAAAAGTGGCCATGGCGCCAATCACAATCGTCCCATCTTTAGCTTTCCGAATCGTGCCTAAGGATTTAATCTTACGCAAGCTAAGGAGCTCAGCCTCGGCAATCTGGCCGTTATGCATCTTGATGAGTACGTCGGTTCCGCCCGCAATCAGTCTTAAATTGGGGTTTTCCGCCAGGAGCGCAGTCGCTTCTCCAACGGTTTCTGCTTCGTAATAGCTCACAATATTATACATCTCAGCACCGCCTTCCTAGATTAAACCTGCCTTCTTGAAGCCTTCGAAGACCCGCTGCGGATTCATCGGCAACCGATTAAAGGCGACACCAGTCGCGTCTAAGACGGCGTTACGAATCGCCGGAGCCGGGGTAATAGTCGGAGGTTCTCCCAGAGATTTAACACCAAAGGGTCCGGTTGACTCGTGAGTTTCCACGAAAGCCACGCCAATCTCCGGCATATCCATCATCGTAGGCAGCTTATAATCCAGTAAGTTATTATTGAGGGGTTTACCCGTGACGTCATCAAAGAGCAACTGCTCGGAGAGGGCGTAGCCAATGCCCATACTTACCCCACCCTGCACTTGTCCCTCGGCCATTTTCGGATTGACGATCGTCCCGGAATCATGAACGTTGTAAATCTCTAAGACCTCAATCTTCCCGGTCTTGATATCAACTTCCACCTCAGCAAACGTGACTCCAAAGGGAATCGCATTAATACGGGCATTATTGGAAACGTCACTCGTAATCGGCTTGGCCAAAACTCTGTCATAGTAGGACTGCATGGCAACTTGCTCCAACGTCAGAACGCTTTCCCCAGTCTGTTTCAAGACAATTTTTTGATCCATGAGATCGATTCTTGCCACCGGAATATCCGTCATGCTCGCTGCAAAACTGAGAATCTTTTCCTTAACTTCGAGGGCCGCCTTTTCAACCGCCATTCCCGAAATATAGGTTTGCCTCGATGCATAACACCCCGTATCAAAGGGGGAAATATCTGTGTCTTGTGTCGAGAGAACATGCACCATATCCATCGGCAGTCCCAGCACTTCCGCCACCATTTGGCCAAAAACCGTATCGCTGCCCTGCCCGGTATCCGTGGCCCCAATTTGCAGTTGCACCGAACCATCTTGGTTTAAAACAATCCGAGCTCCTGCCAACTCTAAAGCGACTGGGTAAGTTCCGGACGCGTAACTAAAGCAAGCCATCCCCAAACCCCGGAGCTTTTCTCCGCTCTGTTCCCGATATAAGGCTTTTTTCTCGTCCCACTTGATTAGGGCTTTCCCCTTCTCGATGCACTCCCGAATGCCACAACTCGTCACCTTATTTTTGCTAACCGGATCCACATACCCAACTTCCACTAAGTTCTTTCTACGAAGCTCGATAGAATCCATATCTAGCCGTTTGGCAATATCTTCAAGATGAGATTCAAAAGCATAAAAGATTTGTGGGCACCCGTACCCTCGCATCGCTCCAGCGACAGGCAAATTCGTGTAGACCGTAAGCGGTTCATACTTCATGGCTTTGGTTGGATAAAGATACCGGAATTTCCCTCCAGCACTGCCTGCAATGGAATGACCGTGTGAGGCATAGGCCCCTGTATTGGAGATAGCGGAAATATGAATGCCCATAATTTTTCCATCTTGGTTTATTCCGGTTTTAATTTTAAACTTAAAAGCATGACGAGTTCGGGTATCAATCATGCACTCTTCCCGCGAGAGTTCTATTTTTACCGGCCTCCCGCCAACCGCTAAGGTCATCGCTGCCGTTAAGGGGTCAATACAGACATCTTGCTTGTTGCCAAACCCACCTCCGACAAACGGCTTGATCACGCGCACCCTGCCCCAGGGAATCCCCAGCGCTTGCGCAACAACCCGCCGCACAATCTGAGGAATCTGAGTCGAGGTGACGATCACGATTCGCCCATCCGTATCTTGATAAGCGTAAGCGGTTTGATTTTCCAGATGACAATGCTGCACAATACTCGTTTCGTACTCCCCTTCAAAGACATGATCCGCCTCATTAAAAGCTTCTTCAACATCTCCGATGGTAAACCCACCCGACGCTAAGATATTTCGTTCGCATCCTTCATGAATCAACGGAGCACCTTCTCGGAGCGCGGCCTCCGTGCTCGTTAACGCTTCCAACACTTCGTATTCAACCTTAATCAATTTTAGCGCCTGGGCAGCGATCAGTTCATCCGTCGCCACCACGGCCGCTATAGCATCCCCCACAAAACGAGCTTTCTTCGCCAAGATATGACGGTCTTCCACGTCCCTATGGCCGGGATCCAGCGCATAAGGATGTCCTGCCGTAGCAAATTTGATCCGTTCAGCTTCCAATTCCTTCTCAGTAACATCCTCAATAACACCCGGCAAGGACGTCGAAAAGTTAATCTTCGGTAGGTCTTTATACGTTAAAACAGCCTCGACGCCGGGCAAGGCCTTCGCCAGACTCACATCAATCGTTTTAATCAGCGCATGCGCATAAGGACTGTGGAGGATCTTCCCAACTAGCATATCCCTTTCAAAATAATCGTCTGTATATCTGGCCTTACCCGTAACCTTGGCAATAGCATCTACTTTACAAACGCTTTTTCCCACAACTTTGTAAGCCATCTAAATTCCCCTCCGTTTATTACCCCTATTATCATCCCTTATAACTGTGCAAAATCCATGCCAACCTGCCAGAATGTCAAAAAACAGCTTCAAACGCCTACATTCCTGACTTATGATCAAATCACTCCAGAACACTCTCTCAAAATGATAAATGCGTTCACCTACTTTCGCACAATCATCTCATCACAACCTTTATCAATAAGATAATGGTTTATCAATTTGATAAGCTCGGTTGTCCAAAAAATATATCCTCAGAGCATTATGCCCAGAAAACAGGATTTAACAAGGACTACTGTAGGTTATAACGTGCCAGTTTTCGATAAAGAGTTGCCATCCCGATTCCCAAGGCCTTCGCTGCCCGTTCTTTCCCTCGAACACTATCTTCGGACATTTGGAGACAACGAAGAATGGTTCCCCGCTCGAGCTCTTCCAAGTTGAACCCGTCCAGGTCATCAGAGATTTTAGACTGCTTCATCCTTGGGGATAAATGCTCCTCCGTTAACGTTGAATCTTCAGCTAGGCTCATCGCATATTCAATAATGTTCTGTAGTTCACGAACATTGCCCGGCCACGTATAGTCGCGCAGCCTCTGGCGAAAACCATCCGATAAAAATTGGACATTTTTAGTAAATTGCTGATTGTAACTCTGAATAAATTGCTTGCATAAAACTGCCAAATCCTCTTTACGTTCTCGCAAAGGCTCGATATATATAGGAATTACATTGATTCTATAATATAAATCCTCACGAAATTTACCCTTAGCCATCATTTCCTCTAGGTTACGATGCGTGGCCGCGATGACCCGGACATCGACCGCTGTCGGAGTTATTCCTCCAATCCGCTCCACTTGTCGCTCTTGCAAGACTCTGAGAATCTTAGCCTGTAAAGCTAACGGCATATCTCCGATTTCATCGAGAAAAAGTGTCCCTTTGTGGGCTAATTCGATTTTTCCGATTTTACCGCCTTTACGAGCCCCGGTAAACGCACCATCTTCATAGCCAAACAGTTCACTTTCGAGCAAAGCTTCAGGAATTGCCGTACAGTTAATCGCCATAAACATCCCCTGTTGCCTAGGACTGAGATTGTGGATTGCCCGAGCCAACATCTCTTTGCCTGTCCCACTTTCCCCTCGAATCAAAAGGGTCGACTTACTGGCCGCAACGACTTTGGCCCGTTCACGAATTTTACGCATGGCTTCACTTTCACCTAAAATATCCTGAATCGTGTAACCAGCATTTTGCAGGCTAAGGCGAGTGACGATTTGACTGATTTCATCAAAGGGCCGCAAGATCACGGCAATACTCCTGACCCCGTCATCACCGTCAATGGGCAAGGCCCGCAGGACCATCTGAACCCGATTTTTCTTAGTTTCAATATGTACCTCACGTTCAACGACTTCATCGGTATAATTACCGACATTAAGGATATCCGTCACGATTGGCGCTGAGAACAGTGAGGTCAGATTACTCCGCGGCGTCTGCAAATTAACACTAAATAAACGCTGAGCAGACTGGTTAAAGTGGAGGATATTGCCGCTGAGATCGGCGGTTAGCAGCCCCTCATCAAGACAGTCGATAATAGAATTCAGATAGTGGTTGGAGGAAACGAGACCCGCTAAGAACTCTTGTTCTTTCAGTTTTAAGGCAATCGTTTCCGCCATCTTCGTTAAGAACGTCAGATAAGAGGGTTGATTTTCTTCAACAAGTTTTGCTTGGTCATCGGTAAAACAAACAAGCCCGATCGCTCCCAGCGCTTTACCATCGACATTGATTGGGGAAACAACTTCATATTTCTCCGAGCAACTCCCCCGCGCTTTACAGGGAGCACAAAGTGGATGCTGCCCTGGTGTTTCGATGATAAACTGATGCCCTGTCCGCAAAACTTCCCGATAAACATAACCCTGCCGATCCATAGATTGACCGACCCCTTTATGATATTTTCCGGTTCCGGCAATACGGATCAGATTATGATCGGCTATTTCTATATCAATTTTGACAACGGTGGCAATCGCTTCAGCAATTTGTTGAGCATAGTCTTTCACGGCCATAAGTTCAACCATTCGAGTTACCTCCTCAGAGCCCTTCTTCCCATCATGAACTTTTTGAAACGATACTAAGCGATACTAAAGGAGATTTAAGCGATAACGCCCGATATAATATACCAAGCTAATTAGCAAAAAGTTTACTAAAATCGTGATTGGGGCACCGATCACAAACTTCAAGTGGGTTGTCTTATGATGAAAATACTTCATTCCCGCATAAAGCCCAATCCCCCCCAAAGCTGCTCCCATGAAAAGCAACCTAGCTTCCGGAATCCTCCACAGGTGCCGTTTCGCCCGGCGTTTATCTCTCCCCATTGCTACAAAAACGTAAACATTCCAGATCACGTAGATAACCAAAAATGTCTTCAAAATGAGCATCCATATCCCCCCCTATTCGTGGTTCGATATTCGTGGTTCTTTATCTCCGTGGTTCTTTATCCGTAGTTCGAACCTCGATCCTCGAATATCGAATATCGTCACAGTCCGCTCCAGCGCTGAAAAAGCGTATGTTCGATACCAAACTGATCCAAGACTCTGCCGACCACATGATTAATTAAATCCTGAATTTCTTTCGGCTGATGATAAAACCCAGGTGAAGCAGGCATAATCGTGGCACCCGCTCGAGCCAAGCGCAGCATATTTTCTAAATGAATAATATTGTAAGGCATCTCACGCGGGACGACAACCAACGGGCGGCGTTCTTTCAACGTGACTTGGGCAGCTCGCGCTAAAAGGTGATCCCCTGTGCCGGTGGCCATCAGCCCCAGCGTGTTCATCGAACATGGAATGACCACCATTCCGTAAGTACGATAAGAGCCGCTGGCCAACGCCGAAAACAGGTTTGTATTTTCATGGATCTGGACGTTCTTCGGAAAATCCGCCCGTTCGACCCCTGTTTCATAGGCAAGTACTTTTTCACCGGTAGGCGACATGACTAAATCAACCTGCCAATCCATTGCAGCCAGGACATTAACTAATGTGAGGGCATAGGTTGAGCCGCTTGCCCCGGTCAGGCCAACAATCATCCGTTTCGTCATAAGAACCTCCTCGATTGATTTTCAAAGTTGTGGAGTCTAATTCGAGAGCTCAGCAAGCTCTTTGTTTGCCATAACAAGGATTTTATCTTTCCTAATCATACTTATACCCCAAAAGATGACCACAGCCCCTACTAATTGCATTAAATGAACCTGTTCCTTAAGTATGATAGCTGCGGTGAGCACTGCAACTGCCGGAATCGCGTACATATAAGCCATCACATGATTCGCCCCTACGCGACTGATGGCATGATACCAAACCACAAGCCCGAATGCAGTCACTAACACAATGGAAAAAAACATCGAACCCCAGGCGGAGAGGGGGATCTCTGACCAGGACAACGCTTGCACTCCTCTTAATCCGACCAAAAGCAGAAAAATCATGCCAAATAAGGAAGAATACGTGATCGTTTTAAGAGCAGAGTATTTGCGCAGCATGCGTTTTGCAAGGATCGGATATAAACCCCAGACGCCCGAAGCCAAAATACCAATAAAATCTCCACGCAGCACATCCCAACCTACTGACAATCTGTTTGTTCCAAAAAGTAAGACAAAAACAACGCCTAACAAGGAAACGAAACTACCCCGTCGCCCCCTAGAACTTAATCGTTCTTGTCCGGCTATCCAGGCAAAAATAGCGCTAAAGACTGGTGAAACTGCGAGCATTAAAGAGGCATTTGTAGCAGTCGCATATTTTACGGCTGCCATGAACAAAGTTTGGTAAATAGTAACTCCGACAAGTCCGAGCACCGCCAATTCCAGGCAATCCTTAAGCTCAATACGAATGTCTTTTTCCAAAGCATAAAGTAAAAGAAATAGTAGAGGTGTGGCCCCCACAAAACGAATAACTGTAAAGGACAAGGGATCAAAACCTGCCATCCCCCATTTTCCCACAACATAATTTGCCCCCCATACCAAAATAACGCACCAAAGTACCCACTCAGGGAAATCCTTTGTTGTAGTCATAAGTTTCCCACTTTCTCTTACCAATATAAAAAACCCCTAACATTATGTAATGCAGGAGCCTTCAGCTCTTACGATATTGCATTAATTGTATCATCACGACCTTACTCTTTCAATAAACTAATTTTATTGTTGACAAACTCTCGATCTCCTTATATAATAACCTTTGTTACGCGGTCGTGGCGAAACTGGCAGACGCGCTAGATTCAGGTTCTAGTGCTCGCAAGGGCATGGAGGTTCAAGTCCTCTCGACCGCACCAGTCATATCAAGCCTTTCGGGGCTTTTTCTTTTTGGGACCTTTTTATTAGTACAACCTTTCTACAACCATTTAAAAAATAGAATCTAGGAGAGGGTTACCCACAAGGGCGACCATCCTAGATTCTTTTTCACCTAATGCGGCACATTGCGTAAAATAATTCGCTTTAAACCGTCTTTACGCAATTCGAGAATGCAATAATCACAACCGAGTTTTGCTTCGAGCAATAATGCTACATAATAATTAAAGCCCTCATCGTAGCGAAAAAACTTATTCATTATGATCTTATTAGAATCAATCGTTCCGATAATAGTTTCAGTCATATCAGCGAAATACAACGGCATTTTTCTTCCAATTACTGCAGATGATATATTCAATCGCTACCATCTCCCGCTCTGAGTATGCATAGGATCATGGAACTAAACACATTAAAAATTAGATTTGTATTTATGGCGTTGAACCATGAGGAGGGGGGCCAAATGCATTCTAGATATCCAAGGCTCTTTGTAAACCGTTAAAGAAATATGGACCCATGGGGGGTCCTTTTATTTTTCTCTCCTCTGTATATTCACAAATTAAAAACAAATAGTTTCCACCGTTTGACAGATGCGTCACCGCCAGTCGAACGAACTGAGCTATTTTTCGGACACACGCAGCCTTGAGAAACTAAACCCTGTACCGCCGCTGGATCTATGAATGATGGCGGCATTTTTTATTGCGTCCAAGATTTCTTCCACGGAGTCGCCAATCGGTAAAACAAAACTGGCACTTAACTGGCCCACAGTTCTCCCCTGCGTTCATCAAAGTCGATGAATTTGGCATGAACTCCAGATAGATAATCATTTTGTATTGTTAACTTTCTAATGTCATCTTCACCGTACCCATGCATTTCATCTACTTCGGCAACCACCGTGGCTACCCTATAGAACATATCCTCTGGGGTTTCAACGACCTCTCCATCGACTTTTTTCAAGTAACGCTTATCGAGAATCACCTTGGCATTTGGCGTAAGGTCTGCATTAGGCCAAGTTTTTGGCACTCTCAATTCACACTATTGCTCCTATCAGACAAATAATTCTTAAACAGTTGCGTTCAAAGCTCTGGCGAGTTTTATGACCTTAGATACAGATGGTTCACATTCATCGTTCATAATAGCGTACGCGGACGACAGCGGAATTCCAGTTTCACTTGCGATTTGGTCAATTTTGATGTTTCTTTAACGATAATTCCATTTTGATTTTATTCAATTCAATTGATACCTCCTCTTTTTGAATAAATACCTCCAACACTGGTGAACACTAATACCAATGTTTTCTTGAATTCAAGAACCAATGTTTTATTGGATTCAAGAACTCTTGAACTTGTCAGTTCGTTTCGTAACAAGAATCAATATACTGTAGAAATTGCAAATATGATACAAGTACATGCTGTAAATGGAGGTAGATTATAGTGAAAGATGAGGAATATGACAAAACCGACGAAGTAACAGATAGAGATGAAGAACGAGAAAAGTTACTCCGGCGGTTCGAAGCTGGTTGTTACATGCAGGATTTACGTGGAAGTCGTTCCTTGTCTACAGTGGCCAGAGATATAGGTATGAGTCCCAACTACATCTCAAACGTCGAAAAAGGTCGGCTTCCATCCGACCATTACATCCGACTCATAGCTTCCTATTATGGCGTTGATGAAGATGACTTATTTATCAGATGGGGAAAAATGCCGATTTTGACGAGGGAAACCGTTCAGGGTAACGAGTCTCTTCAAAAAACTCTTGCTCAGATCGGGCGTGACAAAGTGTTAAGTGATGAGGAAAAGGAGAAGCTGTATGACGATATTTTCGCGACATACCAAAGATATCTCAAAAAGAAGGAGCTGTTAGGTGAGTGAATATTTTTTACAAAATCTTTATTACCACTATGAACTTCCTTCGGAGCTTGTTCGGCTATAAGACAGCCATCAGAATTAAAGATCTAGGCGATGCTGCAATTACCGCCGTAGTTGGCGGGTGTATAGTAGCGTGGCTTTGGGCTACGTTTTGGTTGGAAGTTGAGATTGACCCCAAACTCCGCGAAGACTTAATAATACTGGAAATGGAGACATCTCCAAGAAGGTATACCATAAACCCCAAGGGTGTGTTTGGGGTTATAGTGGGGTTTATAGCCTGGTGCATTGTTCGTGCATCGCGGCAAGACTCTTATAAAGTTACGAGTATAAGGCGAGTAATAATCATTCTTATGATTATTGGGTTAATAGTGGTCGCCTTTGGGTTACTTTTTATATTATGGGATTATATACCTGATGGTGTTGAGTAATATATCATTGAGATTGAGGCAACAAAAAACTGAATAGAACAAGACTCATATCTTGGAACTGAGGTTGTCTTGGCCACGCCCCCTTTTTGATTGGCAATAACGATCGTTCTTGTCAAGGCTAATTATAGTTCTTCTTTTTGTGGCAGTACTGTTTTGCGTATATGTATATTTACAACAAAAACGCAAAAAGCACGCCAAGGGGGCTCGGCAAGAGACCTTATAACGCCAGGCAAATCATGGAAACATTTATTGATTTTAGTCTGCTGCTCTTAACTTACAGAGAAACTATGAGTATCTACCTAGATAGGAGTGTGCTTAATGCTAATAGCTCCTACTGAAATCATCTCAGTAGGAGCTTTTTGTGTTTTAAGGAGGAATAACATTTAACAATGCAAAATATCATGATTTATTGCTTTTGCCACAAATGAGTTAATCGTCTTAGACTAAGAAAAATATGCGACAGATAAACGTCAGGCTCAAGGCACCCCAGGCCAACCAGAGTAAGTAAAAATTCGTTCTTTTCTCACGTTTGGTCCCGCACATTCTGAGGACAATTATTACCAAAATGCTTGTCCTAAGATTTTTTAAAATCACTTCAATTTCCGAAAGAAAACCTAAGTAATAAGTAAACCATTCCGATTTCCGATCTCTACTTGCCTATAGCTGCATAGCTAGTTTTAGCTTCAAGTTCCTGCAGCAGTCCCTCCAAGGAAGCTCCACTGCTGTTATGGCATCTGAAGACCGGTATCTTCTTTCTTTTTGCTTCTTTTACAGCTGTGTGAATCATTTGATGGGAGACTGTTGATGTGAATAAAACTATACCATCGGGCAGTCCGATCACTTTTTCAAAATTAGCCGGCATCTGCGTATAGACCTTTACATGATGCCCTCGCTTGGAGCATATCCCCATATATTCGCTATGCATCCTATCATGACCCCCAACAAGCACGATACTCATTGCTTCCCTCCTTACACTGGAAAAATTGTTCGATATAATTTTCAATCGTCCCAGATGTTATTTAGAACATTCACACTTGCTTTGGGTGCAGTTTCCACAGCAGGCGCTTTCCCCTTTGCGCATACGCATTATTGCCCGTACAACAATTAAAACAGTCACTCCAACAATGATCCCCCCGAGAATCCTATTAATCACCTTAACACCTTCTTCCAAAATTCGCTCTACAGATATCACTCTTTCGTCAGTTCTCGGCTTTTAAATCCATCGTCAAATTTCTTTCATCAACTCAATCCAATAAGTCTGCCTCCGTTAAATATAATAAATGAAACAACCCAGGCAATTCCCACCTCATTGCCAAAGCAAAAATTGTTTTTGGTTAGACTTTACCTCGGCGGCTTTAACCACGTGAAGTACTAGAGCAAAAAATAGCATATAGTATTCCTCTGAAATATCTAAACTTAAGATTGACAAATTGTTCCTGTATAAATACAATAATGTTATACCTATCACAAGTTAATAATTAATTCAAATTCTAAAATACCTCTTATGATCAAAGTTTTGGACATCTAATTAATATCAGTACCCCTCTACAGTTCATCTGATATTTAACGTATAAAGAATTCCAACTTAACAACAAATAAAGATAATGGACCAGATATGCCATTATAATGGTCTAGGGACTTTTAATCTTGTGAAACAATTAATTTTGAATAAGTATCATTAATGATTACTCTGACAATTATGCGATTTCCAAATTAATGTAAAAATATAATCTGAGGAGGAAGAAAAATGGAAGAAATGAATGTAACCAGAATGCCTTTAATTGGAGACAAAGCTCCAGCCTTTAAAGCAAAAACGACCCAAGGGGACATCAATTTTCCGGAAGATTATAACGGTAAATGGGTTATCTTGTTTTCGCATCCAGCAGATTTTACTCCAGTTTGTACAACTGAGTTCATGACCTTTGCCAGCATGGTTGATGAATTCAAGGCCCTAAACACTGAGCTTATTGGTCTTTCGGTTGATTCCATTTATGCGCATATTGCTTGGCTTAGGAAAATTAAGGAGCTTGAATACAAGGGAATGAAAAACATCGAAGTAACCTTCCCATTAATTGAAGATATTAAAATGGATATCGCCAATAAATACGGTATGATTCAGCCTGGGCAATCTAACACTCAGGCTGTCAGAGCAGTATTTGTAATCGATCCCAAGGGCGTAATTCGCTTGATACTTTATTATCCGCTTACGACTGGCAGAAACTTCGACGAAATAAAACGCGTCATACTGGCACTTCAGAAGGCTGACAACGATGGTGTCGCAACGCCTGCCAACTGGCGTCCAGGTGATGACTGCATTGTACCAACAGCAGGATCATGCGGCGTAGCTAAAGAAAGAATGGAAACCCCAGCAGAAGACACCTATTGCTTGGACTGGTTCATGTGCTTCAAAAAAGAGAAGAAGTAGTAGAACGTTCGGTAAGTTGTTTTATGACTGACCCTATATTTATCTTGTAAGGGAGGGAAAATTATGGATGAAAAAGGTAAATGCCCAGTAACAGGCAACATGAAAAATCCCACTACAGGCGGTGGCACTTCTAACAAGGACTGGTGGCCGAACCAGTTGAACCTTAAGATTCTTCATCAGAACTCAAACTTGAGTAATCCGATGGCTCCAGAGTTTAACTATGCCGAAGAATTCAAGAAGCTCGATTTGGAATCCCTGAAGAAGGACCTCTACGCACTGATGGCCAACTCGCAGGATTGGTGGCCTGCCGATTACGGTCACTACGGGCCGCTCTTCATCCGGATGGCCTGGCACAGCGCAGGCACGTACCGCATACATGACGGTCGCGGCGGCGCTGGATCCGGCACCCAACGCTTAGCGCCCCTCAACAGCTGGCCCGACAACGTGAACCTCGACAAGGCGCGCCGTCTGCTCTGGCCGATCAAGCAGAAATACGGCCGGAAAATTTCCTGGGCCGACCTGATGATTCTCGCCGGCACTTGCGCTCTCGAGTCAATGGGACTTAAAACCTTCGGCTTTGCCGGCGGACGCACAGACGTCTGGGAGCCGAAAGATGACATTTATTGGGGCTCTGAGGCTGAGTGGCTTGGCGACAAGCGCTACTCCGGCGACCGGGATCTCGAGAATCCCCTCGCCGCCGTACAGATGGGCCTGATCTACGTGAACCCGGAAGGGCCGAACGGCAACCCGGATCCCGTCGGCTCCGGCCGTGACGTTCGGGAAACCTTCGCCCGAATGGCCATGAACGATGAAGAGACTGTCGCCCTCGTCGCCGGCGGACATACTTTCGGCAAGTGTCACGGTGCGGGCGATCCGGCGCATGTCGGTCCTGAACCTGAGGCTGCCGGCATCGAGGAACAGGGCCTCGGCTGGAAGAGCAGCTTCGGCAGTGGCAAAGGCGGCGATACCATCGGCAGCGGCATCGAAGGGGCCTGGAAGCCGAACCCGACCAAATGGGACATGGGCTATCTGAACACGCTATTCAAATACGAGTGGGAGCTGGTCAAGAGCCCGGCCGGCGCAAATCAGTGGCTCGCCAAGGACGTAGCCGAAGAAGACATGGTGGTTGACGCCCACGACCCGTCGCAGAAGCGCCGTCCGATGATGACCACGGCGGACCTCTCGCTTCGCTTCGACCCGATCTACGAACCGATCGCGCGACACTACCAGCAAAACCCTGCGGAATTCGCAGACGCCTTCGCCCGCGGCTGGTTCAAGCTGACCCACCGCGATATGGGGCCACGTTCACGCTATCTTGGTCCTGAGGTTCCTGCAGAAGATTTGATCTGGCAGGACCCAGTGCCAGCAGTTGATTATGTATTGATTGACGACCAAGATATCACTGATCTCAAGGGTAAAATTGTGGCTTCCGGCCTGTCCGTCTCCCAGCTTGTCGGGGTAGCCTGGGCATCGGCGTCTACCTTCCGCGGCTCCGATAAACGCGGCGGGGCAAACGGGGCGCGCATCCGTCTTGAACCACAGAA
>JARLHW010000044.1 GCA_031292075.1 Desulfosporosinus sp.
CACTGGATTGGGGGCTGACTGGGCTGGCCGGTGGTCGGCACGGCTGCGCTATTTTACCGCTCGGCTGACTGGGCCCTGGTGACTCATTAGCGGTGCTTTGAAGCTAGCCGATCGGCGGTTCACGCTTAAAAAAAAGTATCGTTTCCCAAGAGAATTTCGCTGAGGAAATCTTTGGGGTTGAGAATCGCTGAGCGCACGGAGAATCGCTGAGATTCGCTGAGATTTGGATGGAAAGATAGGAAAAGGTCGGAGAATCAGACCTAAAATCATAAAAAAGTCTAATTTTATGATTATTTATGAGGTTCGCTGAGAAAAAGTTTTGAAACTGATTATGGAAAAATTGATTCCATATTTTGGCTTGAATATGAATATGAAGACTATATAAATGAAATCTGTTGTGATTCAATTGAAACCAATTGAGTGGAAAATCATTCCAGATACCCTATCGTGTAAGGATACACACTTCTCTGCCAGTAGTCTGGGTAGTATTAGGAATGATCTGACGGAGACACTCTTGGAGAGTAAACAAAATAGTGGTGGCTATGTCGAAGTTTCAGGTGTTGGTTTGCCAACTTCTTTGGTACATCGTTTAGTGGCGATGGCTTTCCATGAGAATCCTTGGAATTTGCCCCTCGTGGATCATAAAAACAGGATTCGACATGATAATCGAGCCTGTAATCTGGAATGGGCAAATAATAATTCCAATATGTTGAATAGACCCAAGAAAAAGAACGCAAAATCAATTTATTATGGTGTGATGCCAATCTGGAACAAATGGAAAGCCTATTTATCAGTCGATGGTAAGAGAGTCAATTTAGGCTCATTTGAAAGTGAATTGGAGGCTGGACAGGCGTATAACGAATACGTGATTGCGAACAACTTGAAAAATAAATTGAACATATTATGAATCCAACCTGTTAGGAAGTCTCCGACATCAATTAATATTTGATCCTACCATACTTCGTACTTTCCAATTGTGACTCAGGTTTGCGTTCTCTTGCAGAGCGTCTCAATGCGACTTGATTTTCCTGAATGCCTTCCTTTGTTAAATCTCTTGTTAATTTTCTTTGTTTTTGAATCCTGAGATGTTCCTGCTCGGGTTCTGCTGGAATCGGTTCAGGATAGTGCTGAACCTTGTCAATTTTCATTAGTTGATATGGCTTAACCCAATCAGTGAAATCGTCCAGATAAACCTTAATTCCATCAATTTCACGAATTGTATGAACTTGTTTTGAAAATGAAAGAGTATCACCCTTGTCGA
>JARLHW010000321.1 GCA_031292075.1 Desulfosporosinus sp.
TTGCATTTCCCGAAAATACCACGTATCATATTTCTGTATCCTTTGTTATGTTTTTTTGTTTTTGTAGTAATTAACAATTAAAACATATTTCAAGGGATACGTCTCTTTTTAATGAGCTTGAAATTGACTTCTTATTTTTTTGTTAATGCCTTAGAACAAATTATTAAAAGTAAGAAGGTTTTTTAAAATTATGAGAGAAAAAGCAATGTCAGTATTGAAACAATACAATAAGAATGAAGCTCTTATTCGCCACGGTCTTGCAGTTGAAGCGGTAATGCGCTTTTTTGCTGCCGAAGCTGGAGAAGATGTAGACTATTGGGGTGCGGTTGGTCTTCTGCATGATGTAGATTATGAAATGTATCCAGATGAACACTGCAAAAAAGCGCCTGAGCTATTGCAAGCGGCAGGTTATGACAATCCATTCATACATGCAGTTATTAGTCATGGACACGGCTTAGTAGTCGATGCGGAACCAACACTGTACATGGAAAAGGTACTTTTTGCGATAGATGAGTTGACAGGGCTTATTGGTGCAGCCGCTTTAATGCGTCCATCAAAATCAGTAATGGATATCGAAGTCAAGAGTGTAAAAAAGAAGTTCAAAGATAAAAGTTTTGCGGCTGGCGTGAATCGAGAGGTTATTCTCCAAGGCTGTAAAAATATTAATATGGAGCTTGACGATGGTATTAACAAATGCATACTTGGTATGCGTACAGTGGCGGCAGAAATTGGATTGTAAATTTAGATTAAGTACTTATCCATACACCAACCGGTTTGTCTATTTTGCGAGGCACCAAACAACATGACATATTAGGGTAAATATACCGTGAAAGCGACCAGTGAGGTCGCTTTCATTATTGCATGGCATTTTGAATTGTTGCGGTACATCGTGGCGGACTACTTGCCAAAGATAATCAGCATAAATTACAACATCAACCCTGTTGTGTATAAAAACTCAAAACAATAAGCTAAATCTTTATTTAATACTTAGTGTTACGCAGGTTGTTAACGTCTGAAAATTGATGGTAAAAACTGAGAGAGAACCTACATTAAATTGATGTAGGTTCTCTCTCAGTTTATCTGGCAGAAAAGACTACGTATCTTTTCGGTAGGTAGAAGAGCATAACGTCCTCAGGCTCCAAAATCTAAAAAGTACTTCGTCAAGAAAAGACGCTTATCGGTAACCCTATAGCAGGATGATCGGATATATATAGAGAACTTGTAGTTATATAAAGGTTATTGGTTATTGGATGGTATAGTAATTGGAAGTACTAGGCACAATGCCTTCGTAACAAAGTGAGAAAGGGGTATGAAATTTGTGTTTGGATAGACATTGGCATTCCGGACCATCTCAATGGCTTCTTTTTCGTTTTTTGGAATTCGCTGAAACATAATGAAGGATTTGAAATAGATTATGAAAAAATTAGTCATTGGAATATTAGCCCATGTGGATGCGGGCAAGACGACATTATCAGAGAGTATACTTTATCTGAGCGGTAAAATTGGAAAGTTGGGAAGAGTAGACAATAAGGATGCATATTTAGATACTTATGAGCTAGAAAGGGCAAGAGGAATCACAATTTTTTCCAAGCAGGCCATATTTGAAATAGGTGAGACTCAGATTACCTTACTAGATACCCCAGGGCATGTCGATTTTTCTGCTGAAATGGAGAGAACACTTCAGGTGCTGGATTATGCCATTTTAGTGATCAGCGGCGCGGATGGGGTGCAGGGGCATACCAAAACATTATGGCGACTGCTTCACATGTATCAGATACCTGTCTTTTTATTCGTCAATAAGATGGATCAGAATGGGACGGATAAAGACAAATTAATGAAAGCAATGAAAAAGCAGCTGGATGATGGATGCCTTGAATTTGAACCAGTTAAGACAGACGCCTTTTACGACCAATTGGCCATGTGTGAGGAAATAATGCTGGAAGCCTATTTGGAAACAGGACAGGTTGAAACCGCGCAGATTCAAAAAGCTGTCAAGGAGCGCAAAGTATTTCCCTGCTTTTTCGGTTCGGCTTTAAAATTAAAGGGCGTTGAGCAATTTATGCAGGGCCTTGTGAAGTATGCCTTGATACCTTACTATCCCGATGAATTCGGGGCTAAACTATTCAAAATAACAAGAGATGAGCAGGGAAACCGTCTTACCCACATGAAGCTGACAGGTGGAAAACTTAAGGTGAAAGATGTCTTAACGAATAAGATCTGGGAAGAGAAAGTTAATCAAATTCGTATCTATTCCGGACAGAAATTCGAGGCAGTGAATGAGATAGAGGCAGGTTCTGTATTCGCCGTAACAGGGCTCAGCCAAACCAGACCGGGAGAAGGCTTAGGGATAGAGGAAGCTTCAAAGACACCGGTCTTGGAACCTGTACTGTTCTACCAGATTATACTTCCGGAAGGCTGTGACCCAAGAGTGATGATTCCCAAGCTGCGTCAAATTGAAGAAGAGGAACCGGAACTTCATATTGTCTGGAATGAGCAGTTACAGGAAATTCAGGTACAGATCATGGGAGAAGTGCAGATTGAAATTTTGCAGAGCCTTATCCAAAGCCGTTTTGGCGTCCCGGTGGCCATCGATACTGGAAGGATTGTCTATAAAGAAACCATTACCAATGTAGTAGAAGGGGTAGGGCACTTTGAACCATTGCGGCATTATGCAGAGGTCCACCTGTTACTCACTCCGGGTGAGCCGGGAAGTGGTCTGCAGTTTGGGGTAGAATGCAGTGAGGATAGCTTAAGTAAAAGCTGGCAAAGACTTATTTTAACCCATCTGGAAGAGAAAGCTCACAAAGGAGTTCTAACCGGGTCAGTGATTACCGATATGAAAATCACTTTAGTCTCAGGTAGAGCCCACAATAAGCATACAGAAGGCGGTGACTTTAGAGAGGCTACCTACCGAGCAGTGCGCCAGGGCTTAAAGGAGTCTAAGTCCATATTGTTGGAGCCGTTTTATGCCTTTCAGCTGGAACTGCCTGTGAAAATGGTAGGAAGAGCTATGAATGATATTGAGAAAATGCATGGTTCCTGCGAAATATCACAGAGAAATGACGAGATGGTGGTTCTTGTGGGAAGTTCCCCAGTTATTACCATGAGGAATTATCAGCAAGAGGTAGTTGCTTATACCAAAGGTCTTGGCAGATTGTTTTGCAGCCTGAAAGGGTACGAACCTTGCCATAATGTGGAAGAGGTAATAGAAAGTAGCGGATATGATTCGGAAAGAGACCTGGAAAACCCGACTGGTTCAATATTTTGTGCCCATGGTGCCGGCTTTTTGGTGGACTGGAATGCAGTCAAGGACTACATGCATGTTGAAAGCTATCTCCAGAAAAAGGACGATTTAGCGGGAAACACAGCCCCAAACCAGGTCTCCTTCACAGAAGAGAGATGGATCAGTTTAGAGGAGATTGACCAAATTATCAATAACACCTTCTATGCGAACCAAGGGAAGAAGTCTGCCTGGAAAAGACGCAAAACAGCGCACGAAAGTTATTATGAACCGGCTACCCATGTCGGCAGACAGAAGGAACCCGTAGAGGAGTATCTCCTTGTGGATGGCTATAATATAATCTATGCCTGGCCTGAGCTGAGGGAGCTTGCGGATGACAATATGGATGGTGCCAGGATGAAATTGCTTGATGCTTTAAGTAATTATCAAGGGATTCGAGAATGTCAGATTATCGTTGTGTTTGATGCTTACCTTGTTCAGGGGCATCTTGAAGAAGTAATCGACTATCATAATATCCATATGGTCTATACCCGGGAGGCACAAACAGCGGACCAATATATTGAAAAATTTGCCCATGATAATCAGAAAAAATATAATATAGTAGTTGCAACGTCAGATGGTTTACAGCAGATCATTATCAGGGGGGCAGGATGTGCCCTATTATCCGCCAGAGAACTGAAGGTTGAGATCGAAGGGGCTAATGAAAGAATAAAGCAGGAATATCAGGAAATACAGAAACGAAATTATCTGATGGATGCCTTGTCTCCAGAAGCAAAACAGCAGATGGAGGAACTGATTAAAAAGGAAAATGAAAAGTAAACAAATTGTGTCTTATAGATATGAACAATTATACTTTATACTGGATTATCCTTGTATGAAAAAATGTGATTGGGTTAATCTAGACCAGTACGTTATTTTGACTGGGGAGGTGAAAGATATGCAAAGTCCTGAAGTAAAATGCAATGTCAATGAATGTAAGTACAATGAACAATCGAAAATTTGTACTGCACCAAGTATTCAAGTAACTAAACACCAGACTCATGCTACATCACATGAAGCCACTGATTGCGGTACATTTATGATGCGTTAGTTTCCGTCGTTCATTGCGAGAACTTTGCGAACTAGAAGATCTCAAGTCAACTTCAATCCTAAATAAAGCAGGAGGAGCATTTCATAATGTTTCTCCTGCTTTATTTATTTTAAACCTTTTAGTTCTTACTTGACTGGCGAGTTTTGCATAAACCGAGTCATTTTTGCCCGGTGAAATTCTTGTAACAACTACTACGAATGTGGCAACAGGTGACGATGGCACAGTGTCCTTCACGCTAATGGAGGGTGATGTGACCTATGTGGCTAAGACGGCCTCAACGACTGCGTTTAATAGCTCTAAAGTAGACCCGGGAACTGCAATTAGCAAACAATACTTGAAAGGACGCGTACTAAGCGAAAGCAGTTCCAATAAAACTTGACAGAAGCTTAAAACGCGAAATTACCGTTTTTAAAGATCGGAATTTCCTGACCGCTGGAAGTCACTCCTGTGATTTCCAGGTCGCTTGTTCCGATCATAAAGTCTACATGCACTAGAGATTCGTTGATCCCCAGCCTCGGGAAATCGTCTGGGGATATCTGCTCGCTATTTTTCATACATACCGGATAAGCCTTTCCTATGGCTAAATGACAAGAGCATTTTCATCAAAGAGTGTGTTGTAAAACAAGATATCGGAATTCGAGATGGGAGAATCATAGGGGACCAAAGCAACCTCTCCAAGAAACTGTGAGCCTTCACAGGAACCCGGCCAATAAATCGGTGATAATTCATACTGCTGATGGGGGCAAGTCCTGGGAGTTGTTATGGCCGCCGACATAACCGTTCACCCAGATGGTTTTTTCGTCTGCCAGGGATGGGTTTGGTATCCCGGTAGGAACATCAACTGCCTCACAGAGCTCTTTTAATCGGTAGAGGGAAATGGTCACTCAAACTGGTGCACCTAAAACCTGTACCCAACATTTTGCTCGTCTGATCGAAAACCTGTTCTAAGGTTGGCAGGTCTTGAGCAGTCAGAAACGGTTCAGTGCCGTCCTTGATTTTTTGGATTGCATCTGGTACAGGCACAACCCTATATAGGAGTTTGCCGTTGCTTTGGTAAGAGTGAGAATAGGTAGGTACATAGGAAACGTCCGTCAGCGTTGCAGGTACGCTCAATCTAAACAGAGTGCTCCAGCCGTTGACCTTTGTGGACTTCAGCTTTGCGGTAATTTTGGCCGTGGCAAGCGCCAGCCCGAAACCGACGAAAATGCCTTGAATCACGTCAGTTCTAACAGGTCGTGTTTGGATAAAGAAGAACGATTTAATCATGGCATAACAGCAAATCACACCGCTGATCGTTAATAGATAATCATACGCTTTTTTGGTCATTTAGTTATTCCCTCCTAGTTCTGCCCGCAGTGGGGATCGTTACATTTGTAGGGAACCCCTTGCACAACATCTTTTACAATGGTGTGCCTTAACATATGGTCGAGTAAACCTCGCGGCGAGTTTGAAACCTGATAACTCATGGAAGAAGACCGTGCCCTCGGTTAGAATAATTACTCTATTTTAGCGTAAAAATACGAAGCCACAACTGTAATGAGCACCCATAGGAGTATCGGTACGAGAATAGCCAACCTCATCATTGAGTTTGTTGGCAAAACCCAACTTAAAATTATTATGAGAATCCCCGTTGGAATACCCAGTTGTCCGCCTAATCGATGCGTACGAGTCCAGCTTTCCGTACTCGATAAAGTCCATGGAGTGCGGAATCCAATCCACCAATTTGGTTGAACACGAGGTAACATATTTGCTATCAGCATAAACATAATGCCAATTACAGTTGGAACTAATCGCAGTGATGCGATATTTAAGGCATGACCGATCACAGTCAGATACACCAAGCTAATACATACGACAATGACGCCGCCGATATATCGATAGGTCGGCCAAAAGGTTTCGTAGTTCTTTTTCTTTGGGTCAATTCTCCACAGCACGTGCCATAAGAGAATGATGAAGAGCATGATTGCTGGTTCATACAAAACAATTAATAAACGCGGAGTCATTCGGTTCGCATTGCCAATAACCTGTGCAGGGAGATGAGTGTAAGCTATAAGTCCAAGTATTATTGCTAAAACCCATGTAAGCCAACCCCACCAAGGCATTGCTTTATTCGTTTTCATCACTATTTCCACCTCCAAAGTGTTCAAGAAGCCACCCAAGCCATTCTTGCAAAATCGTTGTGTTAAGTCTGTAAATAATAAAGTTTCCTTCCTTATGATCGATAATCAAATTTGCATTTTTGAGTACATTCAAATGACGACTAATTGTCGGCTGAGCATACGGAAATTGGTTTGCAATGTCACCAGCCGTTTTTGGTCCTTCCTTCAATAGTTCGATGATCTTTCTGCGCGTTGAGTCGGACATGGCCTTAAAGATGCCCTCATTCATTTGATTTCACCTGCCAATAAAACTTTTCCTGAATATGATTTAAGTATATAGCTAAATAGCTAAGAAGTAAATAATAATACAGGTATTGATCTTCTATTTGTTGGTCGCTAAATCGCCAAAGCGCGGGAGACACAACTGGATGGAAATGAAAAGATACCCTTGAGAAGTAACCATGACTTCACAAGGGTATCTCTATGTCAGGAAAGTTTTAATAATGGACAATAAACACTTTTAGTAAGAGCGTTTATTCCCTACCTCCGTAAAGAGTCTTTAATTCTTCTTCTTTCATGGTAAAACTGTGCGCGTCATCAGGGAAAAGTTCATTTTGTACTTCCTTTACAAATGACTGTAAGCCGTCAATAATTTGTCCATTCACATTTGCATATGTTTTAACGAATTTCGAGACGCGTTCTACTCCGTATGTGAGAACGTCATGGTATACAAGCACTTGTCCATCAGTATGAACACCTGCACCAATTCCAATCGTAGGAATCAACAATTGCTCTGAAATTTCCCTAGCAAGTTGTTTGGGAACACATTCAATAACAACTGTAAACGCTCCTGCTTCCTGACATCGTTTGGCATCCTCTAACATTTTCCTAGCAGCTTCAGCATCTTGTCCCTGAACTTTGTATCCGCCAAGGACTCCCGCTGATTGTGGAGTCAACCCTAGATGAGATACTACTGGGATACCAGCTTTTACAAGTGCTTCAATATGGGAGAGAACTCCATCGGCCCCTTCCACTTTTACAGCATGAGCACCAGTTTCCTGAATAAGCCTTGCTCCGTTTAAGAGTGTATCTCTGATAGATAGATGATAACTCATAAATGGCATATCAACGACTATAAAAGTGTTACAAGCCCCACGTTTTACCGCCTTAGCGTGATGAATCATATCCTCCATTGTCACATAAACCGTTGAATCATAGCCCAGTACAACATTACCAAGTGAATCACCAACAAGAATCATGTCCACTTCAGCTTGCTCGGCTTGCTTGGCCGATGGATAATCGTAGGCAGTTAACATAACAATCTTTTTTCCTTGATTTTTCATTTCCAGGAAGTCTTTTGTTGATTTCATAATTTCTCCTCCTTTTTTTTCAGGAGAGGTAGAAAACAATGTTAACATAAAAAAAGTTCCTTCAGCCAGAAGGAACTTTCTCAATATAACAGTTGCATCCCTCTGTCCTGGCCTTTTACAGGTCTAGGCAGAACCATTTGAAATTGTTTACATTCCATAAAAGGTGCAGTTCTAATGATACTGCCCAAATTGAGTATATCAGGTTATATTTAACTTGGCTACCGTTGATTCATAATAACCGAAACTTTAGTCGCCATCTCCTAGTCAACAACACTACTGGCTCTATTGATCTTGGAGGGCCGCTCTTAAAATTTACTTAAACCCCAAACGTTGAGAATTGAGTATGTTATGATATAGAAGCTTTAGCGGCTGCTATGAATAGCGGTTCGGTTTATGGTGCAACTTATCACTGGTATATTAACCCGTTTGTCATTAATAATTCCATAAAGTTTAAAGTTATCTTCCGATGAATCCAAGTAAAATCAAACGGTTTAGTTTTATCATTCTCAAAGCCTATTGACTGATCGCCAAACGACCAAAAGAAAAAGAGCTGTCGCAACACCGTATCGCAGGAAACCCATCAATCATATTTCCCTAAAATATATTTTCCTTTATCGAAATCCTCGATGTGAACCACTTGAGATGGACCATAGTGGATGCTTCGCTAGGAAGCCGAAGGTCTTGTCTTAGCTATTAAAAATCCAGGCACCAAGCAAACGAAGGGTGTGAAACAATTAAAGGCCTCCTATAAGCGGGCTATGACGGGTACACCAATCGGAAATCGTCTGACTGATTTATGGTCCTTATTTGATTTTTTGAACAAAGGTTTGCTAGGCAGTGCCAAGGAGTTCACCCAGTTCACTAAGAAACTCTAGGATACTCCGGAAGGGTATGCTCGATTGAAACGGGTTGTTGTCTCTTTATTCATAGGTTTGGTAAAGATAAAACAAAAAATTTAACCGGATTAAAAATAGGGGGTCAGGTATATGTCACTGGGTAATGCTAAAAGAACGGCTAATAAAGAAAGAAGAAGAGAACTTCGAGAGCAACTAACCCCTGAAAACGAGGTTTTAAAAGACAAAAAATTAGTAAAAGAAGAAGTTACTCGTCGCCTTGTCTCTGGATTACAAACGACAAATCTTGAGTATGATTCTCTTTTTAATTATGAGAAGGCAAGTTCAAACAGGGACTTCGATTTATTGAGCCTACTGTTTCATAGAATGTTTTTTTACAAGCTGAATGAGAAACTCTCAGGCTTCGAATGTGACCATACCTTGCGCTTTAGTCACCAAATTCTTACACAGATGCAGTTCAGTCGAGGAAAAATAAACGAAATATTCGAGGTGTTTAAGAAAAATGGCGGGGAGTGTGATTGTGAGATTATCTATAATGTGGAAAATCTATTAATTGGCAAATAACTCATCTGTAGCATAGAGCAAATTCTTCAATCAACCACAGGACTTCACGTTCTTCTGCAACTAGGGACTATATTTCTATGCTGTTCAACCCTTAGTGCTGGTTGCCGTAATTCTTTACGGCACGACGTTGCTTCCCACTTGTTCGTACACATCTTTGGGGACAGCCACATACGATATTACATACAAGCCTTGTATATCTTGAAATAGGGGGTATCACATCACAATGGCTTTTAGTTTAGGGACTTTGTGGGTTGCTCTGGGAAATTTATGGTCTGCTCTAGCAGCTTTTTGGGCCGCTATAGGAGGTTTGTGGGCCGCTTTGGTTGCATTGATTGATTTGTCGACACCTCCAGCTGTCGAATAAGTGGTCGGTAAATAAAATCGGATAGGTAAGAATGAGAACTGAAGCCAAGAACTTTTGAATACGTGGTTCTTGGCGTTTTTAGATAAGAGCAGCAGCATTTTGCGGTGTGATATTTGCTAAGAGGATGGTCCTATTTCTATTTTCACTTAATCTGCATTAGCAACAATTAATGATATGGCTTCTTTAGAGACTGATTTTTCAATATAAAATGCTATGAGAATATATAGAGGTATAGTGATTGCTATATGAATCAATGTGAAATTTACTCCTAATGAAGCTACTTCAAATAACACGACAGGAAGTTTTGTGCTTGACCATACGCCTAGAAAAAATATTACATTGGACAACTTCGCTCCTTTTTTCAGGAGAAGAATCCCCATTGGAAAAGCTACATATAATGGTCCTGCCGCTACAGTTCCAAGTACAAAAGCTATGAGAAGTCCAGTTGCCCCTGAACCATGGCCCATATATTTGATCAAGGTTTCCTTTGGAACCCAACTATCCATCAAGCCCATAATAATAAAGATTGGAGGAATCAATAAAATCATTTCCTCTAAATTTGATAGTGTAATATCAAATGCATTTTTGCCAAGAGTGTTATTTGTAAAAAAGATGGCTATTTGTACTAAAAAAAATAATAGTGCCCATTTATAGACCTTCAATAGTTTCACGCTACATCACCATCCCTATTACAGCAGTAAATACTACACAAATCATAAATGATAAAACAATTCGTTTTACAGCGATATTCTTATTAAAATATTTTATCTCTACAGGAAGAGTAACAAAACCAACGGCCATAATTGTTGAAACTAAGGCAGCAACCTGCATATAACCAGCCCCGGCTTTGATCAAAGCTCCTCCTAGAGGAAATGCCACGAAACTTGGAATTGTTACAATAGATCCTATTATTAAGGCTATAATTGCACCTAAAACACCAGACTCTGATCCAATCAGGGCTGTGATTAAACTTGGTTTAAGAACAGATAAGGTGATTCCAATAAAAAGCATCATCGCCAGCACAGTTGGAAGCAATTTCTCAAATGACCTCCACGCAACTATGATGCTTTTTTTAGTTTTGCTCTTGTCTTTAATAAATGAAACTAATAATAAAATTCCGGCAACTGAATATAAAACAGCAGATATCATTTCGCACCACCACCTATTCTGTAAAATCTAATCTATCAAATTCGGATAAGAAGTATTCTAAATTTCTTTTTCTTTCCTCAATATCAATTTTAAATTCTTTAAGCAGCTCACGTCCTTTTTCGGTTATGGTATAACATTTTCTGGCAGCTCCCGGATTTTCCGTATCCCAGCAAGCTTCAACAGCCTCTGATTTTTCCAATTCATAAAGGGCGCGGTAAATAGCAGGTCCATCTGCTTTTATATAGGGCATGGACTCATTCATCTTATTAAGTAACATAGAACCATGTGTACTCTCTTTGGTTAAAAATAATAATATAAATGCCGGCAAATGACGTCCATAATTTAATCTACTCATAAAAATCACCTCGATCGTTATTAACACATATATGTTAATAACACTATAGCATTAGTAACACTATAATGTCAAAGGCGAGGTCTGAAATAGTATCCATGTTCACAATGATCGAGATACGGCGTAACCGCTACTGAGTTAGCGCTTATGACGGCGATATATTTGCCAAGCTCTGAAGGTAAAGAGGAAGATTCGGCGAAAAGTAGGATATCATTAAACTCATTTTGACCTGGATTTAATATAGAATTATAGAAAGGTTTGAAGTACTATGGCGATAAAAAAGGTATCCATTATTGGCTTAGGGGCCTTAGGAATTTTGTTGGGCCATCATTTGAGCAAGAGAATGCCCCAAGGAGATTTAAGGATTATTGCTGACCAAGATAGAGTTCGAAGGTATCAAAGTGATTTTGTGTATTGTAATGGTGAGCGTTGCGAGTTCAATTATTGGATACCTGAAGATATAGGGGAACCAGCCGATCTACTTATTTTCGCAGTAAAGTACAATGGACTGAACGAGGCGATCCAAGCTGTCAAGAATCAGGTAGGGGAACATACTATCATTTTATCCGCATTGAATGGAATCACGAGCGAAACGATAATCGGACAGACTTATGGGATGGAGAAAATTCTCTTTTGTACAGCACAGGGAATGGACGCAGTTAAAGTTGAGAATCGATTAACCTACAATCATTTAGGGATGCTTGTCTTTGGAGAACGGGAAGCAGGGATTATCTCGCAACGAGTAAAACGGGTTGCTCAATTTTTTGAAAGCATGGCCTTACCTCATGAAGCAGTTACTGATATGAAGAAGCGGATCTGGGGCAAATTTATGCTCAATGTTGGTGTGAACCAAACCGTTGCGGTCTATGAGAGCAACTATGGTGAAATTCAAAAAAAAGGTGCGGCGAGAGATACCATGATTGCAGCAATGAGAGAGGTCATGGTTCTGTCCGATAAGGAAGGAATTAATTTAACAGAGGTAACTATTCAGATACACAAAATAGTTAACACAAAAAAGAGGTGCAAAGCACCCCAAGCTGTAATAGGGTTTCATCTATAAGCAGGGGGGGAGGATATAATTGCCCTCGAATGCAGCCCGAATGCCCTCCATGACGGAAA
>JARLHW010000322.1 GCA_031292075.1 Desulfosporosinus sp.
GGCCATATCGATGCGGTGAAGACGTATATCAAAATCGAGAAATCCAAGCTGTTTCATCGTATGTTTCCGGGAATGAGGTTTTTGCCTGACTTGTTCTCGATATATTAGCATAACTTGCTATTTTAACAATATAATTTATCCTATTTTTGGTAAAATATTGCGGTAATTATTCAAGGAACCCTATAGTTGAAAGTGATGGAGATTAGAAGCCGCTTTTTCCGGCAGTTCTAAAAACAGGCCTTAACAACATGCAAAGTTTTTAAACCCTGGTCATTCGATGATATTTATTCAACTTTGAAATTTATTCCCTGCGAAGAGAATAGGAAATATGTAATCAACGTCAAAAAATGGCCCTTCTTGGCATCTAATTTTGACCTTTCGGCCTATTGCGGGTTGCCGAATCCGCTTTAATATCGCTCCGTTTCAGAATGAGGCGCAGTTCAATGCTAATCTGGTCAAAGACCGCATGCATCCCCAGATGCTCAAAGAAACGGCTGGAACCGTAAATAATATTCCAGTGGGTGCGATCGAGATCAAAATGGGCTTCCAACCCTAGGATACCATCCTCCCGTGGTGTAATGGTAGCCGGGAAATCAAGATCTTTTGTTATACCTCTTAAGTTGAGTGAACCTTTGAGAGTGCTGTTTGCGCATGTCATATAAGGTATGTCAGCAATCTCTCCTTGATCAATAACAAAGGTCGTTGTTGGAAATAGTCTGGTGAAAAAGAAGTCATCCGATTTCAGGTGAGCAATAAGAACCGGTTGAAGTTCATCACCAGTCAGATTAATATTCTCCATGGTATCCATATCCACCACGAGTTCTCCGGTAAGTGACCGTCCCCGCACAATAAGATGACCGTTTTTTAGTAAAAGGGTACCGAAGTGCTTGCTATTCTGGTTACGGCCAGACCATCCGACTCTACTGATTCCGGTATCCAACTGATAATAACCGTCAAGCGATGGCAGTTGTGTCCCCGGACTGATATCGCTGACTGCAGTATCGCCTTCAACCGGAAATCCTGCTTCTTGCCAGTCAACGATTCCCCCTTCCAAAACAAAGATCTGACGGTAACCGTCCCTGTGCAGTTTTTCCGCCGCCTTGACTGCATCCAATGAGTAACGGCTGGAACCATAAAGGATAATAACTCTGCTCTTGTCTGCTCCGCTAGCTTTCATATCATCAAGGAAAGTGTTCTGATAGACACAAACATTAGTGGCTCCGGGAAGATGTATTTTCCCGAAATGCTCCGCTGGAAGAGTGTGAATGAGCAAAGCGCCTTCTTTAATCTTTAAAAGGGCTTCCTCTGGTGCGATATGGGTTAAGTCCATGGGATGCTCCTTTATTCTCAATGTGTAATATTTCAAATGATAGCACTGCAGAAAAAGAAGAAACTCTACGTTTATAACACAATAAGAATTTGGCGATCAGGCACAAGATGTTCCGAACGCTTTATGGGCAGGCAGCGCTACTGTAAATACCTCCAATTTTTCTTCTTTAATTTCCAGATGCCGCCCTTCTGCCCGCCCCCGACGTTTTGGCAGCGGCCATCCGGGATACGAGAAAATCCGATTTGATTTATAAGGATAGAGTGACTATTTTGATGCGATACAGAACCCACGACAGCTGAAAGAAAACCTTCGACAGTGCGAATTATGCATATCGTTATATGCGTCAGAACTTACATCAGCGTCATATTTCGTTCATGCCAACTCTCACTGAAAGGTGAAAGATGAAATCGCCCTGTATACATATATTCACTTTTTGCGCCATCGTCCTCACAGCAAATGGCAGCGCAAGTTGGTCGGTCGCTGCCCCGCAAAATGTACCCCTACCGCTTCGCGTTCCTTCTGATCAATCCATCTTCCTTGAAGCCTTGGCCACCGGAGTGCAAATCTACGAGTGCGCCCCCAAGCCTGACCAGCCATCCACATTTGAGTGGGTATTCCGCGCTCCGGAGGCAGTTCTCAGTGACCGGTCAGGAAATACAATCGGATGGCACTACGCAGGACCAACGTGGGAGTCTTCCGATGGAAGCGCAGTTGTCGGAGAGGTTAAGGCTCACGATCCAGGGCCAAACCAGACTGCAATTCCATGGCTGTTGCTGGCCAACAAGTCAACCACCGGAAACGGTGTGTTCAGTCAAACAAAAAGCATTCAACGGGTGCAAACCGTAGGCGGAGTGGCACCTTCTGAGCCGTGCAGTTCAGCCAATGTTAAGGAGGTTGCAAGGGTACCATATACTGCCACGTACTACTTCTACCGTATTGGACATAACGAGCCGAACCCTTAAATCGAGGCAACGAGCACCGGCAAGCATGAATAGCCGCCTCTGAAAAACAATTCATGCCATATTTCCAGTATCAAGAAATTTATAAAGACAACAAGGGTCTATCAGAATTTTTCTTTGCCGCCTAATAGCATAGAGGAATCCATTCTCCAAAAGCTGATAGACTACTTTTCTTCCTACTCCCAGGATTTTTGCTGCCTCTGGAACTGTTACAAGATTAGGGGGAGGACAATATGGCGATATATTTTCCATTTTAATACCTTTTCATTGATCATTTGCTGCAAAAATCAGCAATAAAAGGCAACTTGCCTGTCCGGCAAGGCACTCTTATAGAAAGACTATATGCATTGATTGTTTGATTGTTGATTAACGACCCGATATATCATATTCTGGGGCACTGTTTTCAGAGATATTTTAAAAAAATATCATGAAGTTTGTGCAAAAAATAAGGGAATTGTATTGGTATCAACGGAGTATATTTTCGAGAGGGGCAGTTTCAGATGGGCACAAGTGAAACTCGTTGATTATGAGCACTCCAGGCTTATGGACAGTCCGTTGGATGAATTCCATGGAGGAAGTGGATTGCAAGCAGTGGGACAAGCTGGCACTGCCGCTGCATACGCCTTTATTGGAATGGAAATGGCTGCATCATTTGGAGGCATCCGGCAGTATATCGCCCCGTTTCGGATGGAAACCCTGCCATTTAACCATCTGGGACCAACAGGAGTTGATCGGAGCGGCACCGCTTTATCTTAAAGCCCATAGCGATGGGGAATTCGTATTCGACCAGGGGTGGGCTCAACTGGCCAAGGAATTTGGGGTCAGCTATTATCCGAAAATGGTTGGCATGAGCCCTGCGACTCCATCCGTAGGGTACCGGTTCCTGATGGCGGATGGCATCGACCAACCCAACTTGATGAGCAGAATGCTCTCGGCAATCGATCAGTTTTGTCAACATGAGCAGCTCTCCTGCTGCCATTTGAATTTTGTCGACCTTTCATGGTTTGCCCAATTCCCTTCCCATGGGTTTACTGGCTGGCACCACCAGTCGTTTCTGTGGAAAAATTTGAATTTCGGATGCTTTGAGGATTATTTAAAGACCTTCAACTCTTCCCATCGGCACAATATCCGCCGGGAGCGTCGTAGCATGGAGACGCAAGGTATCAGGATCGCCACCTGCACCGGTGATGAAATCAAACCCGGCTTGGCGGTGATTATGTACCGCTATTATCTCAACACCAATGAGCGTTACGGCCCATGGGCTGCCCGTTATCTTAATGGCAAATTCTTTAAGCGAATTTTTCAGGACTACCGCCACCGCATGCTGATCATATCCGCCTATAAAGGTTCTTCTTCAATTCCCATTGCCATGTCGATGTTGCTTATCAAAGATCGTCACTTGATCGGCCGCTATTGGGGCTGTGAAGAGCCCGTCAAAGATCTGCATTTTAATCTGTGTTTTTACTCTCCCATCAAATGGGCTATTGAAAACGGCATCCAAACCTTTGACCCCGGCGCAGGTTCGCCCCATAAAATTTATCGTGGATTTGAAGCGGTATCAAATACCAGTCTGCACCGGATCTACAATCTGCAACTCAAGTTCTTTTTCGAGAAGCTCATTGATAAAGTGAACGACATGGAAGATTCCAATATTGACGCCTTGAATACTCAGCTACCCTTTGCAAAAAATAATGCGTCTCGGCCATCTCCTGATTGACATTAGGTATCCGGTTCCATGCTCAACTGTAAAGGAAACCCGTTTTCGCGAGCCAATGTGATCCCGGTATCCACTTTGGATTCAGCAATCTCACGCGGGTAGATTCCGGCAACCCCTTTCTTCCCTCTGTGAATGCGCCACATCAAGTCAGTTGCCTCGGCTAAACTTTTATGAAACAGTTTAACCAATAGTTCCACAACAAAACCTTTGGGTGTGAAATCATCGTTGTATAACACCACTTTATACATAGGCGGTTCGTCGGTCTTGTCATCGTCCACCGCCTTGATTTTTTCAAGAATCCCGTTTTCGCTGTCGTTCATGAGATTATACCTGAATACTTTTGCTTGATGAGCAGATTGTTTTGCATAATAAATCAAAATTAGCACGTATCAGGTGTGAATCAACCGGAAAAAGAAGGCTGAATGGTAATCTTATCCAGAGACCTTTCCGGGGATCAGCTGGTATATCTTGATATCAAGCCGAATTAATATCAGATTGAATTTCTTTAATATCTTTAAACGAGGAATTAACCATGACAAATCACAAGCTGCTAAAAAACATGAATATATTGACTTTTGTCAGTGACATCTATGAAGATCTCGAACTCTGGTACCCTAAACTTCGATTCATCGAGGCAGGAGCGAAAGTCATAGTAGCCGGGCCTGATGCTGATACTGTATATACAGGTAAAAATGGCTACCCTTGTAAGTCGGATGCCTCAATTAAAGAAATGAATGCCAAGGATTTCGATGGAGTGTTCTGTCCGGGTGGGTTTATGCCGGATAAACTGCGACGTGATCCACAGGTACTGCAATTGATTCGGGACTTTAACAATAATGGAAAACTGGTTGGGGCAATCTGTCATGGTGGATGGATACCGATATCGGCTGGCGTTTACAAGAATGTCCGCGTAACGGGTTCGCCTGGAATTAAAGATGATCTGATCAATGCAGGTGCGATCTGGGAAAATGCGTCGGTTATTGTCGATAGGAATTTTGTCTCCAGCCGTAAACCTGATGACCTCCCTGATTTTTGTATCGCATGTATTGATGTTCTCTCTCAATCAAAGAAATTAAGATAAGGTGGTCTTAAATTATTTATGCATGGCCTGGCTCAAGGTATCTTCCACGTCGAATCCGGATTATCCGGAAACATCTCAATAATTGTAGCTTCAACTTGAGGGAGGGTGGGCAGAACAAATACATTATAACGAAATGGGAATGGCATCTGTCTACTTATTCTTTCGGGAGAATAAAGACTCATGAATTGGGGTCTACATATGTTCGAATCAGAAAAATCACAGTTGTTCTGTCTTTGTCTTCCAGCGTCTATGCATCAGAGCCAATGGTCCGGGTGTACGCGGATTTGGGACTCCAGCATCGCTGGGTGATGGCGAAGATGTTTTCGTCCATCATTTCTTTATCATAATTGACATCAATATCAGTAAATGAAGCGCTGATGGTGCCGTCATGCTGCCGGGTTGGAGGCACAAAGAGTATGGCCACTCCCGTTTTTAGGGCGAAAAGCGCTGGGCTGGGAGGCGTCGAGCACGGTCGGCCGAAAAATTGAACAGTTACCAAGATAAATGGGAAATCATGTGCCTATCCGGGCTATATCAGAAGCGACAAGTCAGTCAGCCTCGTTCTTGACGAACACCTGGCCCCTTCCCTCTTCTCTCTTATCCAAGTGAGACTTTGGCATCCAGAATGTATTGTTGTTCTTTTCAATCATGACATAACTTGACTCTGCTTCCTCTGGATCGTTCAAAACTACCACCTTAAGTTTATTGGCTCCTTTCCTGCACTGTTTTACAGCCTGGCCAAACGTGGACACTCCGGCTCTATTCCGATAAGCGTCAACCATCTGTTTCGTTTCCCCTTGAAACTCTGGTTCTCCGGTTTTTTCTGATATATTAGGAACTTTTCCGTCAAACTGGACAGCCATAAATGTAAGACCGATAATTAAATTTGAATATTCTGATAATTCTTTCGACGGACAAGAATAATATGGGTCGTCTTTTGATGCATATGTCATTGCCTTTGTACCGGCAGGGCAATCAATCACAGAGCAGGTCTTACTATTTATTCCTTTCTCTCGAGCAAATGAAGCCATGGGAGTCGTTACAATTACAAGAATCACCACCAAAAGAAAACTCTTCATCTTATCTCCTTTAATCAATATCACGTCCCCCCATGCCATCCTAATCAGATTCCGCTAAAGCTTTTTTTATCGCTCCATGAAGGGCTACCTCCCCAAACGGCTTGCTTAGGAAGGCTTGAGGTAATGCGGGATGATCGCCTTTATTAACTTGGGTAGAGTCGATACCACTTCAGAATCACCGGGATATGGGGCTCAAGCTGTCGCAACCGGGAGAGCGTCTCCCAGCCACCCATGCGTGGCATATAAACATCGCAAAGGACGCACCGGATGACGTTTTTATGTTGCTCAAATACCTCAATAGCCTCTTTACCGTCCTTTGCTTTGAGCGCAGCGAATCCCAGACGTGCAATCATCTTTTTAGCCAGCGAGAGGAACATCGGCTCATCATCGACTATAAGAATCGCATCCACAACTTTGGTAGACTGCGGTATGTTACTGTTTGATTTTTCCATTAGATCCTCCTTATACGCCTGTAATTGTGGCATCGACCTCAGAATCGAAGAATAATCGGAACTATAGAAACACAGTATTGTCTTAGATATTTTTGGCAAGGCTTGAGAAGGCTTTGTCTTATTGACAGTGCTCTTACACTTTTTCTGATACCATCCCCCGAAATGAGAATGCCTATTTACGCTCATTGTTTTATGTCAAGCCCCGCAAAAGAGGAGAAATGGATTATCTCACAAATTAAAAATACAAATGGTCGTAAGGTATTTTGGCCGAGAGGAATTATTATATCAGTAAGGTTATCCTTGTTCCCGTTCATTCTCAAGGAGGTATGCCATGTCTCAATTAGACTGTGGAAATAAAACAATCGAAGTGGATCAGGATGGATTCTTGAGCAAACTGGAAGAATGGGATGTAGAGGTGGCGAGAGTACTGGCCAAGAAGGAAGGCTTGGATGAATTAGGGAAGACTAAGCTGGATATCTTGATTTTCCTAAGAGAATATTACAGGAAGTTCTCTTCATTCCCCATTCTCAGGTATGTCTGCAAAAAAACCCATGCCGCTTCAAGCAGTTGCATCACTGACGAGTTTGTTGATCCTATAAAGGCATGGAAAATTGCCGGGTTACCGAAACCACCCCAGGTCTTTTTCACCAGTTTTGATGGAAAGCATTATTTTGCGAATCCATTTTATTAATTTAGAGGAGACCTTTTATGTACTCAAAAGAATCGCTGTGTAACAAGATCACTGCTCTTTATCCTGACATTGGTGAATGTGGTATTGATATCTTGGTTGAATATGCTCCAAAGAAGAAAGTCTGGCTCATCGACCTCAAAAAGGGAGGCCATGAGCTGAAACACCACCTCGAAATACCGGATGCCGATGCCTGCATGGAAAACAAGCAATGTGTTTCCTTGGGCCTTGAGATTGCTCAGCTTAGAAGAAATATTGAGGGAAATCAATTTTAATGGTCGCCCCGTATAAGAATGACCATGACTGCGATCCTTTATTGGAATGTTTCCCGGATATTCCCGGACCAAGAGAAACACCAAGTAATGAGGAGGAGTTCAATGAACATTGAACACTCAAATCGTCTTCATTTCAAGGTACTTACAAAGAGCATAGATCACCCTTTAAATTACCACCTTGCTTTTGGCGCCATCAACTCATTGAAGGGTATAATGATTGATGGTTTCAGAAACCTTCTCCTTGCTAAACTACGGATGGAGGTAAATTGACCGAACAATAATAAAGGAGGCTATTATGTCAGAAGAATGCAGCACAACAAAATCGTGTTCCACTGCGCATAATACGAATAACGATAGCGAATGCGATATGCATGAAAGATTACTCGCTCTCGCAGACGATGCATGGATGGAGTTGTTGAAAGAAAAAATGAAGACCGAGATTGAAAAAACCAACGGTCCTCATATGAATAACATTGCTAAGCTCGTTGTTGATGCAAACTGCGCCAAATGGGGAAGTATGATCCAGGTGAAAGTGAAATGCAATGAGTACAAGGAAAGCCTCAAAGCCTTAATGATGGGAGGATGTAATAAGTGATTTTCTGGGAAGAGATAGGATCTCACCTGTTTCTTCCCTAGATACAATAACGTGACGGCCCTCACAAGCAGGCTTGGCTCTATCTTGTCGGCTAAAAGGATATTTTCACCACGGAGATCCAAGAATAAAGATAAGACGGAACAGACACAACGATTGAGGCAGGAGCTGGATATAAATAAACCTCTGGCGACTGTGTATTACATGAAGGAGGATCTGCGGCAACTCTGGATTTGGACTAAAAAAAGAACTGCTACTTGGCCTTTGCAGAGTTGGATAATCATGGCTCGAAAATCCGGCATAACTATGTTGGAGAAATTTGCAACGAACTTGGATGAGCAGTTTGAAGGAATATTGGCCTATTTTGACTTTGATTGCTTATCCACGGGCCCACTTGAGGGCACCAATAATAAAATCAAGACCATGCAGAGAAAAGCCTATGGTTACAGAGATATGGAATTCTTCAAACTCAAAATGGCTCTTCATGAAACAAAGTACGCTTTACTCGGATGAACCATTATTCCTGAGAAGGTTGCTGACCAGTATACATAACAAAATCCCATCGGCCAAAGTCCACACCTTTCTACTACATGCAACTCTTAACCCTCAAATTGTTAAGGAAATTTACATTTTCTTAACAGTATCGGGTGATTAGACGGTATAACAGTAACAATCCAGTACGAAATATTAACAATATCACTGCAACCTATTTCGGTATTAAAATTTGCCGTTTTTTCAATCAATAATTGAATTCCGACGAGGATTAATCCAGCCTCTCAATTTGTCAGTGGGACCAAGAAACGGCATTGTGAATGAAGAGGTTGGATCATCCTGAGGTTAGGCAACCAGAACGATTTTCCCCAAGGTATGCGTCTCCATCACTTCATGATGTGCACGAACCGCATTCGCAAGCGGCAGTTCCTGGCTTACCACGGGGCGCAAGGTTCCGTTTTCCAGTCCTGCAATGAAAGCTGCGTTCATGCTGCTTTGTTCGTTTGGGGTTGCATTGAAGAGGGTCATACCAATAATGGTGGCCTCCTTTCCCATGGCATCACGAGGATCTATCTCAACCCTGCCCCGGCTGCCTACGACCACAACTCTCCCTCCTACAGCCAACGCTCCGAAATCATCTCCAAGATTTACATTGGCAAGCATTTCCAGGATAACGTTGAGGCCAGCCCCGCAGGTAAGATCGGCAATTTTTGCCAGGTGATTCGCTTCATGGTGGTCTATGACCGCATGCGCGCCTGCTTCCAGTGCCAACTGACGTCCTTGGTCGCTGCCGACAGTCGCAATCACACGTAGCCCCGCCGCTCGAGCCAGTTGCACTGCGGCAATACCGACACCACCACTTGCGCCATGGACGAGCAGGTTTTCACCTGGTAAAGCGTGCGCTTTCTGGAACAGGGCTCGAAAGGCGGCCCCGTACGGCACACCAATCGCAGCTCCCTGCGGAAAAGTTATCCCTTCGGGAAGAGGATGGACCTGGGCCTCCGTACAAATCACCTTCTCAGCATAGGTGCCTGTTACGGACCAGGTGATGTAGACACGATCTCCGATTTTGCGATGTTTGACACCGGCTCCTATTGCCTCGATTACTCCGGCACCGTCGATACCGGGGGTGTATGGAAGATGCACTGGCTGCGAGTAAAGTCCGGAACGGATATAACAATCCACCGGATTCACACCAATAGCATGAACTCGGACCATCACCTGCCCCTCACTAGGAACTGGATCGAGAGCCTCCTTCAGCATCATCACTTCGGGAGCTCCGAATTTTTCGACAACTATCGCTTTCATGATTGTCTCCTTTTATTGACTGTAATTGGAATTTGAAATACCAAACTACAGTATGATTTTTTCATTGAGGGTCAGGTTAAAACTTGATCCCGCCTACCCTCCGGCATTTCAGCACGGCCATACCATAGTTGCGCTACTGAACTAACAGGAGCATGGTTTTCCCAAATACAGAGGGTAGATGAAACAGACCCTTGCCCGTCGGGTAGCTGGTACAATTGTGGCCCCAAATGGCACAGGTCGCTAAAATTGCGGCGAAGTGTACCAGATTGGGCCTAAGCTTGAACAGAACCCATAGGCTGGATCCCCACATTTTTTTGGAACAGACCAGAGATCTGAAAAAACTGAACCGCCAGCAGCAATTATAGTATTTTCCTTGGGTGGCATAGATGTTGTGGGTTTGCCGAAAAGTTTCCACAGTCGCAGGAATATTTGATTGCCGAGGCTTTTTCACTGCAAACTCTAGCTGCAGGAGTGCTACATAATCTACTCTTGAATTCTTCGTCGACTGGATTACAGAGGTTGTTCGAGTCATCTGTTACAACGCCACAATTCTGACATATATAAGCCATGATAGTTCTCCTCATATACAGATAGAAAAGGAACATTTTTTTGTCTTATAATAACTGACGCAACTTCTAATGTATCCACCCCGAGAAATACACTCTCTGGCACCGGTAGTTGCATGCCGAATGAAAAGCGTAATCCTCCAATAAACAGTTAAACGGTTTTATACGGCTGTCAATACGATGAAAATACAATGGCGTCAGTATGTATAGTGGATAGGCCCGCTGTCGTTTGCCGTTACCCAGTTGATCCTGGCGTTCACGGTGGTTTTCCCGACACCGCAGGTGCTGCTGTATCACGTCTGTCTTGTTTGCATGACCGTATAAGACGAAGAATTTCTTGTGTTTTTCGCATTGTAGCGCTTTCTCTTAGCATCCTGTTCTCCTAATAGTGACTCAAGAAGGACAGGACACAGACGCTGAAAATCACTGTTTTGAATGCTTCATTGAAGAAACAATCTACGCGAAAAAGCAAGCCTTGGATTTTTCAAAAAGCCTCCAGGATTGCTCCATGCTGGATGGTTTGGTGGACAACGTTGAAGAGGCGGTATCAAGTTTTGAGACCAGATGGACAAAAAAAGCAATAAAGGCTTCACGATATTGATACGAATCATAGTATAGGTACAATTGCAGTTTCTATATTTGCTATATAGGGATATACATACTATATGTTATTATATTAAAAGACAATTAGGTAAAATGTCATAGTATTCTAGTCCAAAAAAGGAAATGCTATGGAAATTGGCATAATGAATAACCCGTCAAAATCGGTATATGAAGAAGCAGCCTTTTGCGGTAAGTCGGGATTCAATTTTTTAGACTTGACCATTGAAGGACCTAATGCCACCGCCGTTGATACTTCCAAACTGCAGCCGATTCTTGATACTTACGGTGTATCTATTACAGGGCATACCGACCCCTGCTTACCATATGCTTATCCCATCCAGGGGGTTCGCGAAGCATGCCTTGTTGAATTCAAAAGATGTGCCGAGATATTTTCAGCGTTAAATGCAAAAATAATGAATATTCATCCCTGTTATTTTGCTCCGCCAGGTATGAAAAAAGATATAATTTCTTTCAACATCGAAGCCTTAAAACCCATTGCTGAAATGGCTGAATCTTATGGGCTTACACTGGTGTTCGAAAACTTTAAAGCCCCTTTTGATCGTGTTTCTACCTTTAAAAGGGTGCTGTCCGCAGTTCCGGGGTTAAAGCTGCATCTTGATTTCGGACATACCAATTTCGGCTCCGATAATCATGAGGTTTTTTGCAAAGAATTGGGGGAACACATCCAGCACGTGCACTTTTCTGATAACCGATCCAAATCCGATGACCATATGCCTTTGGGCGTAGGAACCGTTAACTGGAAAAATGCAGTAAATTCTTTAAAAGCTATAGGTTACGACAAAACTATAACTTTGGAAGTATTCTGCAATGATCCCTCCATGCAGTACAATTACCTCGACATGAGTCGGAATTTGGTTCTGGATCTCTGGTGTGGCCAGAATCTTCTATGATTACCATGAACTGAACATTTTTCTAATAGGCAGCTCGGTAACAATTCAATATGGTGTTAAAACTCATGTCTGTTAATTGAAATCGGATATCCTTATTCGTCTTCAGGCGTTTTGGTTTTTTGTTTACAGAAATACTCCTCCCGACACCTCGATCCGCTGCCCATTGATCCACCCGTTTTCCTCAGAGAGCAGAGAAGCGATCATCCCCCCGATATCATCCGGCAGACCAACTCGGCCAAGGGCTGTTGACGAGGCTATGATCTGATTTAGCTCTTCATTATCACGTACAGCGCCACCACCGAAATCTGTTGCTATCGCCCCAGGCGCAACAGCATTTACAGCAATCTTCCGTGAGCCCAGCTCTTTGGCTAGATATCTAGCCAATACCTCGATAGCACCTTTCATCGCTGCATAGGCTGAATGACCCGGTAAGGTAAAACGGGCCAGGCCGCTCGACACGTTGACAATGCGTCCACCATCATTAATTAAGGGCAGCAATGTTTGGGTAAGAAAAAACACCCCTTTGAAATGTAAATTCATCAATTGATCAAACTGGGCCTCAGTGGTATCGACAAATGGAGTATTAATTCCGATTCCGGCATTGTTAACCAAAAAATCAAAAGAATTTAGGTTCCAGTTATAATTAAGTGCGTTTTTAACTCTGTTGCTGAAACCAGGAAAATCAGAAATCATGCTAGCGTCCAATTGCAAAGCAAACGCCTTCCTACCAATTTTCTCAACCTCTCTAACAACTTGAGTTGCGTCATCTTCTCTACTCAAATAGGTGAATATGCTGTCTACTCCCTTTGCTGCCAAGTTAAGGACCGTACTCTTTCCCAAACCCCGGCTACCACCGGTTACTAAAGCAATCTTGTTTTTCACGGCTGTCTCCTATGTTGACTGTCTTTATTTATCAAACTGAACGGGATGGAAGCGCTTTCAATAAAGCCACGAATGATTCAAAATTTTCAAACTCTTTTTTGTGGTTTTGTTTAACAACTGCGTATTCAGAGAAATGATGCTTTTCAATTTCATTTTGCAGTTCGACCGATAATTCCGAGGCTCTGCATTTGTAGCGAATACAATCACCACAGCAGAGGCCACAATAACCTGTAAGGTCTTTATCTTTCATTATTCCTTTATTATGTATGTTTTTCGTTCCACTGGGCCTCAGTACAACGGCCAGCTGAGCCGTGCCCGGTTGCTGGGGCGGCGGGGCTACAGAAAGGGTTAGGCCATTCGCAAGTGCTCTCTATGTTGCAGATGAATGCCAATATGACCAATGCCAAGTATAACTACTGAAATCAGTAGCCAAGCATTCTTCTCATAGATGGATAATAGCAAAAAACCAACTATAGGTAATGTCGCCAAAGGAATCGGAATCCAAGATAGACTGCGGTAGAGATCTTTAGCTGTTTTGCCTCCTCGGAAATATCGTATCCATGAAACTTCATAAAGAACCATAGCACCCAATGAAGCAATAAACCAAACAATCCTACATGATAATGCTTGATGAATATCTTGAGTAATAACGGAAAAAAGCGTAGTGCTTATCTGCCCGAAACGCTCAAAAACTACAAGGGATATTGTTTCTGTGGCAAGACCAGAAGCACCTTCCTTAGGTCGGAATACTGCCCAAAATATGTTGGGAATGAATAGCATCAGCAAGTATAGTGCTCCAATATACGAAAATCCTAAGCGATCCAAAACAATTCACACTCCGACGTTACTCCTCTCCAGACCCATTAAGCGTGCTCCCTCAAAACAGTAATCAGGCGGTGGCGACAGAGGTGGTCTTGCAAAATACCGGCGTCCCGATGAAGGTGAGCGGCATGTCCACCTTCATGTTTATTTCGTCGGGTTGCTTGCCTGTCGCCACCTCGCTAAAAACCATGCTTTTGTGAACACCCGTTGCCCGGCAAGATACCTCCCAGCACAAACTGGCAGACACCGACACTATTGCAATTGCGCGTCTTCGGGTTTGAGTCGCAAATCGTTACTTTTTCGCCTTCATTCGCCTTCAAGAGTTTCTGGAATCCGGTAAGCAACTGTTCGGTGGAGTACTTGAGACCGGTCGTAACGCAATCGCCTGAAACACAGATTTGGACATCTTGCACATTATGTTGCTGCGGAATTGCGGCACAACCAGTCAGCAACAATGCTGCTACCAACAACGACCAGCGAAGCATAGCCATGACACTTCTCCTTTGACTTCCGATTTGTGAGTACGGCGAGACAAAGGAAGTTTATCATTTTCACTTCGCCATCGGATCCAAGCACACTCTAAAGAGGCTGTCTCTAACAGGGAAGCCGAAAGCGACGAAGCGCCAGAAATGCGGAGCGAACGGGACTCTGTCAGAATCGAATTGCAGCTTACACTATGTTACGGCAAGGTAATCTTCAAACCGGCAGTGATGCTGTGCGTGAACAACTCGAAAATTCAGGGTGCGCATCGCCGGGGTCCAATCCCCTTTGCTCAATTCTCTCAAACCGTTACCGATCGATCTTGCCCCACTGAAATACCAGAGCCCCTTTTGGACAGGCATCAACACAGGTGCCGCAAAGGATACATTCGCGATGCTCCATCTGCCCCGCATTGACCATCTCCTCAACCGGTAGACTCATCGGACACCGCTTGGTGCATATATGGCAAAGGTTGCAGTGCTCCGAGTCGGCCTTCAGAGCGAGAGACCGCCAGCCAACTGCATTCCGGACCGCCCTGCCCAGTATCATAAAAGGAGCCATCCAGCACAGATGATGGCAGAAGGATCTCCGGCCGACAAGAAAGGAGGGAAGAACGATTAGCAGAAAAAGGACCAAATAATAGACGATCAGGCTCTGGTAGTCACAAATCGATAGGCCATGCGTGGTCTGATAGAAAAAATCCACCTTTATATACCCGCCTGCCTGCCATGCCATGCCATGCCATGCCAAGATTATTATAGCACCGATCCAGGGAATCCAGATCAACCACTTAATCAGATCCCCTCCCGTGACCCTTTGGTCCCTGGCCATGAAGAGGGCTTCCTGACAACCGGCCCCCGGACAGAGCCAACCGCAGTATCCCCTTCCCAGAAAAAGAGCGCTGACAAAGAGCACAATGAACATGACGAAACTACCGTTTACAATACCCTTGGAGCTCGCATCGAGAATTAATGCGGGTGACATATAGTAAAAAAGTGCAGGAAAGAGAAAAAATGATATGAGAATCAGCCCCTTCCTTATTTTCTGTCTCGTCATGGTCTGCTCTATCAATAAGGTTTGAGTTACCACAAAAAATTCATCACATTTACGAGAATCGTCAGAGAAATATACTCCGGGTTTCTCATTGATTTTGCTAAAGGAGCCTTTGAGATATTTTTCATCCCCACCTTTGATTGCGGGCGCTACCTCTTTGGGGGAGTGTCAGTTCTTTCGATTTTATGCCTGGGAAACGCCGCAGGATATGGCCTGGCGACCGCAGCCGTGCGAAAATTTACTCTAATAACGACTGAAACCGAGCCCGTATCTTTGACCAGACAAAACATCCTCCGGATTCAGCTGTTTGTTGCTTCCTCATTATCCTAAAGTCTCTCCCGATTTTGCATGTGCTCATAAAAAACAGATATCGTTGCACCCGACCAACGGGTTTAACAACCGCCCGTGCCCCAAAGGCGGACTCCAATGGCAACAACTGAAGTGGGTTTTGTGGCCAGGCTCAAGCTGTCTTGGCTGTACCGCAAGGATGATGTCTTTGCACGCGTTCGCTTATCCCTTTTTCAGCTCCGGCTGTATGACTTTGGGACCTGCCCATCAAGGTGTTTCCGGTTTATTCTTCGGCAGCTCGAATTCGAATTTATAGCCATCATACCGATTATCTTTTCCCTGATCCTCGGAACGACCTGGACCTTGAGCATAAACTCGCCACATCCATAGCAATCAACGCCCGTACCAGGACAGCGCAGATATCGCATAAAATGAAAATCGTTCGAATCCAAACTTTCGCTGAGCCTTTCATTGATCAAAGCAAAAGGGATCGTGAGTTGAGATATCAGGTACACGCACATCCTTTTGGGACATAGATCGGTTATAAAATTGCCATCAACATCAAGGAGGAATCTCTGCCCAGCGACATGACGGGCGTTGCAGTTTTTGAACTGACCACCTCTGCCTGAATCGAATATTTGCAGCAGCGCGGGACAGACGTGCAACCTGCCGGATCCTATGACCGCCCTCATGGAACTTTTCAATTTCAGTCTCGGTGTATCTAACTCTTTCACCATATCTTTCAATCAATTTTTCTCCAGTCATTATCGATTCACCTTGAGTTGTATGAGAATGTCTTTGCACTAAGGTCGCTCAACATAATGTCCCGGCAGACCAAAGCCTTATCCCTCGGGAAATTCAAATCTTCCCTTAATTAGATCATTCATATCTTGAGGAATTATTACTGTCGGGCAAAGCATTTCATGAACCGCTTTTTTGAATATTTCAGCATCCATTGGTTGGTGAGTACCCCGAACAATTTTCAGATCTGGATAGACATCTTTGATAGTCTTCTCATATTTATTCAAAAACGGGCATAAGGAAGTCATACAATAGGAGAAATGCAATGCGTCAATTTTATACTCTGTCAGTGATCGGATCCTTTTTAGAATTTTGCTTGGTCCGATGCTTGTTGGACATCCGGCGCAATGTACCAAGCCTACCAGTTCAACAGGCTCTTCCTTGGGGTAGCAATCAAAAAAACCCTTGCGTTTCCGGAGATCTGCAAGACAGACAACCGACGAACAATTGGTTTCCAGTGCACAGTTTGAACAGGTAATTATTCCGATACGCGCCATTTTTCATCTCCTCTGATTATTTTGTGATACTGCGATTAACCGGAAAGCAGATTACTCAATGACACGGAAAAGAAATCACCCGAATGGGTGATAATCAAAACTTTCACCCGTTATTATGGAATAAATTACCCTAAACTATGCTTCACCTTTCTGCGTCTAGATTAGTTCGTTTTGAGTGGCCCAGACAGCGGCTTGAGTCCGATCATGTACTCCAAGCTTGTCAAAAATGTGGACAACATGACTTTTTACGGTATTGAGACTGACCTTCAAGATTTGAGCAATCTCTTTATTTGTAAAACCTTCCGTTATAAGACGGAGCACTTCAACTTCGCGGCCTGAAATCCTGAAAACAATATCATCACGATTCCTAATCAAACCTCGGGAATGGTTCAATGCCTTGTTTTCCTCTTTCTGCGATTTTATTGCGCTTTGTGCTGTAATCCTGGAAGTGGATAGGCCAGCTAAGTCTAAATCGACCTCTATTGTTCTGATCTTCCCTGAATTTTTATCGGTAATTGAATAAATTATTCTAGCGTCGACCGGTTCCGGAAAATGAGGACACACAATTATTCTGGTTTTTCTGCGACTCGCTGCCCCGGCAAATGCCATACAAGTAGGAAATCCACACCCCCCGCAGTTGGTCAAAGGAAGAAAATGCAATATTTCTGGAACAGTAATGCGGTTTACCTTTTTAAAATCGGGTTTGATTTGAAATTTACGGGAATCTAATTCGTTAAGGTAATCGATTAGCCTCTGAGCAAATTCCAGTGCTTGTTCTCTTCCATAAAAAAGCCTTGAGACAACAACATCTGGCGGGTAAAGCGCACATACGATATCGTCTAATTGAAAGCGAATATATTCAGGAAATTCATAGTGAACGACTTCATTTGCGGTTGCTTGAATAAAAGGAAACAACCTCGAGAAATCACCATCAACCTTAAAGTGAGCGAACCAACAGCGTTCACCAAAGTCAGCGGAAGAGGATCTCAATGAAAAATCGTAAACCTTTTTGAATCCGCTCATATAAAGAATTTAGGGAGTAACGGAACATAAAAACCGGTTATGCACCTTGCCACCCTTCAGGGTGCGGTTGTATCTTGCAGCATTCAGATACGATCTCTGCTGCATCTTGCACTGCCCAAGTGCATACTTTTGTGAAAAATTGTCGTTCTTTGGCCTGTTGAATTCCTTCAGGGGTATTCAATTCA
>JARLHW010000323.1 GCA_031292075.1 Desulfosporosinus sp.
CTCTTGCTGCGCTTTGATATAGCTCCTAGCGCTTACGGAGGTTTGTTCATAAGCTGGAAAATCAACGACCGAGACATCGTACATTTTGTCAAAGTTAAAGATGGTTCGAGTTTTGGTTTTGCTATCGTAGGCATCCTTAGCCACCGTAAAGGCAAACGACATTTTATCTAGATGTCCGGTTCGCACCAATTCATGAATATCGCTCGCTTGGGTGGTGTTCGCCATGCGTGCGATGACCTCCAAGCCCTGACTGTTCACCTTCAAGTCCAGTGTCCCAGCTTTGGTGCTAGCCAAGGGTGGCACGTGCTCGGAGTGATTGTATTTCAAAACCACGTTGGAGAGATCCACACCCTTTAAAGCATCGCGGTGAATCTGCTCGTAATACTGGGTTCCATCAAAGTCTTGGAAGATCGGCGTGGGAGTGTCAAAGGCTATGGCCCTGCCCTCAAGCACTTTAAGTAAGGACTGCCCTTCTACGGGATCCAGTAGGCTCGCACTCATGGTAACGGCCCGATATTCGATCTTACCCTTAGTAAATTCGTTATGTTCCTCCGGCATTGCTTGTTTCACCTCCTTTCAAGGTGTCTACAGAATCGTTTTTCACGGGATCATCCGGTAACGTATTGCTTTTTGACATCGACATTTGGTAATCATTTTTGATCGTAACGTCCACGAAATTTAAACTCTCAACCCTGCGTTCGCCTCCTTCGATCATGCCTAAACCAAATAACTCACGCATTTCATTGATGGTCAGCGCACCTGTTGGGGCTAAATATTGTACTATGGCAACCTTGGTCTTGTCTGAGGTGTATTGAAGTTTACTGGAAACAAAGACAATCTTATTGCCGTAGCTTTTTTCACGCTCCGTGAAGACCTTATACGTGAACGCCTCTCCCATTTGCTTGAGTAACGGACTAACGATGCTGGTGTAAAAGGCGCTGAGCTCATCTTCGTTGTAGGTCGAGAACACGATTTTCTCGCTAATGTTAAAATAGCCAAAGACCTGTTTTTGGATCGTTTCCATTTGCGCCGCATCGAGTAGAATCGCTTTGCTTTCAAAGGGCTTGAATTCCCCAGTCTGGGAATCCGTGAAGATGATCCCGGAGTTGTTTTGTAGGTCGAAAAACTTCCCTAAGACTTCATCCCTCTTGGCTATTAAGTCGGCTGTTTTTAAGGTTCCTGCAAAATGCAAACTCCCGCGAATGTTGGCGGGTCCATTGGCAACCGCATTAATGATGCCGTTATGAATAGTGTTGGTAAGCTGCAATAGTGGGTACAGAGCATTGTCGTTGTAACTTCCCATTAAATCGCTTTCGAAATAATCTCGCTTGAGGTGGATGATCTGTTCAAACGGAGCGATAATTTCCTGTCCACCCCTAAAGTTGAACTTCACAAACAGGGTCCCGGTATCGTCCATCCCGGTGGTGCTGGATTCCATATAGGTTACAAAACTAGAATTGAGAGGATAGAATCCTTTGATGTTCCCCAACTCATCCTGCTTGACGTAAACAAACGCGTTATTGTGAATGAGCAAATTGGTCGTCAATTTAAAAATGAACTCTGTCGAGTTCATAAAAGGATTGGGCTGGCCACTTAATAGATTGGCAATATCACTATCCTGAGGGATGGTGTCGCCTTTGACATACCGGATATGTTTGATGTCGGCCTTGGCGACATGGGTTGCAATGGCACGGAGGCATGCCCGCATAAGAAAATTGTAATAGACTTCTGTATTGTTCGTGTTGGAAACGGTTGGTATATACCCATTGAGCAGTTTGAAAAACTGTAGATTCTGCGGAAGCTTTTTAACTTTTCCAAAGATGGAACCAAACATGGACCGGAAACTTGGCAAAGCTCACCCCCTCCTCCCTAAATCAGGCTATCCAGTAGCTCTTTGTTCCGTTCATAGACGCAGTATGCGTCCAAGAGGCTCATTGCCCCGTCGATAAATCCTCTGGATTTGACTTTGACAGGTGTAATGTTATTGTTTCGATCGTACACCACTCCGAGATTGGTCAGGCAAAATTCAAGCAACGGATTCTTATTGTAGTTAATCTTCTTGGCTGCGAGGTCAGCGCCCAGATGTTTCAACGGGTTACTCAAGGTCTTGGCTCCTTGGATCACAATATCCATTAGTCCATTGAAACCGTTTTGCTCCATATCTTTTACCCAATATCCGGAGTTCCAACTGTCGTATCCAATGCTTTGGAAGTACAGTTTGTAGTCGGTTTTCATCCTGCCGAACCACTGTGTAATATAGGCATAATCGATTCGATTCCCTGGCGTCAGTTCTAACAGTCCTCTCTCAATCCATGCCTGATACACCACTTTCTTGGAATGATCAGCTTCTTCAAACGTCACTTGAGGCATCCAATACATTTGATGACAAAGGAACTTCACACCAGGCTTCGGTACGAGGATCGTCGCTGAGGTCAAGTCCGTCGTGCTCGACAGGTCAACTCCGCCAACACAATAGGAATCCTCGATGTCCTTCAGTGTGAAGGTTTCTTCGTTGCGGATTGTGCTGTAGTCGAGGAAAGCAGTGGAGGCAGTGCCTATAATATTAAAATCCTTAGTGAGTACCGTCGCTTTAAAGGCTGGGTCGGATACGGACTTGTTAATGTTATCCTGCAGAAAATCAAGGTCTTTAATAGTACCAAGTCCAGGATTTGCTTTTATCCAGACCTCAGGGTTTTTGTAATCGTCCCCCTTATCCAACTCGTAAAGGAAAGCGATAAAGCGTTCATCCTTA
>JARLHW010000045.1 GCA_031292075.1 Desulfosporosinus sp.
TTATATCCTTGGGGGATACCCGGTAGTCAGCTTCGTAGCACAAAATTAATTCTCCGTTCTAAGAAAATTAAGATTACTAATAGGCAATGTCCGGTACATTATCTTTTTAATTTTTATTGTCTTGACATCCGAGCCACTATAGTACATTACAAATCGATATTAGCACATAATTGACTCATCACCCAAAGAGGAGAGGAGCTAAATGAAACAAATCAAAATTGGAATCGCACTCATTACAATGTTTGGCCTATTATTAGGAACAGCCAGTGTCGCAAGCGCTAAAACTACTTCCCCAGTATATCATGCCCAAGTGTCGCAGTCATCAACCAAGAGTACACATCATCAAGCAAAGTCGGTTCATAAAACGATTAAGTCAGCTAAATCACTTGCCAAGCACGTAACAAAGAATTCTTAATTATCTAACGCCCTCGGCAATACCGGGGGTATTATTTTATTTAAAAACCCCCTCACAAGGAGGGGGAGTGGAGGAGGATAGTAATGAAAGAAGTAATCTTTATGTAAACCGCTAAATTAGCGGGCGATTATCTAATGTATTAATCATAAACCATATTTGTTATCCTTCCATGAACTTTGTATAAAGAATATGTTAAGCTATATAGGATCACAAAGTGCGGCTGGTCAGGACAACGCCGTACCAGGTTATCCACCTCTAGGTTTCTGGCAGCAACAGCACATTATGCCCCCAGCTCAAAGTTACCCGTTGCAACGATACCCGCCACAGGTTATCCTCTACAAGGGTATGCACCTCAGGGGTATAACCAAGGGTATGGCGGATAAATGCCCGTCCAGTCTGCCTAGGAAGAACCTAAAAAAGGTGGCATCAAAGGGTTCATCAATAATCTTATGGCTAAATGGAAGAAGTAATTTAAATCAATCTTCCGACAGAAATTATTTTATTCGAGAATTCGAGCGGGGTAAGTATGAGGTGACTTATAGTTACTTTAGGTTACCCTCAAGCCCTTAGCAGATGAATTAATAATTATTCCGTAAACCTGGGAAATACGAATCTTCGATTAATAGCCGCGAAACGTGGAGAAACGTACTCACCCGTTCCGTCTTTTTATTCGACGTATTCCCCACCCAACCTAAGACACCGAATCCACCAACGACCCTGTCCTGAAGCCGCCGATTGTTGCCTTAGACGGGTTTATGGATAACGTTGGAGTGTTAGTCTTCTTTAAAGAAGTGAAAGAAGGCTACTATCTCACCTTTTTCTTTCGAAACTTCTTGTGTCACTTTGGGCCATCCAGCTTCCTTATATGCACCGACTACTTCTTCCCTTACTTCTTCGCATATATTTTTGATTAATTTAATAGCAATAAAAGTATTTGTCTCGTATGACGGTGAGCTGAATCTCGCATCTAGTTCGCTTATTACTGATTCCATTTCTTCCTCGAACTCTGGTGTACGTTTTCTAGAATGAAATCCAGTCAAAGTGTGTGCTTGCTTAGGGGTAATCATTAACATCACTCCTTAAAATTAATAATATATTGCACTAAATTACAGTAGCGCGATGCTCACGCGACACTACCCGTAGTTAGTATCCATTTCTATTAGTGTTACTAGATTTTATGCTCAGAACTCAATTATCATGTTAATATTGGAGGATAAGTTAAATTCCTAATGGTCAACGCGTGGAATACATGTGTTCGACGATGCATTTAAGCATTTTGGGCAGATATAAAAAGAGTGATTAGCCGCTGTAATTATTTTTATCTTTAATCTTTCGGCTGTTCATTTAACCCATGTGCTTAAATGATCCATGTTCTGACAATAGGGACAACGTAATAGCACTGTCATTCACTTCCTTTGGGTAGCTTATGAACGACAGTAGACTAGGGTGACAAGATCCATTTGGATAAAATAAGCTCAGCAGAATTCACTGTTGAGCATATCTTTATTTTCCCACCTCACCTAAGACACCCCAATCCACCAACTCACAATTCAAGAAGCCTCCGGGTGCGTTGGATTGATGCATTTTAGTATCAGATGTAGCACAAAATTTTATTATGACAATCACAAAAATCAACCCCTGATATTACCAGCATATCATAACGTTCAAATGAGCATTCTATCATCACAAGGGTACGTAATGGTCGAGCCAAGATTTATATATGCTCTTTACCGGGTGTATATAGGTCGGCCAAAGATTATTTGCAGGTGTTAAAAGCGCTTGTCTATAGTCGGAGGGAAGATCTTTTGTGGTTAGGAAAAGCTTTAAGGCAGTCAACTTTCGATTGTTTTGAGGTTCCAACTTATCGTAAAGGGTCGAGCTAAGATTTTGCTGGGTGTTGAATTGTTCTTACTCAACCATATATCACTAGATATATGCATGTGTAAGAAATTCGGTTATATGCAGCCGAAAGGTTGTCTATAGCTGGGTAGATATCTTGTAAAGTCGAACGAATCATTAATAAGGTGGTTACCTGCTTGATTATGGTCGGAAGATCCTAGTTAGGTAAACAGCGATCTATATTGGTGTTAGGTAGATCATTACGTGCTCTTGTATAAAAACCTCAAAAGCCGCTTAAAATAGTGGATTTTGAGGTTTTTATATACTCAGTATAAAATGTACCCTATAGAATGGACAGCAGGGGTTTTGAAAACCCTTCATTTAGAACAGGTGGATTTTTAAAACCCATCATATTGGACAGATGGATTGCTCCTTGTAATCTGAACCTCATCATGTAATACTGTCAGAGCTAAATATTAAGGAGGTGTCCTTTTTGAGCAATAAAAATGTGTCCGAAAGAGAAACCGATGTCAAGTTGGTCAGCGATTTAAGACAACTTAAAGATGAGTATTGCCAGATAAAGGTAATCAGCCAATTAAGAGAGCTCAAAGACAAGTATTACCAGACAGATATTTGGTAAACAGTTGGTCGAAATCACCATATGACTGTTAATAGAACTCGGAAACACAGCCAATCTGTGCCCCTTCATAAACATTACAAAGAGTACCGAATAAGCCCTTGGCGATGCCGTGGGCTTTATTTATTTGCAAAATGCTCCTATCCTCGGATGGTTATCATAGTTCAATCTATCGTTCGAGCATCGCATACCTCTTTCTTGTAGATAGTGAATAACACCCAAAAGGTTAGGATTGCGCTATCACATGCGGCCTGCCTTCGCAGATAGTTACTAAGGACGGCCCTGTTTGTTATCCCTCTAGGAAAGTCTACATCTCTTTTCATGTCGTAGGCGAAATCATTAAAAGCAGTACCTTCGCTGTAAGCCTTATCACCTGCTGACACTATTTCTTTTTCCAAATATCTCTCAACACACCAGTCATAAAATGTCATAGAAGTCACTCCATGTGCTTAATATTCCTTCGTCATAACACCAAAGTGGTTTTTTACTACCGCCGACATAATGACCCCATCTATATTGCGGAGAGTTGACTCTTATTAGAAATAAAATGATGGCTCCTATAACCATAATGTTTAAGATATCCACAATCCCCCCCGTATCCTGGGCCATTATGGTGAGAGATATAAAATGGTGAGTGACGACAGCAAACCCGCCAAACCAGCAGGTAGCTCATCGATTCACTCACCATTTTATCATTGACGGCCAAGCGAAATAAGGAAGTCCATTAGGTTTTTGTCATCGGACCAA
>JARLHW010000324.1 GCA_031292075.1 Desulfosporosinus sp.
CCAAAACCCCAAAACCCCAAAACCCCAAAACCCCAAAACCCCATTAGCATGGGGACAGGCAGCTGAGAGGCTCCATCAAAAACATGATAATAACGTGAGACACGTTGATAAATCAGGAAATAGTTATAGAATAGCGCCGATTTCATATTGAGTACACGCAAATAAATGCGATGATTGCTTTAGGAAAGGTGAGCCTTGGTGTGGCTACTTACTGTCGCCATTGTATATTATGTTCACCCGGTAAACTTCGATCTCCTTCACAGCAAAATTAAGTGCGCCTGCATAAAATGAGTCGGAGTCAATAACTTGGCTTGGAATCCGATATGTGTGGTTTCCGCTTGCATAGCTACCGCTTTTCGTTAAATTGAACCCGTCAGTAATGCGCATGTCGTGCCCATCTCCAAAAATTGGGCCATACCGAGAAATATGCGCTACTGCATGCTTATATTCCTCTGGATCTAATATGCAGCATTTTACCTTGTGTGTGAGCGAAAACATGAACGACTTATCATTAGTTGCATACTCCCCACTTGAAGGGTTGGTCCAAGAAACCGGGGTGAATCCACCGAACACTCTTCCTAACTGTGACTCTATCACAGTCACAGTCGGCCCCTTATTATCGCAACACGCATGAAACGCAGCAGCGGTATACCCATGTTTTGACCCGCGATATAGCAAAATAAATTTCATTTTTGTTGTTCCATTAGGCTTTGTCCATCCCTTCAATAATTTGTAATGCCCCACAGTCAGAATTGTTGAATTATTCCATTTTTCATTTTCTTCGGCCTTTCTCTTTGTTTTCTTGATCTCTTCGTCTTTTGTTTGAAGTTTGCTTAGCTTATTTTGCATGCTGCTATCCTTTTGTTCTAATACTGTTATCCTTCTTTTCAGCTCCGCATTTTCCTCCTTCACTGCTGTTTCAGCCTTTGAAAACTGTGCGTTCGTTTCCCTGCGGACCTTCGCAACATCAGTGGCTGTGGCCGTGGCTGTGGCTGTGGCCGTGGCTGCGGCTGCGGCTGTGGCTGCGGCTGTAGCTGCGGCTGCTTCTGCGGCTGCTTCTGCGGTTGTGGCTGCGGATGAGGCTGTGACTGCGGCTGTTTCTGAGGATTTGATCTTATTCGCGAGTATCGCAATGTACCCTATGAGGAATGAGTCGCAGTAAGGCAGCCTTTGGCTCTCGCATTTATTAGTAGCAGGATGCTTGATTTCCCCGGTGCTTGCCATCATGCAGATGATGCCGATGAGAATGCCGAATAACATAGTGCTGCAAATCATCAAGCCAATCACTATGCGCACTCCCGCAAAATCAATTTTGGGCTGTTCTCGTACTCTTCCCGGATCCTGTGGTGTAATCTCTCCACATGCTTCAATCAGTTTTTTGCAGTTATACTTATTTCCCATCTCACGCACCTTCTCTACGTTGCTTGAATCTATCATGATGATCTGCCTGGCTATGAGTAAATCTTTTAGCCGCTTCACTCCCCATTCGAGCGCTAGTTGCAGACAGTCAAGCACCTGGTCATAGTCTATTTTATCAATCCCTTGATGCATGTAAAACAGCACCTGCTCAACGGCCGAGTCTGGAATCTGGATCTCTACGAGATACGACGCTCGTTCTGGGGACTGGTCGAGGGTTTTCTTGAAGAATGCACTGGCATAATATATCACGTTCTTACTGACGCCAAAGTCGGTGCCTGTCCCCGTGATATAGAAGTCCGAGAACTTGATGATGTTCTTCTTATTTTTCATCTCTGGAAAATCTTAAATGACCTGGGTGCGCGATCGGGCTTTTATCTTACGTAATTGTAGAGAATCTAAGAATAAGGGGGTACCATGTACCCCCGAATAAGGAATTCCTCTACAATTAAAGCGTGGTCGCATCTTGCGTTAAATTCGAGGTATGAGACTTCGCGTTACTTTTCCAATCGCTTTGCCTTTCCCAGACTTCCGATACCGAGCCCGCCCACATCCGTGCTCCATCCCTTTTTATGCTCATTACACTGTCTGACAATATTAAACAATCCCAACAATACATCAGACTTACGCTTGAGACTTCCGCGCCTCCCATCTTCGCCACAGGGGTTTTGGGGTTTTGGGGTTTTGGGGTTTTGG
>JARLHW010000325.1 GCA_031292075.1 Desulfosporosinus sp.
CGACCGCCCTGCATTATGCCGCCAGGTATGGCCAATTAACAGTAGTTAAATACCTGTTATCGCTCAAAGATGCCAACAACAACCCCTTGGTGGATGTTAATAGGAGCGATAATTATGGCCATGCCGCCCTGCATTATGCCGCCATGTATAACCAATTAGCAGTAGTTGAATGCCTGGTGTCGCTCAAAGATGCCAACAATAACCCCTTGGTGGATGTTAATAGGGGCGATAATTATGGCTGGACCGCCCTGCAGCTGGCCGCCAGTAATGGCCAATTAGCAGTAGTTAAATACCTGGTGTCGCTTGTTAGCGGTGCTCCAAAAGCGCGGAAAAATGGCGAAGCCTATATACGTAACAATTTCTCACTTAACTAGCCTAGCCGAACTGAACCGGCTAGGCATTTATCAGATAAATTACTTAACTTTATTTTTCTTTTCAGTACGTTCTGCCTTCCTTTTCATGGTTTGCTCTTTCGCTTCTTTAAGCCGGTATGAGTCGGCCTCAATGCCAATGATCTCTGAGTTATGAACCAGTCTATCGATCAAAGATACCACGCACGAAGCATTTGGGAAGATTTCACCCCACTCACCAAAGGGCTTGTTGGTGGTCACAATGGTTGGATTAGTTTGATATCGCCTCGCAATTACCTCAAACATTAAATCTGCATGGCGATTTGAATAGGATAGATATCCCACCTCATCGATGACCAGTACTTTTGGTTTGGCATAATATTGGATCCGTCTGCGCAAAGCATTATCGCCATCCTGTGAGGCAAGTTCATTAAGCATTTGGCCAGCTGTCGTAAAAAGTGTGCTGTGCCCCCGTAGCACGGCTTGATGCGCTATATTTTGCGCAATGGTAGATTTACCGGCGCCATTAGGCCCGCAGATAATAATATTGGTGATACCCCGAATAAAATCTAGGCCCATCAGTTCTTCTATTGCTTCCCGGTCGCATTTTTTAGGCCAGTTCCAATCAAACTCTGCTAAAGGTTTAAACCGACCTATACGTGCATTACTAAGACGCGTGGTGATGCCACGATGGGTGCGCTCAGTTTCTTCCCAGTCGATCAGTTGCTCAAGCACGGTCTCTTCAATTGCCTCCCAGTGGGCAATCATGCCATATAATTTTAAGGATTTTGCTCTTTCTAACAGTGTACTAGTCATGATTTTTAGTCTCCAAAGTAGTTTGTAGTTGATCATAGGTATTTAAACAATGAGGAAGAACCGTCAGTTCTCGAACTCGCTTGTCGTTGGGTAAATCTAAATGCACAGGCGGCAACTGATGACGTTCTTCACGGCGTTTCTCTAAGTGAAGACGTACTGCATTTGGATGAGGAACCTCTCGCTTTAATGCTTCGCTGACAGCTACTTCAAGCTCAGCCGCGCCATAGCTATCTAATAGTTGAAGCAATTGCGTGCTGCTCGAGCGTAAAGAGTAGCCACGTGCTGCCGCTTGCATCAGAAATGACTGGCAAGATGGGATGCATTTTGTTAATCGATCCTGTCCACGATGCAAACGCGCCTGCCTTTTGTTTTGTACTAGATCCTTGATATGCGCTTCATCTTCAATTTGCTGCCCCTTATCATAATTGCGTGGATGTTGCGCAATAAGATTAGCGCCATCTAAAATAGAAACGATATCTTGTTTGGCACTCACTGTTAAAATACGACGAACAAAGAGAGGGGGAACCGAATAATCATTGAGATCAAAGCGCACATAAGGGGTTTTCCCCACCGACACCTCCTCACGCTCTTGAGTAGGATAGGGGTTTGGTGGCAAAGAAAGTAGCTTGGGCTGCTCTTGCTCAAACACTTCACGAACACTAAAAGAAGGTTCTTCTGGGCAACGGCGATTGGATGCGATCCCTTCGCACCACTTTGCTGCTTGGACATTTAAATCTGTCAGATCAGCCCATTTCCTTGCGGCAAAAAAATTATCGCGAACATATCGGATCGCTCTTTCTACACGACCTTTTTCATTACCTCGTGCAACCGCTACCGGTCGGGGTTCAAAACGATAATGTGAAGCAAATTCAAGTAATGTCGGATGAAAGCGGATCGCATCTCCTTCACGTTCAAGCACGGCGGAGCGTAAGTTGTCATAAAGAAGGACCCGTGCAAGCCCATTAAAGGCGTTAAAGGCAGCTTCATGGCCATCGAGAAAATTACTCATCCGCTGATTCAAGTAAAAACGAAGAAATATCTTTCGAGAAAAACTTAGCACCATCACAAAAGCCATTAGTGGGCGCTTTGCTTTACCAATAACAATATGGCCAAAATGCCCCCAGTCAACTTGAGCTTGCTCCCCGGGAAGTGTTCTTAGGCGCAAGTATGCTTCTGCACGTTTTTTGGGGCGATGAAGCGAAACTAAATATCGAAAATGATCAGGGCCTCCTTGATAACCTCGTTCACATACCATCGCGTATAATCGACTGGCTGTTAGGGCAGGAAATTTCGTTAACGTTTCAACCATAAAGGGAAGATAGGGTTCTATAATGGAATTTGTAGGGATCCGTTTTTCTTGGCGGATCCCAGCCGAAGATAACACCCTGGTCACCACACTATGATGAACACCCAGCTGAGTTGAGATCGTGCCTACCCGCCATTTTTCAACATGGTAGTACCTTAAAATTTTTGCTTCTAATTCATTTGAGATAGTCATCAAAATCTCCTTTTTAGGGGCCAAGTGGCCAAGATGTTTTATTTTGCGTTTGAACTCGTGTTCGGCCTTGCATAAACCCAAGGCGCACAAAATCAGAACAACGGCTGTGGCAGAAATGGCACCGGATCTGAGGTGTCGTTTCAGTCATTGAGTCCATGGCTGGCTTACTAAGTTCAGGCGAAAGTAAATCATTGGCTATAGGAGTAGGTGAACCCTGATGCGTCACTTTCTTGCCCTGTGTAGCCTTGGATTCTTTTTGGCGCTGTCGATAACGTCGCTGGCGAGCAGCATGCTTGAGCTTTCCACGGTGAGTATTTTGGTAACGTCGGCCCGCTGCCCGGGCCAGATCCTTGCGAACTGATTGTGAACACTCCGAACCGCAATAAATGTTGCCTCGATCGCAACAGCTACAGATCATTGTCTGCTGGTGGCAGCAAGCACAATTAAATAAGCGAGCATCTTTCCCCATCGGCATCCTGAGCCGATGAGTACTGGACCCAGAGAAGAAAACTTAGGATAATGAGATAAGGGTCGTGCGCGCTTCTGGTAATGGGTTGATTGACAAATCTTAGAGCCATGCCAAAAGCGGTATCAGCGGCCCTTACTTTCTATCGGATCCCATCAAAGTTGTCAGTACTTGATACGTATATATTTTAACGAACGGAATAAATTAATTGATTTATAAGTTAGCAAGATAGAATGTTGTTGTGATTTTGAACTTCGCCATATTTACGCGGGTTTTGAGCCCCATCTACAACCCCTTGGTGGATGTTAATAGGAGCGATAATAACGGCTGGACCGCCCTGCATCACGCCGCCTTGACTGGCCAATTAGCAGTAGTTAAAGACCTGGTGTCGCTCATAGATCCCAATGGTTACCCAAGAACTGATATTAACAAAACTATGGTCAAAAACATAAAAAAACCTATAATTGTGGGATTAAATCAATCTGTACGTGAAGGGATAAAACATGAAAAAACCTATAATTGTGGGATTAAATCAATCTGTACGTGAAGGGATAAAACATGAAATTGCTAGTAGTGA
>JARLHW010000326.1 GCA_031292075.1 Desulfosporosinus sp.
AAAAAAATTCATTCACGATGTGTTGAGTCATCTACCTGAATATTTGAGTTGTCTGTAAAACAGAGGTGCTCAACTGTCATGACGTATATTTTCCGATCCGGATCGTATAATGTCCTCAAAGTCCGGACTTCCCAAGGTCCTAAAAATAACCCAAACATGCCCGGATTTGGGCAAATTAACCATATTTGGGTATAGCCACGTCACGGACGTCCTTTATAGAGTTGAGCTGTCTACAAAAATATTTGAGTCGTCTGTGAAACAGAGTGCTCAACTCTCATGACGTAAGCACTTGACAAGTCATGACGTATAATTATACGATCCAGATCGTATAATGTCCTCAAAGTCCGGACTTCCCAAGGTCCTTAAAATAGCCCGAACATGCCCGGATTTGGGTAATTTTACCGGATTAGGGCATAGTTTATTTAAAACACGTCACGGACGTCCTTTATAGAGATGTTCAGTCCAGGGTGTGATTTGAGTCGTCTTTACGAATACTTTACATGTGAAAAAAATGAAGAATATTGGTATTTTTTTAATTGATAACTCCCCAACATCGAGGGTATGATGCTGTGATAGGCGGGAACGACTCTTTACACCATTTAGTAGCAAGTTGCACCATGTCCTTTTCACCTTTGGAAGCCCCATGTAGTGCTTGAGCCACATGTAGCATACCGCCAAAATCAGTGGCTCCCCAACTTCGAGCCAGTTCGCATAACGCCGTGTTCCCGCTTTCAACCGCATACACCAACATTGCATCGAAATCTTGATCCCCCATGTCTTTTGCCATGCGACAAATATGTTCGTGACCGCCTCGTGCCCCAAACACCATGATGTTATGGGTGTTACGGGTGTCATTGACCCCCCAACGCCACGCTAACCGCACAATATCGGCATGTCCATTGAGAGCTGCTCGGGTCAGCATCCATTTCTCCCCGTAATATCCAGCCCCCCAATCATGTGCAAGACAACATAAATGTTTCACACCTGCAGAGGCTGCATCGCACATAAATTCATCTAATAGATGTTGATCAGACGGAGTGTGGTCGCCAGTTCTTTTTAGCATAGTCCGATGCGCCAGTTTGGCCAACTTGGATGAATGTTGTTTTGCCGCTAGAGCATAGAGGTCAAGTAAACGTGTACGAGGCGGTGCTGGCAGAGCTTTGTGGAGTTGTTTGTTGACGCGACGTAGATTCAACGTAAAAAATGGTCCGCCAAGCCACTCTGCAAGAAGATCCAACAAGAACTTGTCCTCGAATAGGTTGAGAAAGTTCATTTCGTTATGTTTTTTGTTAAAAAAAAACAATATTGTGTGTTTTCTTTAATAAAGAAAATGGATAAAATCCTATATACACCCTATGGCCTAATGATATTTATGGATAGAAAACCCAACGTATGGGACAACTACAGTGTATATATTTTTACATGCACAACACCCTCATCACGCTTCCTTAAAGCCGTAACAGACAGTCAACTCCGAGAAGGCTGGCATCTCGCCAAGATATGTCGTAATCGATAATCCCCCCCCCCCTCCCTCTGTACATGTTGTAATTATTTAGATATGATATTCACCATGGAAAACTCTTGTTTCAATCTGATCAAACATGAGACTCAGAGTTCACTGCGGCGACCCACCAATCCATGACTTTAGGATCTGGCTTGAGCAAGTCGGCCTTTGGCAGCGTTCCGCGGATGTAGAGACCTCCCAGAGTCATGCCGCGCGACAACGCCGTGTAGAGCTGAGCCTTTTCAAAGAGCTTGGACGTGTTGACTTCTACGTTCCTGATGGACATGCCCTGGCTCTTGTGGATTGTTACGGCGTATGACGGTATGAGCGGCACCTGGAAATGCCTCATCAGCACCTTTTTGCCGAGCTTGATCTCCCACTTGGCCGGGGTCACAGTGTATATAACGCCGTTCGAAAAGGAAACTATGGGGTAGTTGGACTGCTCGTTGAACCCAATAACCTTGCCGGTAAGGCCGTTCACGAGGCCGCGCGAAAACGAGACGTTGTAGACGAGCATGACAGACGCACTATTTTTGAGCGTTATGACCTTGGGAGCCATCCAATGCTCTTCCATCTTGGTTACGATAGCCTGGTCGCCACTGTCCAGAGCGTAATAGGTCTGCGTCTGTGCGTCTTTGATCTTGTCGAGCTCGAGAAAATTGATAATGTCGACTTCATTGCGGGTCGCATAGAGTTTGACTGTATCAGTAGGAAGGTCCTCTGCTGATTCGGTGGCATTCCTTCTCTGCTGAAACAGAGCAATGCTTTCCTTGCTGAGGTTGCCGTAGCGAAAATCTTCCAGCATGTGCCGAAACTCGGGTTCCTGCTGCCTGAAGACCTCTGTGAGCACCAGGATGTTTTTGCCAATGAGGTTGTGCCACGTGTCCGTCTGAAAAATGTACTTCTCGTTGGTTTCGTCCTGATGCTTCTTCCTTCCCCCCCCTCTTTTCTTGTCTTTGTTGACCGGCGGCAGCTGGAAAAAGTCACCGCATAGAATGACCTGGAGCCCGCCAAATGGCGAGTTGTTCTTGCGTGTATAGCGCCCTATCTTATCGAGCTTCTCAAAGAAATCCGGTTGAATCATGCTGCACTCGTCAATAATAAGGGCCCTTGCCGTGTTCCAACGAAGAGTCGTGTCCTTATTCCACGGCTTGGAGCCGTTGAGGTCTTTGAGTATCGTGGCGATAGGAGCATCACCAAGACCGACACCAGCAAAACCATGAAGAGTCGTTCCTCCGATATTGCATGCCGCCAGGCCCGTGCTGGCCGTCAGGTAGACAGCGTCTTCGTTGTTGTCGTACTTTTCGATCAAACCCCTCCTGATACGCTCCAAAACAAAAGACTTGCCCGTCCCAGCCGGACCGGTGAAGAAGAATGAAACACCGGTAAGCGCTTTGGCGAGGACCCGTTCCTGCGACGGGGAAAGCGCCGGCGGTGCTTCTTCAACTCGACTGCGTTTTTCCGGACTGCCTCCTTCCTCTGCCGGTTCGGTTTCGCAAAGCGCTCTCTTCATTCTTTAATATTAGGCGTATGTGACGTCATAAACGATCGTGTCAACAAGAAACTGCTATTTTGCATTCGAGAGGTGTCCCTTTGAGCTGAGCTAACAGGACATTTTCAGATTGGTCTTCAGAAGTAAGATTGTAGGCCATGTTCAGGTACATGATGCCATCAAGTTGAGGTTCGTCAGGAGTCATGGCACATATATACTTTTCTTCCTGAGCAGTACAAGGAAGAACATGATGTAGAGGACGGTGATAGCGAATGATAGAAATGTTCACAGCACCAAACAAAGGACGATGAGAACACTTTGTATCCCTTTTGTACTGGACCATCCAAGTATGCGGGAAATCGTTGTATATAACTCTTATAGGCATTTTCAACTCTTTTTTGCCGTTGTCTCCCATCCAGTAACTGTAGAATTCTATGGTCCCTTTGTTCCCACGAGTCTCAATGGTGATATGTGTTGATCCACAACTTCCAACACAACGATAGGAACAAGTCATCTCCCATGTCTCGACAACTTTTGTAACAATATCAACAATTAACCAACGGGATAGAAGGGAACCAGGGCTCTCTGCTCCAAGACGGTGGTGTGTTGATAAAAGAAAGCTTTCCAGCATGTCCATTGTTTTTGTATGAATTGAATAATCGTGATGTCACTCAGTTTACTAAAAAACAATGGAGCAATTGGAGACGGCATGGATCCTAAAACGCGACGTGTTGCCGGCAATGTCTCTCATTGACCGTATATTGCTCGCAGAAGCAATGCCATTA
>JARLHW010000327.1 GCA_031292075.1 Desulfosporosinus sp.
ATTGCTGTACATCGGAGGCTGCTACATGATCCATTTTCTAAACCTATTATTTGCTCCCGGGTTCTTTCAAAATACCCAAGTCATGAATGCGCTGCTGCTGGGAGGCGTCGTGGCGGCAATATCTGGCGTGGTGGGGGTATTTGTTGTCATTCGAGGTCAATCTTTCGTCGGGCATGCGCTCGCTGATTTTGGCGGTGCAGGCGCAGCAATCGCGGTATTGATGGGAATCAATACCTTGTGGGGATTTCTGGGTTTTGGAGTTCTCTCCGCTGCTGGTGTGGAACTTATGGGCGATCGGGCGCGTGAACACGATTTGGCAACCGGTATTGTTTTATCGGTTGCTCTTGGAGTGGAATCGTTGTTCCTGTATCTTGATACCCATTTTACCGGACAGGCCGGCGCACCGATGCTGATCCTGTTCGGGTCCATTTTTCTCATAAAACCCTCAACGGTTTCGATCGTTGTTGCCCTTACCGCTGCGACAACAGTTATCATTATTACGATCTATCGCCCACTACTGCTCTGCTCGATAGATCCGGACCTTGCGCGGACCCGCGGTGTTCCTGTGCGTATCGTAGGACTACTATTTATTCTCTTACTTTCTTTCGTAGTGGCAGAAGGATCGTTCATTATTGGTGCACTTTTAAGCACAGCCTTGCTGATTGGTCCTGCCGCCTCTGCCACGCGGATTACCCACAAAATGGGCCTGGCCATGCTGTACTCGGCGGTTCTGGGGATGTCGGCCATGTGGATCGGTATTGTTCTTGCTTACGATAGCTTTCTGTGGCCTCCCGTGAGACGCGGATGGCCGGTAAGCTTTTTCGTCTGTGCTTTAATTCTGTTGTTTTATCTTTTGACAAGGCTACGCGACAAACTCCCTAGATCGGGAATCATAATGTCAGGGAGAGTGACGTAAAATGCTTGATGCAGGAATTTTCACACAGTCCTTCATGATTCATGCTTGGATTGGCGGAACAATCGTGGCCATTTTATCTGCTTTTATCGGCTTTTTTGTGGTTATCAGAGGCTCTTCGTTTGCCGCCCACACCCTGCCTCAAGCAGGTTTTGCGGGAGGAGCCGGCGCCGTGCTGTTAAACATCAACCCACTCTACGGTTTGGCGGCGTTTGCCGTGGGAGGAGCCCTGCTGATCGGGTATTTAGGCAATAAAGAGCGAGATGACGTCGTCACGGCGCTGACGCTTGTCACTACCCTAGGAACAGGAGCGCTTTTTTTGGGATTAACAAACAAGTACGCGACTGGGGCGTATGCCCTTCTGTTCGGACAAATTGTGGGAGTCAGTTCCGATCAAGTTGTGGCAACGGCGGTATTTGGTGTTGTCTGCTTATTGTGCCTCGCTTTCTTATACCGTCCCTTGCTGCTTGCATCGGTTTCCAGAGAAATAGCGGAAGATCGAGGCGTGTCGGTTCGGCTTTTGGAAATATGTTTTTTGGTCATTGTCGGACTTGCAGCGGCGATCATCGTGCCGGTAGTGGGTGCGTTGCTGTGTTTTAGTTTGCTTATCGGGCCAAATGCGGCGAGCGTTTATCTGACAAATAGTCCCGGTAAGGCAATGGCGCTGTCTTTACTTTTTTCGCTTGTAAACATCTGGATATCAATCGTTCTCGCCTATATATCAGGGTGGCCGATCGGATTTTTTGTTTCGATGACAGGAGCACTTCTCTATGCGTGTGCTCGGACAGTTCACTATTTTCGAGTTAAGAATATTAGGGTAGTGAAATTCAGGGGAAATAAGTATTGAAATGATCGGAGCTAACATAGACATAGATCAAACATTGTTTTGAGAAGGTTAGTTACATGAGAAAACAAAGTTTGGTCAAAGGGGCCTTTGTTCTAACCGTAGCAGCTTTTATTTCCAAGATCTTGGTCTTCGGAAATTCAATAGTTCTCTCCAGAGTTCTGAGTCCCGAAGGCATTGGCTTAAAAAAGATGGTCATGCCCTTTATGGGCTTAATGATGACCCTTACGACCATCGGGCTGCCGGTGGCAATATCTCGTTTAGTAGCGGAAGCTGATGCCCAAAGAAATGGGGCCAAAGAAAAAAAGATCCTCATCATATCCTTGGCCCTAACGGGAAGTTTAAGTATTCTCGTAGTTTTTCTCTCGGTTTTAGGCGGCAAGGTGTTCTTGCGTTACTTTTTGCCAGACCCGCGCTCTTATTATTCCTTCATGGCTATGATCCCGATTATTCCGATTGGGGCAGTTTCAGGTGTGCTTAAAGGCTACTTTCGTGGAAAGCAGAATATGAACCCGATCGCCATAGCCCAAGTAATCGAACAATTCGCAAGGGTATGTTTTACTTATGTTTTGGTCCAGTGGCTGATTCCTTTAGGTATTGAATATGCTGCCGCGGGAGCGGTGTTTAGCAGTGTGTTGGGAGAAGCTTGTTCCTTGCTTATTTTTATTGTCCTGTTTAAAGTCTCCCACCAGTGGAAATTCCGGCTCTCTTCTTCTAGCTGGGATCGAGTATTACGAGGAAGAACTGTTCTGGTCGAATTATTGCAGACCGGCTTACCTACTACGGGCAATGGTTTTGCGATTTCAGTTACCCGTGCTATGCAGCCCATCGTAATTACCAAGAGCCTAGCTCTGGCTGGAGTCAGTTCTGCTTTGATTACAAGACAATACGGGATGTTGACAGGCTTCGTCATGCCGCTGCTGTTTCTGCCCGGCTTTATTAACCAATCACTTGGCATCACTATGGTTCCCGCAATAAGTGAAGCAAAAGCTTGTAACAATCTTAAGTTAATCAACAGACGGTTAAATCTAGCTATAAGGGCCGCCCTGATCGTTGGGGTACCCAGTACAATTTTGCTGTATCTTTATGCGCAGGAATTAATGACGGTGATCTACCACGCGCCAGCAGCGGCTCCCTTACTAAAATTGATTTCACCGTTTTTCTTGTTCAATTATCTCCAGACTCCGCTCCAGTCTGTTTTAGTTGGGCTGGGGCAAGCGAAGACAGCGATGATCAACAACATCATAGCCAAATGTACTGCCGTTGCTTTTATTTATCCCTTGGCCTCTAATTCCAAGCTGGGAATCAACGGCGTAATAATAGCCTTAAGTATAGGTGTCATTTTAGAAACTTTCTTACATTACCTTTCCTTGGGGAGATTCCTTAGTGTTACTCTGGAACTAACGAATATAATTAAGATTTTAGTTGCCGGGATAGCAGGGGGATACATTGGAAAGGTGCTGTTTTTTCATCTCACTATTATGCTAACCTCCATCTTGGGGGCAGCAACGATTATGTTGATAGGAGTCTTATTATCAGTATTTGTCTATGTGGGGATATTGTTTCTTTTAAAGGTAATTCACCAGAACAATATCTTAAGAATTCCCTGGATTGGCAAGATCTTAGCCCTGTTATTTCCTAAGTAAAGCAGTAGATGCCTATCGATTTGCCAATTTTCCGGTTGGAATTGGGTCAGTTCAAATATGCCGAGAAACTTAAGGGCAGAGGCTGCAACGCCGCCACTCGCTGATGGACAAATTATAAGAACGAACCAACACCCTAGGAAAAAGAAACCTAGGATGTTGTTTTGTTTAAAGGTTTCTGTATTTCAAAGCTTGGTTAGGAGTTATTGACCTCGATTTTCTAGTATCTGATTTTTTTCCCCCAAGAACTCTTGTGGTGCTTTTGCTTTATTCTAAGTTGTCTAACCCAATTGCCATTGTCTTCATACATCTCACCCCCTAGTGTTCTAATCATACGTGTACCATTCACGGTCAGAGCCTCAGGTACACCATAAAAGGAGTTGGTTATCTGGGTAAGTACAGTAATTACTCGATTTTCTCTCGCAATAAGTACCACTTGATAACCCTTTCGTGCAGGATCTGGGGCTAAGTAATAAGTGCATTTTTTCATTCTATTTAAAATACAAGCAACCTCAGTAGCATCCTCAAAGGATACCTCGCGTGCAGTTTGTAACCACTCCCCCATAAAGCGGTCAACTGTGAGTGGGTCAAGCCCGAGTCGGCTGACAACACCTTCTAAGCTATGAACGGTGGCTGTAATCATGACATATCCCTCCCATCAACTTACTCATTAACAATTTCTGCTTTAGAAATCCACCTCTTAGGTGACTTGAAAGAAAATAAATTAACCTCCTGCACTCAGATGCAGGAGGTTATAGATGCGGTGAAAATCACAAATATCCTTACCTCCCATCCGTCGTGGGTTTTAAAGGTGACTCACAAACGAGCAGGTTTCCTGGCTTTAGTTCATAACAGCCCTACGTCTTCCCGGATAAAATCCAGTGACCTTTTGTAAGGCTACTCCCTATTACAGTGGCGGGACCGCGTCAGAATTAAACTGACTTCCCTTTTAAACATTGACCTTTCAATTGGAAAGGTCAATGTACTCATTTGTTTCATATTTAGTTGTAAAAAGCATATCATGGATAAAATTCCCTGTCAATGGTTGATTAGAGATACTGGATTTGGTGAATTGAAGATGATTATCCAGAACTATGAACCAGTAAGAATTGAAGAAATAACTAAATCAATAAAATTATAATGAATCAGCGTGCTGACCGGAATACCGGAGGCACCATCATGGCGATGGTGTCTTTTTCTTTTGGGAGGAAAATATTTTGTTCCTTGATAAAGGCTACATGGCTCAACAGCCGATAGGAACGACAACTCTGAATTTCAACTTCAGTGCCGGGAATCCTCAGACTTTGCAGATAACGGTTTCCGATTCCACGCCGTCAGGCGGCGGAAGTTCTTCGCAGCCGCCAAAGCTCCTGTAATCACTTATAAATAGTTGCAATAACGTTGGCTATTGCCTACCGCCATCCTTAATATGACTATGTCGGATAGGGGATAGTAATACTATACATTATGTAAGGAGGAATTAACCTGAAAAAATGGAGAGCGTTCTTATTGATCTTTGTAATTCTGAATTTATTACTTGTTACGGGCTCTGGACCGGACAACAAGAGTTCCAATTTGTCAAACAGTAGTGCTATTTCGCTTAAAAATGGTGAAGCCATTGAATGGAATTATACCTGTGACATGGGTAAAGGTTTAGGACAGAAGTGATCGGGAGAAAATGGCTACGGAAGTAAGGGAGAGAGCAGCGTTTGAACAGAGTATTCTCAGCGTTTCATCCATCGGTTAGCTTTGCATTTTTTGCAGTGATGTTTGCCTTTACGATGCTTTTTAGGCAGCCCATTTTTTTAGGGGTAACCTTAATTTCAGCCCTTAGTTTCTCACTAATGTTAAATGGACGAAGGGGCTTGAAGTTAAGTCTCCTATTCTACCTGCCCATGTTCTTAATAATCGCCATTAGTAATCCTTTATTCAATCATCGAGGAAACACAACGTTGTTTTTCTTCATGGACAATCCCATCACTTTAGAAGCTATGCTTTATGGGCTATGTTCAGCGGCGTCGCTGATAGCAATTTTGGCCTGGTTTTCTTGTTACAATAAAGTTATTACTGCGGATAAATTTCTCTATTTATTTGCCAAGTTTATTCCGGCGGCAGCCCTGCTGATTACAATGACCATTAGAATGATTTCAAAGTTAAAATATCAACTGAAGACAATAGCCAATGCTCAACATACGATAGGGTTGGATCAAAGTAGAGGAAATCTAAGCGAGAGAGTAAAAAATGGAATGAGAGTAATATCCATACTGCTGAGCTGGTCAATGGAGGAGGCGATTGAAACGGCTGATTCAATGAAGGCCAGAGGCTATGGACTGAAAAATAGAACGACCTTTTCACTCTTTAAATTTGATAAACGGGATGGATTAGTATTAGGCGTGATTAGCGTACTAGCGGGAATATGTTTTGCGGGGTATGTATTAGGATATGGAACAATGCAATTTTATCCGTCAATCAGACCTTTAAATTTTTCAACTCAGGCTATTGTTCTATACCTAGTATTTGCTGGGTTAGCATTTTCGCCGGTTATTATCGAAGTGAGGGAGAGCTACAAATGGCGTGCTTACAAATAGAAAACTTGAGCTTTTCCTATCCTAATACCCAGGAAAAAGCACTCGAAAGTGTGAACTTAGAGATTGAGGAAGGCGAGTTTGTTTTAATATGCGGCGTATCAGGCTGTGGCAAGAGCACCCTTTTACGGCATATCAAGCATGAGATCACACCGCATGGCAGTAAGACTGGCACAGTATATTATGGAGGCGTAGATATCAAAAAATTAGATCAGAAAATCTCAGCCTCTGAAATCGGATTTGTGAGGCAAAATCCTGAAACTCAGCTAGTGACAAATACTGTTTGGCATGAATTGGCGTTTGGTCTTGAAAATTTAGGGCTAAGCACTTCCGAAATTCGTCGTAAGGTTGCCGAAATGGCGAGCTTCTTTGGGATCGATGGCTGGTTTAGAAAATCTGTGGATGAATTGTCAGGCGGACAAAAACAAATCCTGAATTTAGCCTCGGTGATGGCCATGCAGCCGAAGATACTAATCTTGGACGAACCAACGGCTCAGCTCGATCCCATTGCGGCTCAAGATTTTCTGGCAACCTTAGCAAAAATAAATAGAGAATTAGCAATTACGATACTTTTAACAGAACATAGACTTGAAGAAGTATTCCTGATGGCCGATAGAATTGTAGTCATGGAAAAAGGAAAAGTAGCTAGCTTTACTACACCAGAGCAAACAGCCAAACTATTAGTCAATAGTAATCAGATACAGACTATGTTTAAAGAATTGCCGTCTGCAATTCGAATTTATAGCGAGATAAGGTTGGGCAATGATTGTCCTTTGAGCGTGAGGGAAGGGAGAAAGTGGCTCGCTGAATATATGATTCCAGTCGAGAGGGTCTTCGATGGTCATGTTAATGATCAAGTTAATGCTCGAGTTCAAAAGCAAAAGCCTGTCATTGCAGCCGAAGAAATATGGTTTAGGTATTCCAAGGAAGGGAATGACATTTTACGAGGATTTTCGCTTAATGTCTACTCGGGGGAAATACTCTGTGTGTTGGGTGGCAACGGAACCGGCAAAACGACCATGCTAGGAGTGATTTCAGGACTACTAAAACAGTATCGAGGAAAGGTTGTAATTAGCGGCAAAAAGATAGAAGCTTTCCAAGCTAAAGAACTTTATCGAAACAATCTTGCGCTCTTACCTCAAAATCCCAAGGCTTTATTTGTTAGCGATACCGTCTTAGGGGATCTGGAAGAGGCGGCTACTATTTTCAGGATGGAAAAGGCTGTCCTAAGAGTGGAAATAGACAGGGTTGCCAAAGAATTGGGAATCACTAAATTTTTCACACGACATCCGTATGATTTAAGTGGTGGAGAGCAACAAAAGGTAGCACTTGCCAAGCTTTTATTATTGAAACCCAAGATACTCTTATTAGATGAGCCGACGAAGGGGCTTGATGCAGAATCCAAGGAGGGATTAGGTAAAATTCTGAAAAAGTTATGCTCTCAAGATATGGCAATAGTTATTGTTACTCATGATATTGAATTTGCGGCAGAGTATGCCGATCAATGTGCCATGATGTTTGATGGGGATATTGTATCAGAAGGAAAAGCGAAGGAGTTTTTTGCAGGGAATAATTTTTATACGACCGCTGCCAACCGAATAGCAAGAGGAATATTTCCCAAGGCAGTGACTTGTGAGGACGTGATTGCACTATGCAAGATAAGCGTTTAGGTAAATACACAAAAGCAGTAAGAATTATGTTAATCATTTTATTACCGTTGTTGTTGGTATTATCAACGTTTAGTGGAGACAAGAACTACGGTTTATTAAGTGTGGTATTCGTGATTTTGGCGATGGTTCCGTTCTTCTTAAGGTTTGAAAAACGTAGGCCTGAAGCACGGGAATTGGTGGTTATTGCTGTCATGGCTGCTCTGGCAGCCTTAGGAAGGGTTGCCTTTGCACCCATTCCCAATTTTAAGCCGACTTCGGCCATTATAATAATTACAGCTCTGGCGTTCGGACCTGAGGCAGGATTTTTGACAGGTGCTATAGCTGCCATAGCCTCGAATATATTTTTCGGACAAGGTCCATGGACCCCGTGGCAAATGTTCTGTTGGGGAATGATCGGTTTTGTCGCAGGAATATTGAGAAATGCAGGTTTTCTTAAAGGAAGATTAAGCGTATCAATTTTCGGGCTATTATCAGGGTTTGCTTTTGGCTGGGTCATGAATCTCTGGTTTATAATCGGATTTATCAATCCTATTACCTGGCAAGCTATCATAGCGACTTACCTATCAAGTTTTTGGTTAGATTTTACTAACGCAGTGTCAACCCTAATTTTCCTTTTGGTGTTGGCAAAGCCTTGGCTAAAAAAGCTCGACAGGATAAAAGTTAAATTTGGTTTGATGGAATGATCAAGCAAACGGACTATTGAGTGCCTTGCCCCAGGAACTCACCAAAGTTTTTGTCGCTGATGGGCCAGAGGTAATGACGACAGAGAAGATTACTCAAGCTTATGGGGTTCCGGTTAACGTGGAAACGGTTCAGAACCAAAAAGTCGTGATTACCAGGTGGATATGGTTTTTTGCAGAGCAAGAAGCCCTGAAACTGACTCAGAACAATCAGTTTCAGGGCTCTTTTTATAAGGAGTCAATTGTCTTCTTTTTAAGATTTAACCTTCCAATAAATCCAAGCAGTTTTCGTCCGTACCTTCTCCGTAACAAATCCGTTGACGGCGATCTCTTCAAGATAGCTTCTTATCAAATCTTTTTTCTCATTATCTGAGTTATTATCTGTTTCAAAAAGTGTACCATAATAAATACAAGCTTCTTCGATCGTTCGAATATGCTCTCGATCCGTATCAACATAGGCAATACTGGGATAATATCCAGTTAGCCAAAGAATGTTATAAATGCTGTAAATGGTATTTGCGTAGAATTTTACATCCTTAAGTTTAAGAATTTTTGTTCGAATGATTTCATGAACGGAGTCAGAACGATTAACAAAATTGGACAGGAAACAGTATCCCTTGCTTGCGTCGCACATCTTCTCTAAAGTGATTTGATCATAGATACCGGGGCTATTGATTGCAGTAACAAGGTCAAACCTTTTTTCCCAGTTATGTCCTTCAAGGTTGACTTCATCCCAGTTTAAGTTTTCAAACGAGACATTGGTGAGATTTGCCGCGTCGGCATTCTTCACCGCAAAGTCCAACATTTTATCGGATATGTCCAGGCCTGTAACGTCTGTACATTTCTTAGCAAATTCAACAGCGAACCGTCCTGGACCACAGCCTATGTCCAGGACGCTACTATTCTCGGTGAGAAGATTATTATGCAACAAAAATTTAACGAGTTTTTTAATGCGCTCATCGGGGCTACCTTGACAAACTAACTTATTGAACTCGGCCGCTCTGTTGTTCCAAAACGATTTACCGGAGGCGTGGGTAGATTTCCCCTCACTCCAAAGGCTGGCAAAATATTGAATATCCATTCCTTTATCATCCTCTCGAGTAGTCAATACTATGATGCTCACAATAAGGAACGTTATGTTATGAAGTGCCGATTTCTTCTAAAATAATACGGTGATTGAGAAGGGTCATGTTCTTAATTTTGGCTTTGATAAACATCTGTTTTCCGAAGATATCCATTAGTTTAAGGCCATTTCCACAGGGTTCGATGGAATCCACCGACTCCATCAGCATCACTTCGTTTTCTCCATCTTTAAGATAGGCATTTGATTCACACATTACTGCCCTCTCCTTTGTTTAAGGATTATAAAAACTTTTCCAGAACAAGTTCACATGGAGTTGCCTGGGAAAGGTTCATTTTAAGTTAGATTCAGACCCAATCATATCGTGACGGTCAGATCAGAATATCAGCGGGTCTGAAGTTGATAGTATTCCGCAAGGAGAGGAGCTAAAACTCTCCTTAGGAATTACGAGTTGACATGGTCGCACGTAAGATGCAAGAAGACTTTGAAGGTGTTTTGGAACGTGGAATTCATTACTTTACAAACTATGGAAAGACATCAGGCATGTGCTCCTTTGCCTAGAATCACCTCCTTTGCAAAATGAAAAAAGCCATAGAGATACTGACCGGACTTAATGTCAAGTCAAGACCTCCATGGCCTCATTTTTTCATATTTACTAATTTCTACACTGTTAGTATAAGTCATTCAAGATGCAGAGTCAAGAGTTATGATTCCGGAGGAATGATCGACGCAGTGGTTGTAAGTGGCGGAGAGCCGACGTCGCAAAAGAATCACTGGACTACGAATTTAGGGCAACACTATGTCCTGACCTTGAAGCAGATGACATAGCACACATTATGTTAGATTTTGATATTGTTTCAAATTATGTGCTACAGAGGTGCAGAAGCACGGATCTTAAAAAAGTAACTAGGAATCAGCAGGATTTGAAGAGATTGACTCAATGGTACAAAACTAAATTGATGTGATCTTGGGAGAGCTGGAGTATTTAGAAGTGTGAGACTAAACTGTATGATCTGCAGAAATAAAAATTTATAACGAGAAACTATTTGGCAGGAATTCCCGAATAATTGTAGAATGTAAAAAGTATTAAGAACACAATATTGTAGTGCAAGACCATGAAGGTGTTTGCAAAAACCATGGAGGTTTGACTCGTTAGAGTTTACTTTGTGGTTTTTTTATTTGCTTAGAAAAGAAGAACGAACCAAGGCTAATGACGGGAGGCGAATTTTATGGTGAATCCATAAGAAACCTGGATGATTGGCACCGCTGCGTTGTGTTAAAAATGTGATGCAAAAGAAAGATAGAGTTAAAATAACAAAATTAAGGAGTAGATGAAAGATGGATGAACTAGTTCAGAGAGATTGGGATCGTTGTGTGGAGTTTCATGGACATATCTGCCCAGGGTTAGCGATTGGCTTCCAAGCTGCTCAGATTGCGCTAAAAGTGCTCCCTGCTTGAGGGAGTGACGAGGGGACGGGGAGTTTGACAACACATTCAACTCAAGGTAAGCTAAACTTGGAGGTGTAAACAATTGCCAGACAAGCTCGAAAGAAAAGTGCCAGCGGAATTTATCATATAATGATGAGAGGCATAAATAGGCAGAGTATTTTTGAAGACGATGAAGATTATTCCAGATTCCTTCAGACCCTTCAGAATTATAAAGAGAAAAGTGGATATGAAATTTATGCCTATTGCTTAATGGGTAATCATGTCCATCTATTATTGAAAGTCGGCAAAGAACCACTGGAACAGATAATGCGTCGGATATGTGGAAGTTATGTTTATTGGTACAACGTGAAATACGAGAGAATAGGAAACTTGTTTCAAGATAGATTCAAAAGCGAGGCGGTAGAAAATGACGGCTATTTTTTGACGGTTCTTAGGTATATTCACCAAAATCCACTTAAGGCCGGAATGGTTAACAGTGTAGAAGACTATCGGTGGAGCAGTTTGGCTGAATATATGAAGAGACCGAAGGTGGTTGACGTTAGTTTTGTTTTAAAATTATTCGATGATAAAAGAGAGAAGGCAGTTGAGCTCATCATTCAGTTTTGTAAAGTTGTAAATGATGATCAGTGCTTAGAGATGGAAAGAAAACATCTATTGTCAGATCAGGAAGCCAGGCAGGTGATTAAGAAGGTATGCCAAATTGAACCCCCATCAGAATTGCAGAAGCTAGATAAAGTAAATCGGAATCAGTATTTAAAGGAACTCAAAGAAAATCGATTGTCAATCAGACAGATTGAGAGGCTTACGGGCATTAATAGAGGCATTGTCTTAAAAGCCTAAATGTTTATGTTTTATGTTGTCGAATGCCCCGTCCCCTTGACACCCCCCTGAAAGAAATAATACTCATATGCTCTCGTAAGTCCAAATGGTGGTTTTTGTTGTTTAGACCGAGTGCTTAGCAGAGACCATGAAGGTACTTGTTAAGACCATGGAGGTTTGACTTATAAGTCAGCATTCTTGGTCTTTTTTAATACATATGTCAACTATAATTCATGAAATGGCCAACATATAATATCGAAAGCAATCTTAAGTTTGAAAGGAGAGGAAATTGTGATCTTAACACGTGATTATATAGTCAGAAGTCTTAGTGAAGGAATAATTACTGCTGATCTCTCCTCTTGGGAAGAGTTTTCTAACCTGGTAACAGGGAGACTATTGAAAACTAGTAATTTTATTTGGCGGGGCCAGAGATCTCCAGACTGGTTACTGGAATCAACTTTCAATAGAGCGTTGAAAAAATTTGATAATAATAATAGTTTGGGGAATCTCAAAAATTCAAGGTATAATATATTGGATAGGAGAGGATCGAATTCTGAAAACATGGGCCTGGAATCGGATGATGATTGGTGGGCATTAGGACAGCATTACTGCCCTGTCACTCCACTTCTAGAGTGGACAATCTCACCCTTTATTGCTGCATACTTTGCTTTCTGTAAGGATAATAACGAACAAGATAAAAGGGCTATCTATGCCTTTGCTCAAAGAGTGACAATTGTTATTAATAAGGAGTTAAAAATGAAGAACCCTGGTACAAGTGAGGATGATTTATTTGTTAAATTTATAAATCCTTCATTTAATGATAACTCAAAGTTGGCTAACCAGAGTGGTTTTTTTACAAAGTCTCCACCAGGAGTAGACATCGAGCAGTGGGTAAGGAATAATTTTTGTGTCGTTTGTAAAGCTAAAGTAGTTTTACTAAAGCTGACCCTGCCTAATGCTGAAAGAACTACCATTTTAAAAGCTTTGAATAGACTAAATATAAATCATAACACTTTTTCTAGATCTACTGGGAACGTCAAAATCTAGCATCTGTAATAGGAAGTTGGAGCTTAAAAAGTATTGATAAAATAACCACGACGGGATAAAAATCTTCAGTCGTGGTTATCACTTTGTTCGCAAATACGCTTTGCAAGATTTTCTTCATGGATTCCTCGAAGTAGGATAACGGGAAGTACACTCCACTAAATAAACCTAAATAATAAATTGACTAATCTTATATCATGTAATAATATAAGTTACATGAAAAGAAATAAACGCTTATCAGTTGCCCTGCACGTACTACTGCATATGGCCGAGCGACCTGACGCCGCGATGACCTCAGAAGAGATGTCCACTTGCGCCGGCACCAATGCGGTAGTGATCCGCCGCACTTTCGCCGGTTTGCGTGAAGCACAAATCGTCTCGTCTTTGAAGGGGCATGGTGGCGGTTGGCGACTGGTCCGGCCCCTTTCCGAAATTACCTTAGAGGATGTTCAACGCGCTCTCGACGAGCGGGTGGTCACCTCCCCCTCGACGCACAATGAAAGCCCCGGCTGCCTCATCGAAAAGGTGATTCACCTTGCTCTAGATGACGCCGTCGCAGAGGCGAATCGTGTTCTGGATCGACGCCTC
>JARLHW010000046.1 GCA_031292075.1 Desulfosporosinus sp.
AAACGGAATCCCTTTTTCAGCCAACTCAATTGCTAATGCCGCCTGATAAACCGCTTCGAGAAACCCTGGTCCAAGTGTCCGGTGTACCTCCTTTGCTGCACCAATAATGGCATAGGTCTGTGAATCCCGTTCCACATTCTCCATCCCCTTTATCCTTTATCCTTTGTCTGTGTGTTTCTATACTAATTGTTCTTAATCTGTGTAATCTGTGTAATCTGTGGTTCCCCGTTCAGAATTCCTCAAGGCGTATTTACAGTGTTTTTCCTTGTAGGTATAAAAAAATGCGGGATTTTAGGGTAGTTAGTTCGGTTTAAACGCCCAAAACGCTAATGTCTGGTTGAGCCTTTCGAATAAAGATAATATCCGAAATATGTGGTGGTATTCATCTCTCTCGATATCCGCCAGCTCCTTTCTTTTGAGGTCTCCCAAGCTCCAAAATGAATTGCTGATATGATTTATTCTACATCTTTATTGGTAATTCCTACTTAGAATGGAAATTTCTTTTTATTAATCATTTTAAAGCTAAATAATACTGTTACATTTGCCATTTTCTTAGACCTCCCTACAATAAATCACGGCCTCGTTTTAGGGTGTAATGTTCCTCAAAACGAAGGCCGTTTATAAGTGAAACTCTAAAGTGGTGCATTCCTTGACGAGTATTTTGACTACTTTACTCGTGCGCCCCGTTTTTGACAGGAATATTGCTTGTTATGTCGAAAATATATCTTGTGACATATGATTGGAGACAAGCCCTCTACAATCACCAAAAATAAGAACAGAAACAAGACCGAGTGATAGTTTTTTAAAATTTTCTAAAGAGGAATATTATAAAACATGTAGAATCAAAAATAAGGAGAAAGTAACGATATGCATTTTGATTGAGTGCCTAAGAAGGGCACACCTTGCTTACCTTATCCGCTAATTAAGATAAAATTATCCATTTTACACTAATTGATCATAAAGTTGTTCCGAAGAGTTGGTGCGAAATCTTATTTTTCAGAGAGTGGGAGGAAAACAAGTGTCTTTTGAGGAAAAATATGGAGTGCGTCCACTGGTCGTGATCACAACCGTCTTAGGTGTTTTTATGGCTGTTCTGGACTCAGAGGTGGTCAATGTAGCCATTCCCAAAATGACGTCCGTTTTCAGTACTACACAGAGCACTATATCATGGGTGGTGACAATCTATTTATTGACCCAGGGCATGCTGACTCCGGCCAGCGGTTTTATTGGAGAACGTTACGGCTATAAAAAAGTTTTTCTCTTTGCTCTTGCTGAATTTACCCTGGGTTCTGCTCTATGCGGGGTGTCTTGGAGTGTAGAATCTATAATTTTTTTTCGGGTAATTCAGGCAATAGGTGGAGCAATGCTCATACCTCTCAGTATGGCTATATTATTCAGCTTATCCAAACCCGAAAAAAGAGGAGTGATAATGGGCTTCTGGGGAATTGCCATAATATTCGCCCCGGCTTTCGGGCCGACGCTCGGTGGCTATTTTGTTGAATATTTGGACTGGCGGCTGATTTTTTTTATTAACGTTCCAGTTGGTATTGCCGGCTTTTTTATGGCCAAAACGATTTTACCCGAATTCCCGGCTAGAAAAATGTATAGATTTGATATGCCTGGTTTAGCGACTTCATTACCCGGTTTTTTTTGTTTGCTCTATGCGCTGTCTGATGTACCGAACAGCGGTTGGGCATCTTTGAAAATAATTTCCCTGTTAACGGCCTCCGTTATATTGCTTTCCTTATTTGTAGTGTTGGAATTAACGACAGAGTATCCGATGTTGGATTTGCGCTTGCTTAAAAACAGGATATTTACAGTATCAGTAGTTGCTACAGGTTTGATTAGCATGACGATGCTGGGAATTTTGTTTATCCTGCCTGTCTTTTTGCAAAATGGGCTTGGCCTTTCTCCTCTACAAACTGGTCTTTTGACTATGCCAGGGGCTTTAGCTACGGGCTTTCTTATGCCTGTTAGCGGGGCTATGTTCGACAAGGTGGGGGCAAGAATACCTGCTGCGTTTGGCATATTTTTGGTGCTTTGCTTGTCTATATTATTAACTAATATCAATATAGAGTGGTCCTTTACCAGTATTATGATGCTCTATATGTTCCGCTCAACCGGTATGGGTTTAAGCAATATGCCGATTAACACAGCAGGGATGAACGCAGTGCCTCGTCCTCAGATAAGTCAGGCAACTGCCTTAATGAATACAATGCGCATGGTGGCCGGTTCCCTTGGCACAGCGATTCTAAGCACAGCAATGCAGAGTCATACGAATTATGCTCTTAATTCCTACCTCCAAAATATCAGTACCCATTCACTGCAGCAAATTTCCAATTACGGCTTAACTTCAAGCGTGTATGGGTTAACCAAACCTAATGAAATGCTGCACATTATGCTTTTTCTCAAACAGATAGCTTTTCAGAGCGGAACCCAATATGCCATGAAGATATCCGTCATCTTCGCGGCTTTAGCTCTTCTGTCGGTTATGGCAATAGGGAAAAAACAGGAGCATGTTGCTACAGGTGAGCCGCAGCATTTAATTACTGAACAAGAGAATAGTCATATTCCAATCGATATGACTTCCCCATGAGAACGAAGTTAAATTCACAAAAGATCGCCTGACTTGAGCAGGCAGTCTTGTTTATTACGGTAAATTTTAGAGAATAATAAGGAAGACGATATCTGCTTACATGAGCGTTGGATGCTATTTTGGTATCCTTTGAACTGCATGAAGTAGAATTTGCAACTTACTATAGTGGATTCGGTTTTATTAGTCCACCTGACTTCATACAGGCGACTTTTCATACCCGCACCTCAGACACCCCAATCCATCAAAACACCATTCGAGAAATTGCCGGGTGCGGCAGAAACTTTCTCTGAAAGAATGGGTGAGCTTAGCTTTAATATGAATCTTAAGGTTCTGTGAAGGTTATGATATTTATTAGAAAAGTAGGTTAAGTAGTGATAAGATATGACTATAGAAATGGTCATCTAAATTAAAAGTAAAGAGGTGAATGGTATGCTGCCTTCTGAGAATTCTTCCCGTTATTATCGCAACCCTTCAGTAGTTGATTTGAGAAAGGTTAAAACGGTTTCTTTGACTCAAATAATGGGACTCTTGTCTTTTATGTTCCTAGCAATGGCCGCTGGAGCTTTCCTCGTTCCACCGAGCTATTTTATGATTGCGGTGATTTTGGAGTTTGTTTTACTGTTTACTATTCCTGTGATCAATCGGCGTGCCTTAGCGCGTGGAGATGATCCTGCAACCGGATTGACAGGCGGTTTAGCTTTGGTCTTCGCAGCATGTGCCGGAGCCGTACTCGGACCTTTAGTGCAGTCACTTGCAGAGACTTCTACCGGACTTGCAGTGCTTGGTCAAGCAGCACTAGTGACATTTATCGTCTTTGCAGGCTTTGGCTTGTACGGGGTTATGACAAAGCGTAATTTGAGCAGTATGGCTAAAGTGCTCTTCATTGGCTTATTGGTTCTGCTAGGAATTATGATTCTTTCTGTGTTTTTTAGTAGCTTTATGAGTCCGTTCGGATTGCTGATTGGCATAGGCGGAGCAATTCTTTTCAGTTTGATGACTGCTTTAGATTTTCAACGCGCTAAGTATGCTACAGCAGACAATGCCGTAATGGTGACACTCAGTATTTTTTTGGATTTCGTCAATCTATTTACGTTTATTCTTGATATCTTTTTAATAGTTGGTGGCGGTGGTCGCAAGCGCTAGCATATTTTAGTAATTACCGTAGAATATTGTGGATAGAAAGAGCGCTTTACCTTTTGGGAAAGGTTTACGTGCTCTTTCTATTTGTGAAAGCTTGAAAATTAAAGGAGATGACTTGTGCTCCCCTCAAATTTTCAAAACTCAAATAAGTTTCTTTGGGGGAACAATCCAAATGCTCCTCCGGTATGAATAAATAGGATGTTTTCGCAGTTTTTAAAGGTTCCTTTATTAATTTCTTCTACAAACCCATACATTGCTTTACCCGTGTATACAGGATCTAAAATAATTCCCTCTAGTTTTGCGAAGTCATGAATAAAGCGAAGCTCTTCTGGCCTGCTCAGTGAATATCCTCTGCCCACATATCCATCCATAATGTGAATTTCATCTTTTGAAAGGTGTAAATTCACATCAAGGTATTGCATACTTTCATGCAATATTTTATAAATCTCATTTTTGAAGTGTTCAGCGTCATCACAAACGTTGAAACCATAGATTTCACCTGTATACCCTAGTGTTTTACTTGCTAGGAATAGTCCAGAATGAGTTCCACCCGATCCTACTGCCAGTACAATTCTATCAAAATGCACACCCAGCTCTTTTTCTTGGCAAATAATTTCCTCCATGGCATTATAGTATCCAAAGCCACCAATTCCGTTAGAAGCACCCTCTGGTATAATATAAGGTTTACAGCCCTGCTCCTCTAATTTTGCTTTGATTTTTTCCATAATTTCATTTCTATTATTTTTATATTCTTCTGGGGTAATAAAGTGAATCTCAGCTCCCAAAAGCCTATCTATCAATAAGTTGCCATCTGATTCTGTCTCGGCATCTCCTTTTAAAACAAGAACTGATTTTATTCCAATCCTTGAAGCTACTGCAGCCGTGGCTCTGCAGTGATTGGATTGAATTCCTCCACACGTAATAAGTACATCACAGCTTTGATTAAGAGCTTCCTTTACAGAAAATTCAAGTTTTCTTATTTTATTACCGGAGACTTCCGTTCCTGTTTGGTCATCTCTTTTTATATAGATGTTAGGAGCACCCAGTTTTTGCGACAGCCTTTCTAGTTTTTCTATCCTTGTTGGTAGGTTTGCTAACGTTATTTTTTCCGGAATTTTAATCATAGAATCAATCCCTTTCCCCAGATTTTATCCGAACAGTTCATATACAAAAATTCAAGACACATCTAAATACATTTCGCAGCTATGAATAATTTTCTTTTATTTTGCTCCTTGGGATCGGGCCTGACGTTCCTACATCACCATAACGAAATGTAGATGGTCCGGCTTCCGCCAATGAAACTCTGGTTCGCACAACCACATTATTCGAAAAATATTTCAACATCCTTTGCTAAAAGCGGTTTACTAAAGAAATATCCTTGCATTTCATCACAGCGCTTGTCCTTAAGGAAGGACCATTGAGTTTGAGTTTCTACTCCTTCGGCAATCACTTTCAGCCGAAGGTTTTGAGCCAAAAGAATGATAGTTGTGATGACTGCTTCCCCATTTGCATCAGCGCAAATATCCTTAACAAATGACTGATCAATTTTCAAGGTATCCACGGGCAACTGCCTCAAATAATTAAGTGAAGAGAACCCTGTTCCGAAATCATCAATAGAAATCCGCACACCCAATTTTTTAATAATATTTAGCATTTCAACTGAAGACTCCCCTTTTTCCATAGCAATGCTCTCAGTGATCTCAAGTTCCAGCCACTGCGATTCCATACCCGTTTCGCGTAAAATTTGCGCTACCAACTCAATAAAATCCGGTTCTAGTAGTTGTCTAGCAGAGATATTGACTGCCATGCGCAAGAACGGATACCCTTGTTTTTGCCAAAGTACATTTTGAGCGCAAGCGGTCCGTAAGACCCATTCCCCAATCGATACAATCAAACCGGTTTCCTCTGCAATAGGAATAAACGCGGCCGGTGAAACTATTCCCTGATCCGCTGAGTTCCAACGAATCAGAGCCTCTAGTCCCACAATTTTCCCACTTTCGAAATTCACTTGAGGCTGATAATAAAGGATAAACTCGTTTCTCTCTGAGGCTTTCCGCAAACTATTTTCAAGGGAAAGACGTTCCTGTGCCTTGGAAATAAGGTCAGAAGTAAAGAATTGGTATTTGTTTCGACCTAGTTCCTTTGCACGGTACATTGCCGTATCCGCTTGCTTTACCAACGTCTCTAAGTCACCTGCATTGATCGGATAGAGGCTCACCCCGATACTCGTGCTGATAAATACTTCATTACCGTCTAGTACAAAAGGTTTGAGGAAAACATCCAATATCCTTCTCGTGATGGTGGAAGCTTCTTCCTGATTTACATCTGGAAGAAGTACCAAAAACTCATCCCCACCCTGACGGGCAATTTTATCTCCTTCGCGTAAGGCTTTATTAAGGCGCTCTGAGCCCGCCTTAAGGAGAAGATCCCCCACATTATGCCCCATCGTGTCATTAATCAGTTTGAAACGATCTAAATCTAAGAATAGAACTGCCAATGTTCCCCGCTTAAGCCTTGCTTGTTTCAGAGCCTGTCTTAAATGCTCATTAAAGAAGAGTCGGTTAGGAAGCCCAGTTAGGGCATCATGATGCGCTTGATGTGCGAGTTCAATCGTGAGGTTCCGCTTATCGCTAACATCGTGAAACACTAGTACCGCCCCGATAACTGCTTGGTTTCGGTCGCGAATGGGAGCGGCAGAATCCTCAATAGCGATAGCCGTTCCATCCCTATTGATTAAGATGGTATGGTTTGCTAAACCAACTATACACCCTTCCTTAATGCATCGAACAATTGGATTTTCTACTGTTTCTCCTGTTTCTTCATTGACAATGCAAAAAATTTCTTCCAACGGGTGACCGATCGCTTCTTTATTTGGCCAACCGGTTAGGAACTCAGCGATTGGGTTCAGATACTCTATTTTTCCCTGCACATCGGTAGTGATCACCGCATCCCCGATGGAATCCAGGGTGACTTGCGCTCGTTCCTTCTCCAGCCAAACCATTGCCTCTGCATTTTTACGCTCTGTGACGTCGCGAATAATGCTTAAAATAATCGAATTTCCATTTAGTATTGCTCCCTTGGAACTAACCTCGACCGGGAAAACGTTTCCGTCCTTGCAAAGATGTACACTCTCGAAGTGAAGCCCCAGATGTGCCTTTTGGAGTATGTCTGATATTTCTAACTGCTCCTCTGGCAAGCCCAAATTATATATTTGCATGTTAAGCAATTCCTCACGAGTATAACCATAACGCTTAACTGCGGTCTCATTGGCATCAAGAATCCGACCATCCGGAAGAATAAATAAAATGATATCCAAGGAATCCTCTGCCAAAAGACGATAGCGTTCTAAGTGTTCCCGATCTTTAGCTGAGTTAAAGGCAAGAGCCAACTGTAGTGAAAAATGCTCCAGAAACGCAATGCGCTTCACGTCGAAAAAATCAGCCTTATTCGAATACAAACTCAGCGTTCCAAACGTTTCCCCCTGATGCGTAAGAGGCAAAGCCGCCACAGAACGAAAGCCGTTTAAGACCAAAAAATCCTTCCAAGCTACGAAAAGGGGGTTATCCTCTAACAAATCGACCTGGATTTTTCCTGTTTGAATCGCCCGCCCCACTACCCCCTGACCCTGTAGAGACTTATCCCAACGGACTATGAGAGAATCTATCTCTTTGATCCCTGCTTGAGAGCGAAAAGCAACTGTCCCGTCGTCCTCTTTCGTCCCTATCCAAACCCAAGAAAAGTCCATTTCGGTTACAAGTTGCTCACATAAAAACTGCTGAATCTCGACCAAGGATTTTTCTTGCAAAACCAGTTGGTCGATCTCTTTTAAGAGGTGTTCATAGGTTTTTAAGTGTTTTTCTTCAGTAATATCCACAAATGTCGTGATTATTTCCTGATCGTGTTCGTTATTCAGATTCTGGATATGATCTGTATGAATTGCAAGCCAAGCTTTCGTGATATTTTCCCCTGAGATCTCAATTTCTCGATTAATTGGCGATCCTATTTCATCACAAAGTACACCCTCCGCCAGCTCTTCCCAACGAAAAGAGGTTCCTTCAGCGTATATGGCCTTCCAAGTCCCATCTGACGGTGTAGGCCCAGTTAACTGGATACGGCTACACTTTAACAAACGGCACGCCGCATCGTTGGCGTGCATAACCTTTCCGAAGTGGTTCTGAACCAAAATACCGCTTGAAATCCCTTCAAAAATCCGTCGATAATACGCCTCCTGTTCCTGAACTTCATAAAATTGCTGCTTTAATTCCTCCTCTGCGGCTACAAGTTCTTCATGCGTCGCTTCCATTTCCTCATGGGCTCTCTCAAGCTCAGAATAAGTTAATTCTAATTTTTTGTAACTTTCTTGAAGGGCTTCCTCTGATTCACGCAGTGATTTTAATCCCACGTAAAAAAGCAAATAGAGAAATACCGCCGTCACTACAACATATAGCCACCCTTTAATAACAGATAACTGAATGAGCAAATCATGATTAACAATGAATATACCTAATAAACGATCCGAAAAGAGAATCCACAAACCACCTATCAAGGCATATAGACCGGCTGTCTTTAAGGGAGTTACCCGTAACAAATTATCCCGTTTTAGCTTTTCTTTCATTTGGAATCCCTCCATTATAGATTCCATTCTCCAATATTACATAAAATCCCTGCAATTAATGGATTTTACTATTAATTTTTATATAATAATTTTTTTTACTTACTTCCTGCCTTTTCATTTACCGATAATACTCTTAGCTTCATCGACCATCCCCCAGTACCTATCTCTTGCTTGAACAGCTTTGGACTTTGTCTGATTAATGTTTCCTCCTCGACTAGCGATAGCATTACCGCCATTCCAGATTAGCTTTACTCATCATGCTTAATTTATCGGCAAGGACTGCTATAAATTCTGAATTTGTGGGTTTTTGGCGTTCAATGTTCATAGAATATCCGAAAATCCTTTTAATTACATCTGTTTGTCCACGTTCCCATGCTAGCTCTATCGCATGACGAATTCCGCGTTCTACCCTGCTAGGCGCGGTGTCATACTTTTTGGCGATGCCAGGATATAGTTGCTTGGTTACCCCTCCTAATAATGAAACATCCTCCACCACCATCAGAATAGCGTCTCGAATATATTGGTACCCTTTCACATGAGCAGGAATTCCAATTTGATGCATCATAGTGGTCACTTCAACGGCTAGATTGAGCTCAGTCCCCGTCGTTATTACAACTGGAGAAGCTATTGAAGTAAACTGAGTGGGAGTGGGTGACGACATTTCCTGCGTTAAAGCGCAGATACGTTTGTTAAGAATATCTAGATCGAATGGTTTCAAAATAAAGTAGTCCACACCGAGCATCATCGCTTGATGCGTCAAAGATTCCTTACCAAAAGCCGTTAGCATAATAATCTTGGGGCGTTTCATAGTTGTTCGAGCATTAATACGTTCCAATACACTTATACCGTCCAAATGTGGCATCACTACGTCAAGAATAATTAAGTCTGGTTCCTGGGTTTGAATAAGCTCCCAAGCTTCTAAACCGTTATGTGCCACGCCGACTATGCTTAAATCGTCTTGACTTTGAAGATAGTTCTCTAACATTTGACAAAAATTACGGTTATCATCCACGATAACAATTTTCGTTATCTTATCCATTCATCATCATTCCTTATTTACAATATTCCTGTTAATCATTTTCATAGAAAGCGATTACTTAACGATGTCGTAATTATACGTTACGGGCTATGTCGAAATTGCAATAAATAAGGTAGAGGTCAGTTTCTCTTATCCAGTCAGCCGTTTCGAAATTGGAACGTAAATGCATCAGATGAACAGTGATTACATCTTGCCTATTTTGTCAAGAATACTGGCAGGAGGTTGACACAATTGGAACAAACACAACTATCAATAGTGTCGTTAGTCGATCCAGAAACCAGAGAAATTAACGAAATTATCCAGCTTTATCGTGAACGTATTTCCGTTAATCTATCTTTAGATGATAAAGAGGGATTACGGGAGCTTTATTACCACCTAAAAAGCCGACAAATCGATGCCTACGATTATCTAAAGGATGCCATAAGCGTATTCGCCAAAAAAAGTAAAGACAAACAAAATCTAAGTTATCTCATTGGAATGGTTCGTCACTGGACTATACTGGGTAAATGGAGTATGCCTACAACGGAAGATCAACAACTGATCGAAGTATTTAAACAAGAAACAGGAATTGAGCCAAGCGTGGAAACAAGGCAGACCATAATTAGAATGGTCAGTAAATACGGTTCAATTAAACTATCCCAATATATGACCAAGGTATTCAATGATAAGACCGAACTGGATATCTCAAAATTTCATATTCAACGGGTAATCGATCGACTGGAAAAACAGTAACAAGAAGAACATCTCTCCCTTTAGAGGGGTGTTTTTACGTTATAACAGTCGCAGTGTACATTGGGCTTCGGTGATATTGTACTGGTTAAAGCGTCTGAGTTAAAGTGAGGGATTACAAACGGGTATTAATTTTCTTACATTCTTTATTTTAAGCCTCGAGAGAAGCTTTGCTGATGCTAAAGATTTACATGGTCTACGTCACAGTAAATACCGAGGACTGAACAAGGTCAGGGAGCAATGTTTACTCACTGCAACCTGCCAAAATATGAAAAATAGCCCTTCGCCTTTTCAAGTTAGAAACAGCTGGAGGACTTCGTCCTTATTCTTTGACACCATTGTGATCGACCTTGCACCTTCCTTCGTCGTCGTAAAAACGGATCGTAGATGTAAAGTATGGCACCCTCCCATTCGGCATTGAGTAAGATATTTAATTCACTCTTTAACAGCTCTTACCACTTTCTTCTTTGCATTTCATATAAGTTAGAACAACCTCTAACCGGGATTTTACGGCTAATTTTGTCATTATATTACTGACATGGAAGTCCACCGTGCGGTTTTTAATACCCAACGCGGTGGTAA
>JARLHW010000328.1 GCA_031292075.1 Desulfosporosinus sp.
GAATATCACAAAGAAAATGACATGCGAGAGGGGCAAATCCCCCCTTGTATTTCTTTTATACAGTTAAGATGAGTTTGAGTATTTTGATTTAATTGATATTTGAGCAGTTATGTCGATACGCAGATATGTCTTTTTCTATCTGGGTTTTCAAGCTATATTCTAAATTGTTGGGATACGTACTGACGCGGTTCGCCTCCACAAAAAACCGCCTATTCAGGCGGCTTTTCCATGTCTATTGGCAAAGCAATGTATAAAAGGAAGCTATTATAAGTGGTTTTGTCAAAAAAGCTCCTCCGCAAGTAAATTAACAATATACTAATACTTAAGGACACACTGATTTAATCGCTCATGGTAACCTTGGATAACAAAAGTGGTAAAATAGATGTATCAAAGGTACGAGGTGAAAATACGATGAAGCAGCAGACATTGAGCGATATGGAATACAACAACCGCAAGAAGAAAACGAAGCGGGAAGAATTTCTGGAAATCATGGACGACATTATTCCATGGGATGAATGGGTTAGCATTGTAGATCCTGTTTATCCGGAGGGCAGGCGTGGTCGTCCACCAGTTGCTGCTGAAACTATTTTGCGGATGTATCTGCTGCAGATATGGTTTAATCTGTCAGACGAAGGCGTAGAAGATGCCATCTATGACAGTTACGCAATGCGCAAGTTCATGGGCATCAACTTCATGGAAGAACAAGTGCCGGATGCCACAACACTTTTGCACTTCCGCCATCTGCTTGAAGAAAGAGGAATAGGCAAACTGTTTTTCAATGCCATAAATCGCTGTCTTGAAAAGTGCGGTCGTATTATGCACGGCGGTTCAATTGTGGATGCCACCATCATTTCAGCCCCGTCTTCCACAAAGAATGCAGCCAAAGAACGTGATCCCGAGATGCATCAAACAAAGAAGGGCAACGAGTGGCGATTCGGAATGAAATGTCATACAGGTGTAGATGCTGGTACAGGCTTTGTCCATACAGTTGAGGTATCTGCGGCTAATGTCCACGACATTTCCATGGCAGAAAAACTGATTCGTGAAGATGATGAGGTCGTTTATGGCGATGCAGGATATCTCGGTATTGAACGTCGCCCTGAAATCATGGAGGATTCCCTTAAATCGAAGATTGACTATCGCATCAATCAGCGTCCCGGCAAAATCAACGCCTTACAGGATGGCCCCGGAAAAGATTGGTTCCATTTCATCGAACATCAGAAGTCTGCTGTGCGCTGCAAAGTTGAACATCCATATCAACTTATCAAAAACAAGTTTGGCTATCGCAAGGTAGTCTATCGGGGTCTTGAAAAAAATCACAATCGGCTGTACATGCTGTTTGCCAGCGCCAATCTGTGGATGTGCGCTCGTTCTGGTGGTTGGCGGCCATACACCGTATGAGATTTTGGGGTGAGTGCGCCCAAAATCGGAAAGGTTTGAACAGCAAGAACTGAAATGTGGAAATGTTGATGCTTTCAAGCTATTTTACATGATTTTTGCGGCATTTTCGCTTTCTGTGAGTCTTGGCTTGCTCAAAACGTTAATTTTTCAGCGTGTCCTTAGGTAATACTATTTCAGACTCACTTTTACCACTAATCATGATTGTTTCCCGTGTCCTAAATTTCCGAAAGCGAGAATACCATCTCCTGATTTTTCGGATACGGTATTTTCGTATACATTCGTATACAAGAGTTTAGGGCAGTAATAGATACAGTATTATAAAATTAGATATACTTATAGAGAAAGAAGAAGCTCCTCTAGAGATAGAACAGAGATAAGTGTTAGATAGCTGTTCCTAGTAGGTGCTAACTTCCCATGTTCCCAACGACCAATTGTTTTCGCGGTCATAGAAAGCTTGTATCCCAAC
>JARLHW010000329.1 GCA_031292075.1 Desulfosporosinus sp.
CCAAAACCCAAAAACCCCAAAACCCCAATCCACACGATGAGAGAAGAATAAGAGTTTAGCAAATCTCAATTCACCATAAGATAATATGTTCTGGCACGCGTGATAAAATATGCACCACAAGTATAGCATATAAAGAGGCACGGCCTTGCGATAATTATACGAGAGCAAAATGGAGAAGAAGCAGAGTTGCGAGGAAGAAAAGGGAAAGAAGGACGACGAGGAGCAAAAGGCCGGCCTCAACGCTAAGATATCTGACAGCACCGCTGAAGGCAGGATGGAGCCCGGCAGACCCGAACCCCAGAACGACGGCCTGGAGAAGGCCACGGAGGAGATAAAGAGCTTCTCAAGGTCAATCGAAAGCGTGAGCGATTGCGATGGCAGAGGCAAAAGCCAAACTGCAATGCTGATGGATATTGCTAACCGGTTCCGGGATCAGCTCAGGCCGCCAATTCAGGCTTCTGGAGAACGTAGGATCTGGACTAACATAATGGAGGACTACAAGGAAGATCCCACAAAGCGTGAGGAAATATCAAAAAGCAGCGAAGTAACAGTATTAAAGATGGTCCTAACAGATGGCGTCGAACTTGTATTGAAGTCGATGAAGGTGGACACGGATGACAACTGGAAGCTGGACAAAGTTTTAAGGGAATACTATGTTGGGAGGACCTTCAGTTCAATGTGCAGAGACAACACTGTCGAAATATTTGACTTGAAACAAGCAATGATTCAGGATGAAGCCGGAAAGGGTACGAAGTACGTATTCGAACTGTTGATGGAGTACGGCGGAAAAAGCTTGGAAAAGCTCAGTCTCGAAGAAATAAATGCAGTGAAAATGATGTACCAGCTCCTTACCACGCTTAAGATAATGAACGATCAAAACTTCGCACATTTAGACATAAAGCCGAAAAATGCTACATGGGACGGAGAAAGGCTCAAGCTGATAGATTTTGGTACGTCCATATCACTCCGCGGATCCGGCAATTATGTATGGCAAAGGATAGGGAAATATTGCAATCGGATCACCGGAAATACAAAATATTATACTCCGCCGGAGTTATTGAAAGCGAATGAAAACGAAGAGCTTAGAGAAAGCGCGCTGTCAAATTCTATTATACCACAGAAGGTTGATATATTCTCCTTCGGCATCACTTTTCTGAAGATGCTCTTAATGCAACACGATATAACTCTAGAAAAAGCTGTGGGAAACAGAGCTGGGTATGATAAGGATAGCCATAAACAGTACATCGACCAAGCCGGAAATTTGCTATTCAAACGAGGCGAGGGCCACTGGAAGGATTTCATCGCTCAGTGCCTGGAATACGACCCCGGGAAACGGCCGACGTACGATGCAGCAATAGAGATCTTCAAGAAGGTAGTTGCGGATCACCCAGATCTCTACTCCGCTCTGAAACTCATCGATGCTGCCATAAACGAGCATGGAAAAGTGATGAGCAACAATTTGATGGCAACCATGCACTACTGGATGAAAGAGTTTGACGTAGCAGCTTATTACTACAATAAATGCCTTAGCGACCCGGGAAATACCCGCTCAGATTTCTTCATAATCTACAACAATCTAGGCAACTCATACGCGGAGCTGGGAGATAACGAGAAAGCGAGCGCACATTTTTTCATTGCCTTAAAAATAGTCGAGGAGGGAAAGGTACAGACTGGCATCCAACTGGTGTGCAACGACTTGGGCACTTTGTACGTTTCCATGGGGAAGTACGCCGAGGCTGCGAATTGTTTCCAGCAATCTATAAAGATCGTTGAAAAAGGAAAGAAGGATTGCCCGGAACTTGCGACTGCGTATAACAATTTAGCGATAGCGTACTATCATATAGGCAAGTACAAGGAGACAGCAGAAATTGCTACCAAGGCAATAGCTATTCAAACAAAATTATCAGGTGCGGAGCCTCACGAAAATATAGCGTTATCGCACGAGATTCTGGGGGTAGTATGTGATGCCACCGGATTCAGCGAAGAAGCACGCAACCACTGCGAAAAGGAGATTGAAATTTTCAAGGAGTTGTACGGGCCTGACGATTATCACCTTGCGACATCTTACAACAACCTAGGGACGCTGTACATGAAGGCATGCAAGTGCGGGGAGGCACTAGCTTCATTTGAAGAATCTGTAAGAATCAGAAGGAGAGTTTTTGGAGAAGACTGCCCAAGTCTGTCAGAGTCGTATCAGAATTTGGGCAATTTGAAAAATGAGATTGGAAGGTACGATGCAGCAATATGTTATTATAATCAGGCTATGGAATTTGATCTGATGAAATTTGGAAAATTGCACAAGAATATTGCTTCTCTGTATACAAGCATTGGTATAGCATACAGGAATTCTGGAGATCTCCAGAAGGCGCGGACTTATTGCGAAGAATCTCTGAATATTTTAATTGGACTGCACGAAGAGGATCCGAGGCTAATGGTTCCTAAATACAACAACCTAGGGCTAATATACGCAGACCTTAGACTTAGCGATGAGGCTGATAGTTGCTTCGAAGAGGCAATTAAAATAGCCGAAAAATATGGTCATATGGAAGACGAACTCGCGAATGCGTACAACAACAGGGGAAAACTGACGTACGATCTAGCTATTGCCAGCGAGGAGGTGAGCATGCTCAATTCTGCCTTAGTGTACTTTGAGAATGCTATAAGCATAAGAGAGAAGCTGGGCGAGGAAACCCATGTAGCGCTCGCAGAATGCTACAGTAACCTAGGTGCGACATATATTTCGTTGCTTGATCAAGCCAGGGCGGAGGAATTCCTACGAAAGGCTGTAAGCATATACGAGAGAATACCAATACGTAATCCGCACAGTGCTTTTGCAGCGTACGATAATTTGGCTGAAGTACTCAAGTCCAGTGGCAAGCTCGCCGAGGCGTTGAAGTGCCGCAAGAAGGCGTTGAAATATTGCACCGAACTGTATGGAAAAGATGATGAGAAACTCGTATCCAATCATGAGAATTTGGCGATGGACTTATATAATTTGGGGAAATACAAGCAAGCCTTCGGCAGCTTTTGTGTTGTATTAGACATATACAAGAGGATAGGGACATGCAAGCAGATTGATGGAGTTCTCTTGCAATTAGCAGACACATGCCGGAAGGGCGGAATGGTAGATAAATGCCTTGACTACCTTTACGAGAGATGCGAAAGGTTCGAAATGAACAAGGACTTCAGCTCTTACAAACTAGCGTGCCGCAGACTGATAAATCAACATTACGAGCTGAAGAAGTTCCGCGATATAACTTCCTGGGTTACTAAACAAGAAAAGCTTCTTATAGAAAAAAGTGGTGCAGTCGAATTAGTGGACGTGGTGTACATGCGCAACTGCATAGCGGGAAAGTACCTGGTGCTGGCGGACATAGGCCGAGCACTTGAATATGCTGAGAAGGCTAAGGAAATCGATGAGAAGCTGCCTGCAAAGAAATAATCGGATATCTTCACGATTACTATTATCGTCAGAAAGAAGCCGTTCAGAACATCATTACGAGAGAGATATATATAACCCCTTTACGCTTAGCTGCTGCAGCGCGGCGCTAGCAGAGACCGCAACCAATCGGATCAGTTCTGGAGCCGCTCTTCCCACTCGCTGTAGCAGCCCAAAGACAGCGCACTAATCTGCCGTGCATCGCCTCGCCGAATTCAATGCCTGCACCTTCGGGGAGATTTTTCCAGAGGGAAAGGCACTCGATCTCCGCCCCTGGGATGAGAAGTGAGGATAGTGCAGAGACTTCGGCGGGAGTCATCTTCAGCACGTGTTCGCTGCTGGTAGCGAAGCTCGCGAGGCCGCAGAGGGAGGAGAATAGGTTGTGATCTGGATCTGGATTGCTATTACTAGCACCAGAAGCGTCACCGTGCATCACCTTCATGTGGTGATTCGCTTTATTGTAATTATGAATATTGCAGCCCAACACGATTATGGGGATTACGAATATTCTCTGTCTGCCTGCCTGGCTACTTGCTTGGGGTTTTGGGGTTTTGGGGTTTTGGGGTTTTGGGGTTTTGG
>JARLHW010000330.1 GCA_031292075.1 Desulfosporosinus sp.
CCAGAAGCGGTTTGCCCGCCTGGATATCCTTGAGGGCTTGTTGAAAATCGAATTCGTTGTCTTCTTGCATTATGTCAGTTCTCCTTTTATGCTGATTATATCAGCCTTCAGTTAACTGACACGAAATTTTGAACACCCTCCGTCCGAGGTATCTACCGAATCCGTAGTCATTTTGTCCATCGCTTCATTATAAATAGCCATGACGAGATTTGCATCCTGCTCAATGTCGCCCGCTTCTCGTAAATTCTCAAGTTTAAGTCTGCCGGGTTCATTTTTGCTATGCTCTCTATTCAGCTGAGCACCCAATATAATAGGGATATGGAGAGATGTTGCCGTTTCTAGAATTTGCCCGGATATATTTTGCAATTCCAGTTGCCGGGTGCCGAATTGGTTGCCGGAAGGAATCTTCTGGATGTAGTCAATAAAAACTGCGCCAATTTCATGTTCTTCGGAAAATTGTTGGAGAGTCTCATACAATTGACCAGCTGTCTTTCTTTCATCAACAATCCGCAGCCTCCCCTGACTGAGGTATTCATCAAGTCTCGCTTTTGCTTTTTCGATCGGTTTTCTATGTGTATGTCCGCCAAGAAGGTACCTGGTGAGCATTATCTGATTATTCCTTTGATCAATGACCTGGTCGCCGAGAATATTCAGCATCTTCAATACCAGATGTTTTATTGGCTCTTCGTAGGTAAAGAACAGAAAGCTTTTTTCCGGATACATTTCCACCATGTTGAGGCACATGTTAAGCATAAGGGTTGTCTTGCCATGTGAGGGCCTTCCCGCGATAATTGTCATCGCGTCAATCGGTATGACCAGTTTTGCATCAAGCCGTTGATACCCTGTTTTCAACCCTTCCGGCGAATTACGGATATCCTGGATAAATTCATCCATACTATATATAGGAACAGTAGAATGCAGATTCTTCATTTCCAGATTTTTGTTTTGCTGCATAAGCTGCTTGATCTTTTCTGCATCTCCAGCTTGGGAATACTCGACTCCCTTCTGGAAGAAATCATGGTATTCTTTTTTTATTCGCTCCTCCTCGTTTCGCCTGTGTAAGGCCGCGAGTTCTTCATCGATATATTCCTGAGTAAAGTTCAACTCTTTTCCTATTATCTCAAGGTAGTTTTCCCTATCAATATGGCGAAGCCCCAGGGCGACGTTAAATGCCTCCTGTGCGGCATTTCCACGGCCAAGGTCTGTATGTATATCATGGCGGCCTAAAAGCCTGTGGGCATGCCATTTTGCCCCTGTAATCGAGTTCTTGATTAAGTCCTTGAATGCTTCTACGCCATGAGCCTTTACATATTCATCGGGATCTTTATATGGGGTCAACCAATGGGGTGGCAGGACATAGGGTTTAATCTTGGTGCCCGCAAGAAGGTTCAGGGCCTTGTCGGTATTTTCAACACCAGTGATGATTTCCTTGCCTGTCTTGCTGTCTACCTTGGGTGGATCGTTATCAAAGGAAATAATAACATTTTTGACACCGAATTCTTCCAAAGCGACAAGATGGGTCTTCGACAGCAAGCCCTGGCCGACAGCAACAACATTGTCCAACCTCAAGGTTTTGAAATATAATGCATCTGGATATCCTTCCACAATCAAGAGGGTATCCTTCCCTTTGCAATTGCAGAGATTGAACAGGTCATGCTTGGTTCCGCTGCCGGGAGTACTGTCATAGCGTACGCCTTCATATTTTTTACTGTCCCAGGTGGTGACGGTAACTCCTTTGGGAGAGGCAGACCTTTTTATATAGGCGGTAATGCTGCCGTGGCTGTCCCGGTATGGGAAGGCAAGGCGGAAGTTGTCCCCATAATGCCCCTGAAGTTTGAGCTCTTTAATCTGCACTGCCGCTTCAGGGTGACGCTGTAAAAGATAACTCTTAATTTCCTGGTCAGGCGGGAAGTAGATCCAGTCGGTCTTTTTCAATGCTTCCAGGTCATACTTACGGTCATTAACAAGGTATTGTAATTCCTGTGTGGCAACTGGTGTGTAAAGCAGTTCCTTCCCATAGGCATATATCAGGCGAAACAGATCAGCTCTCTGGAAGTATTCTTTCTTCTGAGGGGCGAGTTGCAATTGTTCCTTACCAAGATCGGCCTTGAGGTCTGGCCTGAATTCATCAACCAACCACTGCAAAGCTGACTTAAAATCGCATTTTTTAACCAGCTCAACCAGCTTGAATATGTCACCGGCTTCACCACAGCTGAAACAGTGAAAATAGTTTTCATTCAAGTTCACCCCGAAGCACTGACCGCTTTGCGAGGGGTGGCCGGTGGGGCAGTTGCCCAGCAGGGAATTTGCGGATTGGGTCGGCAGGTTCAGGCCTAATCTGGTAACAACCTCGGCAATCGGCACGGAATTTTTCAGTTCATTTAATATATTCATAATCCTCCAATTAATTGTTGTTTTTAAGGGGCTCACCTAACTCTGTGAAGGTGAGTCCAAGTTTACGCTGAAAGTGTAAACTAATAGATTCTTATAAGAATCTTATAAGGTGGTTGACACTCCGATTTTTACTTTGTAAGCATACGTAATCATTTGTTATAAAACCACTCTCAAAAATCCCGTACTCTAAGAGGGCAGGGTTTGGCATCTAAGGGGGCAGGGTTTGGGATCCAAGAGGGCAGGGTTTAGTTGACACTTTTCCAGCAGATCTCTGAAGGCCTCAGTGATTTTTTGAGATAACTTGGAAGAAATTCTGCACCTGCCGAGAAAAATCCTACTCATATGCTGCCGAGTCACACCTAATATTTCCGCCATCTTGTTTTGACTGAGATCTGTTTGCTGTTGAATCCACTGCAGACCTTCAACGGTGATTGTCGAAGAAGCGCCTTTGCCTTGAATACTTTTCCGCATGGAATTACATAGCCAGTTAGGCGGTGCGAGTTGCAGCACACAATTAAATGAATGACAATTGTCAGATGGCAGTCCCCCGTCCTTATTCGACCATTGCCCGAGATACCCCATCTCCACCATATAGGTGAGCTCTGATTCCAAGTCCCGCAAATCACGCATTCTGTTCTTACAAGTATGGGAATGATCCAGATCACACATTTCCATGATTGTTGAAACTCTTAGGGATAAAGGTTGGAACTTATTTATTCGCCAGCGGATTGCCAACTGGGGCGTCAGGTAAATGACCAAGGGATGTTCTCGATGGTTCTCTGCTGCAATTTTTTTCAAAAGCTGTGTATACTGTTGGGAACGATTGTCTGTCTGCTGAAAGGCCTTTCCGTACCAATCCTCATTGGCCCTGAGCAGAAATTTCATATGTATGAACTCTCCAGAATCGATTTTTCTCTCCAGATCATAGCGATCCAGGCTGAAGAGCTTAATATTCGATATTTTCTCTTTGTTGCCTTTGCGGGATGATATGGTCAGTTCCAGACTGGAAAATAATTGGATAATGCGTAATGCCTTCCATTTAATGGCAGGATCATAGGAGCCTTTTTTTGAACGCTGGTAGCCCAACCGATCCAGATGTTCATTGATCGTAAAATGATACACTCCTTTTCTTCCGTGTTCGTCAAAACCAATGACCAGGCCAAGAAAATGCCGCAAGCCTTCCGCCCCGAAAGTTTTTTGAATATAGAGCGCCAAGTTTTCTTCGCGTTGAGCAAGGTCATTAAACAGGTCCTCTGGTATTCTGGCCTTGCCATCTACCAATGGATTATTTGAAATAATGGCGATTTGCTCTTTTACTTGAATAAGTTCGTTATGGTTTCCATACGTCTCCTTCACAAATGTTTCCTGCAAAACCGAATTGACAAAATCAGCAATATATTGATTTTCATCCTGTGAATTCATTGCCTGATCTCTTGTCAGATATTTTTCCGGCAGACGTTGCGGTTTTCCCGCGAAGATCGCTAATAAGCGCTGCATTATTTCGTGAGAGGGAAAGGCAAATGTATCTACGGCTGCTGCCGCTTCCTGTGCCTGTGGTATTGGCTGATGATATGCCAAATCTGAAAATTCCAGATGTTCAATATTTTTCATGCATTGGTTTGCTATAAATCCATCTTGTATGTGTATTCCCGAAGATGTTGTAATCATAAATTCTCCCCCAAAATACCCTCCCCAACTATAAAGCCGGGGAGGAATGATATTATTGTTTTTTCAGTTCAGCGATTAAGGTATCGATTGACTTAGACAATTTGAATAAATTGTAGCCGGTAATTTCAATACTGCATTTTTCAAATTGATTGTAAAACCAGTCACATTCTTCTTTTTTACATTTTTCTTGGAAGAGCGGACAAAAACCAGATCCCTTTGTAATGTTTGCGAGTTTATTTTTTATCATTTCTCTTCCCCATCAATTTTTGCTTTTGTTACTGCCCGTTGCAGTCTGTATCCTTCATCAAGGAAATATTTAATTTCTCGAATGAAATCCAAATCGTCTTGTGAGTACCGTCGATATGTTCTATCGCCACACACCACCTTTTCTGGCGAGATGTACCCTGCCTCTTCCCAATGCCTCAACTGCCGTTCCGAAATTCCTGTGACTTTGCACGTTTCCCCAATGCCTGTTGTTTCTTTCTTTTTCATTTGTCACCCCAGTATAGATTTTTGTGTTTGGCATACTGTCCCAGCCCTGCCATTCAGTTCCGGAAGTATTTGCCTATACCTTATTGAGGTTAGTTAATTGCTAGGCAAAAGGATTGAAAATCCTTGAAAAAATATTTAGCAGTTTGAAATTGATTCACAAAAATGATAAGGATTACGTGATAGGAAAATATTATGAAGAAACTTTTAGGTGGAAGGGAAGAGGTGTCGCCAGATGTCGACAGATAATGACCGGTTTTGTTTGGTGAGGTTTAGTATTTCTTGTTTTGCCAGCTAACAAGTTTGGTTAAGTGGACTTTTGGCCGATGGGATTTTGTTACCTATACTGACCAGCAACCTTCCTCAGGATAATCTTAAACCAGAGTAGAATTCTCTCTCCGAGGATTTTGGATTGTCATTGTGATAGTCGATGTAGTCGAATGTCGCTCTGATTTTCGGTTGGATCAAATATAAAGGAGATGTTATGCACTCTATCTACGAACTCACGACCCTCTCTTGCCCGCTCTTGTCCGTGTCTGAGGCGTGGGCCGGCGCGCACGCTTTCATAGGCGAGGGCGATGCGGCAGGCGAGCTTCTCGGTTGCTGGCGAACCGAGATCGGTCAACTCGGGCGGCTGTTGCTGTTGCGCGGCTTTGAGACCACGGAAGAGTTGGTATGCGAGCGTCGCCGTGCGCTCTTGAGCGTCGATCCATTCCATGCGGGTGGCGTAGTAACCGCGTTGAGCATGGAAAGTTATGCTCCCTTCCCCTTCCTGCCTCCTGTTCAACCCAGGCCCATGGGCGGCATCTATGAGTTCCGCACCTACCATCTGAAACCGGGCGGCTTGCCGCCAACCCTTGCCGGTTGGGAAAAGGCAATCAAGCCAGCCCGTGAGTACACCAGTCATCTCGCTATTAACATGTTCGCGCTGGACGGGCCACCTCGGATTACCCATATTTGGGGCTTCGAGAGCCTCGAACAACGCGCGGCGCTCCGCACGAAATTTTATGCTGCTGGGTTATGGCCTCCTCAGGGAGGCCCAGAACAGATAGCGGAAGCAACTTCGACTATTGCCTTGTCGGAGGACTCGTCTCCATTTCGTTAACACTTCTACTGTTATCCCTGTTTTCAATAGTCACGTATAGTATCTATCCGAGCCCGTACTAAATCCCGCAAGGCTTCATCTTCAGGAGTTGGGACATATATTCTTGAAAAGGCTCATTAAACTTATTTCATTTGTATATTGTGTCCTTAACTTACTTATTTTTATTAATAAACTAGAAACAAAATCAGGGTTAAGTTGAAAAGCTGAATATTTCATTGGGCATCCTTTGAGAGCTCTTAATCTTTACAAAATGGTTAGTCGTTCAATTTTATGGAACCTTGAGTATTCTTATTTCTCAAGGGAAGACAGAGTCAGATGTCATCACAACATTAGTTAGGAATAAGCGACGTAACCCATTATCGATGGTAAAATGAGTATATCGGCATAACAGTTCCCAACCATTTAAGACAATCCGTTCCGATTTTTTGGAAATAACGAACTTTCGGTCGTCAAGATTGTATATTCTCTTAACCTGGTCCACGCAGAATGACATACTTCTTAAATTCAGTTGTTTTGCTTTAAGGATTCTTATCCTTGCGTAAACAATTCTCTTTTGGTGTTGCCTCTAACCTCCACGGCCTTCCATCCACCACCTAGCGCTTTGTTGAGGCGGATGAAAGAGGTTAATATGACGGCCTCAGATTGACTTAAATTAAGTTGTGCACTGTAAAGAGAGCGCTGCGCAACAAGAACATCTAGAAAATTAGTGAGTCCCTTACGGTATTGTTCCTCGGCAATCAACAATGTTTCCTTGTAGGACTTAACTGATTCGGCAAGTGTTTTTCGTTTGATCTGAGCAAAAGTATATGAGGATAGAGCGTTTTCCACATCCTCCAGCGCGCTCAGGAAGGCGGATTTATATGCCGCGAGGGTTTCATCGTAAACCGCCTGCTTTTTTTCGACACTGGCCCGCGTCTTTCCGCCGTCAAAGAGGAGGGCGGACACCTCGGGCACTAGAGACCAGTAGCCGCTGGAAAGCGAAGTCAGTTTAGAGATCGTGTTGCTGTTCAGGCCCAGTCCCAGAGTAAGGTCGAACTTGGGGTACAGGTCGGCCGTGGCAATGCCAATATCAGCTGAGGCGGCAGCGAGATTTCGTTCTGCCTTGCGAAGGTCTGGCCTGCGGGTTAAGAGTTCTGAAGGTAGCCCCGTTGCGAGGCCGCCGTTGCAATCGGGAAGCGGTTGTGTTTGAATGAGCTGTTCGCTGAGGGTTCCCGGCATTTGGCCAGTCAGAATACTCAAGCGATGAATAGACTGTTTAATAGTAGATTCATAATCGGGGATATCTGCAGCCGTAGTGGTTTTCTGCGCTTCTGCCTGGGCAACGTCAAGATAGCTTGTCAGTCCGCTCCGGTAACGTTCCCGTGTGACATTGGCAGTTTCGGTCTGCGCTTCCAGGTTGTGACGAGTGATGGCGAGTTGCTCCTGAGCAGCGCGCAGTTGCACGTAATAGTTGGTCACGTCTCCAAGCAAGGTCAGTTGGGTGTCATGCAAATCCTCAATACTCGCTCCCACATGGGCCTCGGCTGCCTCGACACTGCGCCGAACGGATCCAAAAACATCTATTTCCCAGGTTGCATCAAACCCTGGTGTGTAGAGAGTTGAGGTTTCCCCTATGATGTTGGCGTTCTCACTCTCCTTTTGCCGTGTAATGGAGCCAGCACCATTCACCGTCGGAATATTTCCAGTTCCTGCAACCTTGAGTTCGGCCCGCGCTTGTTTGATGCGTGCTTGCGCCTGCTCGATATCGAGATTGCCCTGTACCGCCTTTTCTATGAGCTGATTGAGCACAGGATCATTCAGAGTCTTCCACCAGGCGGTTTGTTCAAGACCTGCAGCTGCTTTAGCAGTCCCGCTTGCCTCCGTCCATTCAACGGGAGTTTGCAGTGCAGGTGGAGATGTGTAGTTCGGCCCCACGGCGGCACATCCGCTCATGAAAAAGGCCAGACACACAACGGTCATCAAAGGAAGAATGCTCATCTCGTCCCTCCAACTGCTGCCAGGGCGTCGCTTTTCATTGCGTTGTCCGCTGTTTCTTCGGGCGTTTCGACGAAGACGTCCAATTGTTGACCAACATAGGCAGGAAGGACGCTCCGGTCAAAGCTAAAAATAACTTGAAGAACCCTTGTGTCGACCCTCTCCGTGCTGTCGCCCGTGAGCGATTTCTTGGGTGTTACGTAGGGCTCCACCCGGACGAAATTGACTATGCTCTTAAGATCGCGATTACCGCGCATGAAAGCCATGGCCGAGGAGCCTACCTTGAACCTCCACGCATCATTTTCGTCGATGTCTACGCGAACATGCAGGTGATTGTTATCGCCCAGAAGCATCAGCGGTGTGTCGAGTACCCCTATTTGGGCGTATTCGCCAGGATGGACATTGACCTGCAACACCGTACAATCTATGGGTGCTCGCACCAGGAGGCGATCCACATCGGTGCGAACCGATTGTAGTTCAGCTTCAGCAGAGGAAACCCCGGCCTTGGCGCTTTCAACCTTGGCGTTCGCCAACAGTGCTGCATTTTTACGTTGCTCCAACGTGTCGATGCTCACCGCCCTCCGGTCAGCAACGCTCCGGACCAGCTTGTACTGCGTTTCGTAATCCTGCAGTGATGCCTTAGCCTCTTCCAACGATGCCTTGGTCTTGGCAAGGCTCGTCTCTTTGACCCGCAGATTTGCACGTAATTCCCGGTCATCGATTTGGAACAACTGATCGCCCGCCTTCACCGTTTCCCCGGCCTTGACGAAAACCGTTTTGACGATGCCCGCGATGGAAGTTCCGAGTTTCACGTTTTCCGTACTCGCCTCTACAATGCCCGCCCCTCCGATGTAGGATTTGAACGGGGCTTGAGCGGGTTGCGCCACCGGCTCAGCTGGTAGAATCTTTTTCTGCGAGTTTGCGGCTACCGCGATGGCGATGATGAGGCCCACAATGGCAACAGCGGGAAGAATCTTATTCTTGATAGTCATGGTTGTTGTTC
>JARLHW010000331.1 GCA_031292075.1 Desulfosporosinus sp.
CCAAAACCCCAAAACCCCAAAACACCTGAGAGCGTGCAGTCGCGATAATGATTTGACAATCCCTCTTCCTCGGTCCGACTCAAGTGCTCAATGTGTGTCATAATACTCTCAGGCTATCTGCGAGCAAGATTGTTATTGGGAAAGCGTGCACCTACTTCGGTGCATCATGGTAGTCGATTTCCTGGATCTTCTTCGATGCGGACCTGTAGATGTAAACATTTGCGTAACTGCTGCCCATGATGTAAGCGTCTCCATCTATCATGCACACAGAATTGCCATAATAGGAGTCTGCCTTTATGCTCTGGGTGTACTTTTTTACTGTTTTAGTCTTCGCATTGAATATTCCACAATCTGCTGAGCTGTTTCCAGCAAGTATCATGATCTCATCAGTGGAAATCGGAAACACAGCCAAATATTTGCTGAGTAATACTTCCGCAGCACCAGATAAGTCAACTTTTTCCCACACTTTCTTCTCATCCATATCCAATCTTTCTATGATATCGTAGCTAGCAGTTCCTCCAATAGCATATAGGTAGCCACAATCACCAGATAACGCAGCGCATGCACCTTGTCTACCCTGATTCAACGACGGCATCACTTTCCAGGTGTTCTGTTCGATAGAATATTCTTCACAATATGCCATGCTGGGACCTCCGCAGTATCCGCCTATCGTCATAAATTGTGTCGGAGAAACTGCTACCATTGCGTGAAATGACTTTGCATAATTCATGGGCGCTTTGTTCACCAATCCTTTCGTCTCCGCAATGAATTCTGAAAAGGTGTTCACTACTGGGTTGCTTCCTCCTCCGGAAATGAATACCCGCTTCCCTGTTTGCAATATTGTAGAGTAATGTGGCACAGCAACAGCACACGAACCAATCTTATATGTGCCAATATCATATCTGCACAGATTCTTGCATTCGCCTATCGGATTGCAAATTCCATATACAAATCTGTTTGTAACTGCTGGTATTGTAATCCGCTTGAAGACATTCTTGCACGTAGCAGCCAATCTATGAAGACATTCTCCCAGAGCCGTTAACTCCTTTGTTCCCAGCAGCTGTGTAACCGCCGAATTTATTCCTTCAATCAGTTTCAGCTCCGCGTCTCCAATCTCGGCAGGCATATTCCGTTGCAGCTCCTTTTGCGACTCAATCGCTTTTATTATGCATTTCATGTTATCTTGGGCAACCGATGTTTCCAGTTCGCTAAGCTGCTGCTCTAGTGTAGCTTTAATTGCGGCGTATGGATAATCCGGGTCACATCTTTCGAGTGAGGCAAGAGCTTTATTTATCTCTCCCAAGAGCTTCTCAACCTTATCCTTGAGCATAAGTAAGTTCTTCTTAACTCCAGGAAATGTGCTCGAAAACGCCCTTGCCGGCTCCTGGAGCTTCTCCTGCTTGTTCACGAAGTCCTTTAGCGCCTCCTCGAACCGAGGCACAATGTTCTTCTCCGCGTATGCGGGGAGGTCCATTACCACGCCCTTGCACCCCTTCGCAGTGTGCGGGAACAAGCACTTGAAGCACATCAGCTGTTTGCACTCCAGGCAGATCGTCTGGATAGGATGTCCATGCGTTTCACACGTTGACTTATTATCTTCCATTCTGGAATTTACTATTATGACGTATATTATCGCACTTCTATTTATCAGCGTGCGAAGCAGCTTATATTATAGTGTGCTTTGCGGCATGTTACGCATTTGTCGTGGCACGGGAGC
>JARLHW010000332.1 GCA_031292075.1 Desulfosporosinus sp.
CCCCACCAAAGCCACCCATCTCATGTCCCTTAAAGTGAGATAATACAATTACGCTGTCAGCATTAACAATATCTTTAGCCAGCTTTACTTTCTTAAAATGTTTTTTATTTATTTCTACTTCAGTAATATTATCACTGCGTAGTCCATCAGCTATGATAATTGGTGCACCTGTAACGGTAAAATCAAAACCATGCTCCAAGGCAGTCAGTAAATGATCCACCGAATTATGCCGACTCCCACCGTAGAGTGTATTAGTGTCCGTTAGGAAGGGTTTAGCACCCCTTTCCTTAATTTTGTCCACCACTTGACGCACAAAAAGAGGACTAATAAAGCCATCACTGCCGCGTTCACCGAAGTGCAATTTAATCGCTGTAAGATCATCCTTTTGAATGAGCTCATTAAAACCCGCACGATCAAATAAGGTTCTGATTTTGCTAATTTTATTGTTCTTGTCTGATCTTGCCCGTAGATTTACAAAGTATACTTTACTGGACATTCTTTTTCCCCTCTCATATTTAATAATGTTAAATCAATAAGATCTCATATGTGGCTCCCATTTGTCTGTTTATACCTGTGGCTTTAAGGCACCATAGAAATAGGAGGCTGTTGCACCGCCATCAATTAAGAAGTCCGTACCAGTGATAAATGCTCCCTGGGGACTCATCAGCAATTCTGCCACATTGGCTACCTCATCTGCTGTTCCCGGACGGCCTGCTGGGCATTTGGCAAACATATTCGTGTAGAAATCACCTCTGGGTCCGTTAAACTCATCAATGGCCAGCGGGGTAACAATGATTCCTGGAGAGATGGAATTGATTCGCGCACCTCTGGCACCCCATTTAATAGATTCCGCCATAACCCTCTTTTCGTTGCAGCGTTTCGCCATCTGATAGGCGTGCAAGGTATCTTTGATATTCTCCGGCTGAAGCACTTCCAGTTTCAGAAGATCTTCCGTCGGAGTGCAAGCCAGCTGTTCATCCACTTCCGCACTCAGTGCAGGCATCCGGTGACCGGACTGGCTGGAAATCGTCACACCAGTACCACCGTCCTTAATAACCCTCCCGACTTCCTCCAGCAGAACAGCAGTGCCGTACAAATCCACCTTCAAAATCGCTTCAATCGGTGCCTGGCTGGGGGAAACACCAGCAGCATTAACTAACATGGAGATTTCACCGTGCTTCTGTGCTTCCGCAATCAGGCTTCGGATGGAATCTCTGGATGAGAGATCCATCTCCATCGGAACCACGTCAAATCCCGCATCATTCATAATTTTAGCAATAGTCTGCGCATTCTCCAGCTTCTTATCGCCAACAACCAACTTTTTGCCAAAGCCCATTCTTCTAGCAATAGCCATACCAATCTGACCAGCACCGGTCAAAATCATGACTTCTTTCATTCGACTTTTCCTCCTTTAGATGCACTCTCCTAAGATAATAAAGGTTTCTCCTGTCTGTCCTTAAAGTTTGTTGTATTCTTCATCATTTACAGCTTCCAGCCACTCGTTAGAAGCTCCCTCTGCCGGAACTTCAACTGCGAGATGTGCAAACCAACTGTCGCTGGCCGCGCCGTGCCAATGTTTAACTTCTGCGGGAATGTTCACAACATCGCCCGGATGCAGTTCCTGCACGTCTTTGCCCCATTCCTGATACCAGCCACGACCAGCCGTTACTAGTAGAATTTGACCGCCCTTATGATGAATATGCCAATTGTTGCGGCACTTCGGCTCAAACGTCACATTGCCAATACCAACGCCTGTTGTTGTTAGCATATTCAGATGTGCCTGGCCGATAAAATATTTGCTGAACTTTTCCGGCAAAGGTTCCCCGATTCGGAAGATTGCGCCTTTGCTCCAATCAATCGATTCACTCATTATATTTTCCTCCACTTTCTTATTTTTCAAGTTTCTTTGCAGCTGCATTCACACAGTTCAGTGCATTCAGGCTGCGGGGGTAGCCGATGAACGGCAGGCACTGAGAAACGACCTTGATGAGAAACTGCTTGTCATTGCCCAGCTTCATATTGGCGGCAGCGTGGCTGATCAGCTGCGGCTCGCAGCCGCCCTGCGCGGCCAGAAAACAGAATGTAATCATTTCACGCTGCTTATAGTTCAAACCGGTGCGGGTGTAATAATCACCGAAGCAGTTATCCGCCAGCCAGTAGTTGATGTGACGGCTTTCCTCGGGACCAGATTTCCAGAAATCCCGCATTCCGTCGCCGAAGATATCAACCTGTGCCTGCGTGCCGGCCTCGCGCCGGTTTTCGGTCGTGGTGGTTGCCTGCCCGTCAAGTGGCAGCACAACGCCTCGCGCTTCCAGCACCTCATTGACCGCCTTTAAGAACGGGAACACCCGCCCGATGCCAAGATAAGCCACCGACTGATAGACGATCTCTTTTGCTTCTACGGGCGTAACGCCGAAGTTCAGCGCTGCGGGCAGCATAGCGCGGAACTCGTCGATGCCCTGACAGCCAAGCAGCGTCGCCAGGATCGCCATGAAGCGGGTGCGGTCGTCCAAATCATCGTGACTCACCACTTCGTCAAATGCAAAGTTGTCGAAGCGCTCGATAAATTCCGGGTCGGTTTTCAGAAACCCCGAAACATAACCGGGAAACATTTTTTCGTGATACGCTTTCGCGTTTTCCGTAATTGCCATGATAGAAACCTCTTTTCCGAATATGTGCTTTCAGGCACATTCTGAAGATATTTTCAAAGGATGTCACACGTATCGCCTTCAAAGCCCTTGAAAAAGGGAAAATAGAGTCTTTATCGAATAAAGTTGGTCGCTATTCTTTCTTCACGCTCAGGGAACGGAACACCGGCTTTGATACCGGCCTCTTTGCACTTTAAGAACCATGCCATATTTCTCCCTAATATACGCATTATCTGCAATCCCTCTAAATCTTTTTTTACGTCCTCTGGTGTGGAGCCGTGTACCATGTTCCAATACCTCGATGAGATAACAGGCATTTCTGATAGGGTGAAATATTTATTAAGCTGGTCAAATGTTGCGGTCGTCCCCGCCCTTCTAGCGGAAACAATAGCAGCTGCCGGTTTTAGGTAAAAAACTTGTTTTCCAGAGCATAGGTCGGTATAGAAAGCACGGTCCATAAAAGATGTAATAGCACCTCCTGCAGACGCATAATGTACAGGCGAACCGAATATAAACCCGTCGGCGTCTCCCGCAATATCGAGAAACTCATTGACTCTGTCAGAAACTATACAATGCCCCGTTTTCTGGCAATTTTTACAGGCAATACATCCGGATAACTGCTTGATTCCAATCTGAAAGATTTCGGTTTCAATCCCACCTGCATTTAGTGTTTTAGCCACTTCTTCCAATGCTGTATAGGTACACCCCTTCTCATGGGGACTGCCATTCACTAATAATACTTTCATGCTTGCCTCCTGTTTGTGTTTAGATCTTGTAATCAGGTTTCACCGTTAGACGTCAAATATACCTTTGACACTTCTAACCGCATAAAACCAAATCTTAATTTTTTCACAATTCCATTCTTCTTTTTATGCATTTATTCCCATTTTATATGCTTGCTGTATTGCAGGATGTCCTATAATGTCTCCTATATTACAGGCACCAGTTCCATAGATAATACCCTTTTCTTTTGCGCCGCTAAGGCAGGAGGTAAATCCTCTAAATCCTTCCAGAGTCCTCTCCATTGCCTGCTTACTGCTATCGGCGGCGGTCACGATGAAATAGAACTCCTTTGCAGTGATTTCTTCATATCTTGGAACAGTTCTATCAATCAGCGTTTTCATCTGAGCGTCCATAGTATAGAAGTAAACCGGCGTCGCCATGACAATCACATCGGCGGTAATCATTTTCTCCAAAATTTCCGCCATGTCATCCTCCTGAACACATTTATGACTGATATAGCATGACCCGCACCCGGTACAGTAGCCAATCTTTTTATCTCTCAAGAAGATCTTTTCCGTCTGATTGCCTGCTTCTTTTGCTCCGAGCGAAAACTGGTCGCAAAGAAGATCGGAATTTCCGCCTTTCCTCGGACTTCCAGATATTATTAATACTTTTTTACACATGAAACTAATCCTCCAATCTTGTTAACTCTTTTTCTTTTTCAACGACTACCTGTTCATATGCTGCAATTTTATAATCCAGGCGTTCCAGCGTTTTCTTCATATCTTCCATTCTTGTTACGAGCTGCTGACGCTGCTCAATAAATAGTTCTTTTCTGGCCTCAATGGTTTCTTCACCCTGTTGAAACAGCCAAACATACTCAATCAATACTTCAATCGGAAGACCAGCACTTCGCATACATTTAATAAATCCGACCCACTTACAATCTTCTTCCGTATAATCTCTGATTCCACTTTTAGTGCGGTTCACACTAGGAATCAGCCCGATGCGTTCATAATAGCGGAGTGTATCCTGTGAAAGCTCATATTTTCCACTTACTTCGGCAATCATCATACAATCTTACCTCCCTTGTAAGATATCATAACAACTGGAGTTAACTTCTGATCAAGTAAATTGTTCTCAAAGTCATTTTAATCCTACTCTATTTTCCTTTTCTACTTGGAAACTGGGGTGTTGCATCAAACATAGCTGATACATCTTTTAAATGCTCTGTTATCTTCAAATGCTGAGGGCAGGCTTTTTCACATTCCTTACAACCGATGCAATCTCCGTCCATAATAAGTTCCATTCCTTTCGCTGTCTCTTAATGTTACAGTATTGTTTCATTCATACTTCTAGTCCTATAGCGGGTAACGCCAGATGATAACTGTATTTACCGAGATCAACCTCGTATCGTAGTCTATCATCTGGAGTTAACTCCAAGTCAAGTATTTTTTAATAGCAAAAACCTCCCGCACCTCAGCCCAACTTTAAATAAAAAAGCTACTTCAGCCGTGGATTGTACTGTTACCTTTTCGACGATACAATTCATCGTCAAACTTGCTTGTATATTTTTACTCCACTATTTCCTCCACCCTCATCCCACTTTTCAGCTCAAAAACAAAATGCGCTGGTGTGAGAATTTCTATCTTCTTAACCAACGCATTAAATATTTCCTCATCAAATTCTTCAAGCAATGAATCTCTGCTGTTTATCGTCAGAACAATTTTATCGAACCTTTCTTTTAACCCATCCTTCAAATCATTAACTTATTATGCTCCACACTTTCTTTCGTACTTCCTCCAGTTCTATCGATATACTTTTGTACTCCTCATTATAAACCTCAGAATCAACGTTATTATTCACCTGAAACCGGATGAGCCTCTTCAACTCAGTTTTCAATTCTTCAATCCTGTTATCCAGAGTTTCTGTTTCTCCAACGTCTGGCCTTTGCAAAATAATCATTTCAATATTCTCAGTCATCGTCTTAATAAAGCTCTGCCTGTCTTCATAGATTCGGTTGAACATCCGTACAAAGGCATCAATCAAAACATACTCATCGACCGCCTTGGCACTTCAGGCATCTTTGCCGTCTACTATATAGGTCTTACATTGCCATACAACTTTTCTTGAATCATTTGTGCTGTTCCAATGCCTTCTTTTGAAAATGTTACCGCACTGACCACAAAACACTTTGGCGCTAAAAGGGTACTTACTGCTATATTTATGCCGATCGCCAACCAGATTCCTCTTGAGCAATGCTCTACGTTCTCGCTCATCTTGAACCTTGTCAAATATCTCTTTGGAAATGATCGGCTGGTGTATGATAACGCAGAAAGGAACTTGGGGCTTGAATTTTTTAATCGAAAAACAACACAGAATTTCAATAGATACTTAGACTGGTTCCACAGGGTTTGGCGTGAAACTGAGACTGAGGAGTACCGAATACGGAAACAAAATGAGATACGGGAGGTGCTGAAAAATTCAGGGTTTTTATTCAATCATGAAGCTTGAAATAGATCCCCCCAAAAAAGTCGCAGTAATAGAAATGCAAGATTCTCATCCGGGAAAGTTTAGTATGTACATCGAGAACGGTTCGAGGGCCGCAAGGACCTTAGCTTACGTTGACCCAGAAGAACGGTTCGGAGGCATTGCAATGGCTAAAGCCCTACGCTTTTTCTAAAGTTCATAATGTGTGCTAAGTGATGATTACCATGCCAAGCATATAATCCTATCACCTTATTAAGGCTTAGATCTCCGGCCTCTGGGTGGTAGAATTGACGATTTAGTTCACTTTGAGATAACGATTTAAGTAAAGTCACCCACCTACAATGTAAGGTTTCTACAAGTTTTAAAGATACATCAACGGGTAAGGTTCGGGCATCTTCAAGTTCAGCCCATAAGGCTTCTTTATAAGGTTTAACTATTGGATTATCCTCCGTCAAAGCGAGTTTGAACTTAATGTATCCGTTCATATGACTATCTGCTACATGATGAACAACTTGTCGTATTGTCCACCCTCCTGGCCTATAGTAAGAATCCAACTGTTCCATAGACAAATCCTTGACTGAATCAGCAAAATAAACGTGGTACTTCCTACTAAGGTCTTATCCGAAAGAATTTTAAGAAGAACATCAAGTGCAGTTCTATAGCTACTTGATTTAGTTAAGTGGGTTAAAAACACACTTATATCGGATCTTCTAGCATTTCGCTTAACCCATTGATCACTTGTGTAAGCCATATAGAATCTCCTCCTTTGCGCTTGCCAGTTCTCAAAACCACTGAAAATAATGTAAGTCCTGTTTGTTAAGAACGCCACTCCTGCAAATCGAGCCCAGATAGAAGAATCGAGCTCTTTTCGGGAGACAGAGGGTCGCAAGCCCTTGGCCGTGAGGAACGTCTTTTTCGTTCAAGCATAGCCGTGCGCCCCCTACCTCTAGCCCCCCTCTAGCAAGAGCGGGTGTACTCCATATTGCGAATACGCCTAGTGTATAAGAATAGTACGAGGGAAACACAGGATTTACGCTCCTATCCTTTATCTTACTTAGTGATGGCGGGGTCATATTTTTATGTAAGCACTTATACATAACGGCTACCTTCAATTTTTCGCCTAGTACTTGCACAATGGAATTTCGTCCAATCATATAGTGGAGTATCATGGTAACAAAGGGGGGATGAGCCAATATGCATCACATTGTACGTCATGGCGAATCTCTCCATACAATAGCTAAACATCATGAAGCCTATGTTCATCATTTACTTTACTTAAATCCTCATCTTAAAACAACTGACGAATGAAAAACTTAATAAATAAATTGATTTGAAAGACTTTCTATTGAACTGAACCATTAAGGGGAATGTACACTTATCAATAAATTATGATTAATTAATATGTCATTTTAATCGTTTGGGGGACATCCCATGAGTGATAACAATGAAGATAAAAAAGAAGATAATAATGATATAAGAGCTCGGCACTTGTTTGTTATAAATGAATCTCAAGCAGGCTTAGATACACCTGCAGGTGAAAATCCAGCATCTATTCACGAAGTTTATAATTTTGATAGACGCTTTACGGGGCAAGGAGTTATTGCTATCGTTAGTGCTTATAATTATCCAACTGCACTTGCCGATTTCAATGTTTTTAGTAAGCAATTTGGGTTACCGTTGGAAAGCAGCACAAATCCATTAGCAGCAACAAATAGTGTCTTTCAAGTTGTTAATGCAAGAGGAACTGAGCCAGCGCTAGATACAGGTTGGGCAATGGAATCTGCTTTGGATATACAATGGGCTCATGCTATGGCACCATTCGCAAAGATAGTACTTGTACAGTCTTCTAGTAACACATTTATTGACCTTTTTCAAGCAGTTGATGTCGCTAATGCAATTCCTGATGTGCAGGTGGTTTCCATGAGTTGGGGGGGATATGAATTTTCAGGTGAAACTGCTTTTGACGCTCATCTTAAGATGCCTGGGGTGGTCTATGTAGCAGGTGCAGGAGATTTAGGTGGAAATACTGTATATCCATCAGTCTCTCAGTATGTTGTATCTGTTGGGGGAACAAAAATAAATCGTAATGCATCTGGGAAGTTTATTGGTGAGACTGGCTGGTCGAATAGTGGGGGTGGTCCATCTATCTTTGTACCAATCCCTGCTTACCAAGCGGCACAACCAACCGTCGCTGCAAAATGTGGTAATTGGCGTGGTACTCCAGACGTTGCTTTTGATGCTGACCCTACTTCAGGAGTAGCTATTTATGACAGTACTCCTTACAATGGAATATCAGGATGGACAACAATAGGAGGTACTAGTTTGGGAGCACCTTGTTGGGCCGGAATTATTTCTTGTATAAATGGAGCACGTATTAAACCTAAGAGTACCGCAGAGTTTTTGACGTTTCTTTATCGCGCTGGTGGTTCGATATGTTATAGAGATATACTTGTAGGCACAGCAGGGGCTTTTTCTTGCACAACAGGATGGGATTTTGTAACTGGATGGGGATCACCTAATATAAGAAATTTAATCATATATGGCCTTTCTATAAATAAGACAGCATCACACGATTTTATAGCATTAGGGGAAAATTTAACTTATTCAATTATCGTTGCTAACAATGGCACAGCCACCGCCACTAACGTCATAATGGTTGACACGTTACCGTCAAATGTGACACTTGTTTCAGTAACTTCCAGCCAGGGAACGTGGACACAATCTGGGAACTCACTCATCTTTCATTTTGGCAATATCACACCCAGTACCAATGTAACCGTTCAAATAATAATCACACCAACAGTAGCTGGAACAATTACGAATATAACTGAGGTAAATGGTTTAGTTGCTACTGCGACTACCACGGTCGCCTCGTTTTTTGCCGCAAATGAAAACGAATGTGTAATCGTCGAAAAAGTGTACGCCAGTTGCCAGCAACGTGAGTGCTTCTCATTATTCGCTGTCAATCTGCCAGAGGGTGTTCCTCCATTTACTTTTGTTAGCATTACGTTCGGAAATGGTGTCATTATTCAACCAACTATTATTACACCAATACCATCTCGCCCTAACTTCTCTAGAGTGCAATTTACAATACAGATACCGTATATTCTCAATCTCAAGGATTCAGTCGGGCAAACGTTTACGCTTACTGGCAATCTACCTGACATCGATAAGGACATTGTAATGTATTTTCCTCTGACCAGACCTGAGTTCGACCTGAATTTGCGTGCAGAAACTAGGACTGAAATCATCGCCAACCCAATCTTTACAGCAACAACCGTTCAACTCGCCATAGGCAGCTTTGTTGTAACCAAAGTGACTGGATTAGTACAATTACTCATTCCATCATTCGACTACTGCCCAGAACCTTGTAATTGCGAAGAATTCCAACCGCAGAATCCATGTGTAGAATTTCTAGATCCCGACGAAACACCGTTCCCAATCGACTTCTTCCCCCCACAACTGGACGCAGCCTCTTATCATAGAAGTTATCCCGAAGTTAGGTGTAAAAACTTAAGTCTTAATAGAGCTTGAGTTGCTTGTTATTAATATCTATATATACCATTATTTTTAAATCCAACCATTATACAACGTTTTCCCCTTGGATGTTCAAAACGCCAGCCGAGGTAACTTTAAACCTCGACCGGCGTTTCAGTTTCTCTGTATCAAAATATCTCCCTCACTTCAAACCCCGTTTTAAACACGAACGCCACTTCAACCATCGATTGTACCTTGACCTTCTCAATCAGCCTACGAAATATTTCCTCATCAAATTTAGTAACCTTAACTCCCTGTTCCCTGTTCATAACCCGCAAAAATGCCTGCTCTAAATCTTTCTCCTTAACCGTTTTTGCACTGCATTTGTCAACTCCGTCCTGTTCTCGGTTTATACATCGCCACACAAACTGCTTATTTTTCCCGGTGCCCCAAGATGCTCTTCTAAACTTTGAACCACAATTCTGGCAGAAGAGCTTCCCTGAGAAGGCGTATTCGCTAGTAAAAGCACTTTTGCTCGTCCGTGAATATCCCCGCATATTTGATCGTCTTTCAAACTCAGCCTGCATTTGCGCTGAAAAACTATTCTTCTGCTCGGCCTGGTCAGTGGATACCCGCACGTAAGCGCAAACGTTAAGTTTCTTTTCTTCAAGAACTGCTGCTTGAATCGTTCGTATTTTTTTCATGTGTGACTCCTTTCCGTTCCGCTGGAACATATTGCTAATAAAAAAACATCACTGCACCGAGAGATTGTCCCGGTGTAGTGATGTTAGCTCTGAGTGGGCTGATTAGCAAGTTAATTGTTTTATTTAGTGAGGGAAGATTAGGAGGTAAAATCAACAGGTTATCATGATTTTGCACCTTTTAAGTCGGGACTCAAATAAATATCTACGGCATGACCAGTGTCTCTATGGCAATCCATACAAGATTGAGATTTTTTAATCGTTTCATAATGATTTACTTTAGATGTGTTTTTTAGTTTTATCGTATTTGGAAATGAACTATTATCACCTAGATGACATTCTATACAATTTTGATCGGAAATAATTGCTCTAGTTGGTATAGTATAGTCTCCACTAAAATGTTGAAATACATAATTCAAACCTCGCGCCTTAGCATGAAATTTTCCTAACTCTCCTCTTGGTTGATGACACTCAAGACAGTTTGTGTTTTTGTGTACCGAGGTCTGCCATGACGTTACATATTTATTTATCTCATGACATGATCCGCAAAAAGAAGGACTTGATGTTGCATAATACCCAACTTGAAATAAAACATATAAACCTACGAGAGTAATCCCAACTCCTAAAGTAATCTTTTTCCACATACTATTCTTCTCCTAAAGATGTTTTAAATAGTATGTGGAATTTTGGTAGTTTTAATCAAACGGATTATCTAAATCTCAGCGCATGGTAAATTTATACATTAATAGCACCGAATAAAGCTCAACGTTTCTAATTGGCTACATTCAGGATGCATGAAATACTTGCAATTGTCACATGCTTTGAAATAACCAGAGGATGAAGGGAGACTAATTATGAGCGAACTCTTGGACAACCATAGGCAGAGAAGGGAAACTTTAAAGCAGATAATTCGAGACATTCACCAAAACAAAGATCCACAAGCGCTTAAAGAACGGTTCCGTGAGCTTTTATCAGATGTAGGCGCCACGGAAATTGCTGCTCTGGAACAAGAGTTAATTCAAGAAGGGTTAGCCGCAACAGAAATCAAGAGTCTTTGCGATGTGCATGTTTCAGTGTTTCAAGATAGTTTAGACAAACAGCCAAAGGTACAGGAACAGGGGGGACATCCTGTTCATACGTTTCGCAAGGAAAATCAGGCCGTCGAGAAGGTAGTTCAGGCAATTCGCCCGATTCTTGAACAGCTCCCAAACATGAACCAAGATGCAAACCTCGAAGCTAAGCTCAAGGACTGGCAATTCCAGCATCAACAATTATTAGAGATTGAGAAACACTACAGCCGCAAGGAAAATATTCTCTTTGCTTATTTGGAAAAGCATGGTGTAAGCGGTCCTCCGAAGGTTATGTGGGCCATTCAAGACGACATACGGGCTCAACTAAAACAAATATCCCATGCACTCTCCCGCCCACATATAGAAAGAAAAGAACTTGCTGAACTCATTCAAACGACGGCTCTACCTGCCCTCCAGGCAATTGAGGATCTTATTTACAAAGAAGATAATATTATGTTTCCCATGAGCATGGAAACATTAACTGAGGGAGAATGGGCCGCTATTGCGGAGCAGAGCGGGGAGATTGGCTACGCGTTAATTAAGCCTGACTTTGGTTGGATTCCTTCCGCACCGCCCGAACCACCTGTCGATCCCGGAGCTTTTCAAGTTAATTATGAACGAGGAAAAGATGACACTCAGGGACTTCTCCCTTTTCAAACCGGCGCCCTTACACTTGAGCAGATTAGCCTTATTTTCAACCATCTTCCCGTTGATATCACATTTGTAGACGAAAAGGATATTGTCCGTTATTTTTCCTTCGGAAAAGAGCGTATCTTCCAACGAAGCAAGGCGATTATCGGGCGTAACGTACAGAACTGTCATCCGCCGGATAGTGTTCATATTGTCAATAAAATTGTTAGTGATTTCAAAAGTGGTCTACGAGATTCCGCGGAGTTTTGGATCCACATGAACGGTCAGTTTGTCTATATTCAATACTTTGCTGTCCGTGATCCAAACGGAACTTATCGTGGAACGATTGAAGTAACCCAGGATATACAAAAGATCCGAACCCTCCAAGGGGATAAACGAATATATTCTGAGGAATAAGCACTCGAAAACGGCAGCCCTTAGATCTGTCGCACCTATGATGTAGATCTGTTTGTATCAGTTTAACCCATCATGGTCCTATGCTTGTTGGACAGTTTGTCCGACTGACGGTGTCTCGGTTGTAGGAGGCGGAGTAACATTGACAGACTTATCTTCCGTAGGAATGGATGTTGTGTCGGCGGGAGCCGGTTGAGGTTGAACCACAGACGCAACATTCACAGAAAGACTCAACTTGCTCAACTCTTGCTGAATCAAACTCGTTATCGTTTCAACTGGAACGCCATTGGAGCAACTTTAAGGTTCTCCGCAATTTGCGGATAGCCTTTACTCTAGGTATCATCAAAACGGTGACACTTGAAAACTCATGTTTTTCAAGCCGCTAATGCCAGTCCGATGGATACATAATTAATTACTGTCCTACCTTAAGACACCCCAATCCCCCAACACGCCATTCACGAAGCCGCCGGGTGTTTGGACTGGTGTATTTATTAGTCTTTTATTGATGAGCCAAAGTATTAGCAATTTATTCAATCTTCCGTGCCCATGCGCAGAAGACCATTTCTCTTATATATGTGGTTTTAGACTTCTGCCTCTCTTCATCGAGCCGATTTTCAAGTGTATTTATATCGATTTCATCTTCTGTGGCGACTCCTGTCTTTATAATTCGATTTAGCATGGCCCGAACAATCGGGGTCATCGGAAATGGCGCATCAGGGGTCTGCACTACTGCCTCAGCACGAACTTTTTCAACAACGACTCCTTTTTGTGAGAGTAGACTCCAGAGGTCAAAACCTATATGAATATTGCCTCCTTCGCTTTCTACTGTATCCCATATCCACTTGTTCACTTGACTGTGAAGAGGCATCGGCACAACACTTCCTGGTGACATCGTTGAGTCGTGCTCTTGAAAAATCATCAATCCTCCGACTTTCAACAATGCGGGAAGGTCAGCGATTACTCTCCTAGGTTCTGGCAAATACATGAGCACTCGTCTACCCACAATAGCATCAAAATGGACATGATTGATCGAAAGTCTACTCAAATCAGCTTGTATAAAAGTTACATTTGCAAGCATATTCTGCTGGATGCGTTCGCGAGCTAATGTCAGTGCACTTTCATCAACATCTAATCCTAAAACAGTTCCCTCTGTCCCAACCATATCCGCGAGGAGAATTGATAAGTCACCTCGCCCGCAACCAATGTCAAGAACGTGCATCCCTTTTTGTATTCCTGCATCAACAAGTAGCTTTTTTGTCATTTCTTCAACTATGTTTGTCATGAGCTTTCTTTCCTCCTAATCATAATTACCCTCTCACACCATCGTTTTAAAGTGTCCATAATATCCCCGATGGAAATACTGAATACCACTTGGATACAGATAGTCGAGCATTCTTTTTAAATCCTGACGACTTTGGTTGTAAAGAATTCCACTAGATTCTGACTTTCTAGTCGCTTTCTGGACACGCTTTGGAGCTATGCCGATTTGTGAACTTAACACTCTGGTTAGCTCACACATCCTGAATCAACAAAATACAGTATAAATAATTAGTGTCAATTTCAAAATTTCTATGTCAGGGGAACCTGATAGTTTGGCACAGGAAGTTCCGCATCGTTCTGCGTCTTCTTTTTGGCTATACGTCTTCTGACAAAAAGAACAATCATAGACTGTAATTTGTCTTTCGATCACCATTTTGTACCCTCACTTGTTTCAACTCTCCTGAAAACAAGTTCTTCATAAGTTGTTAAAATCCTCCAGGTAGGAATAAAAAAGGGACGCCTTATTTAGCGTCTAAAGGGTGAACAGAACGACAGAGATACGCATCCCACATCAAGTCTTATTCATCTCCGGACAAAAGCTTTGTCAAAACGTCGTGCTCTGATTCAATTAAAGCAGTCTCGAACCACTCTTCATAGGTAATACCAAGAGATTTACAGACAGAATCAAGCCTAGCTTTGACCTTTTCATCCGCTGGAAAAGCGATATACATAATGATCACCCTTTATTCGCATTTTGGATTTGCCCACCCGCTTCTTTGATTTATTCGGTATTTGGAACTCCCGAAACCTTATACTTCTGTTCCATAAGTTCCATTTGCTGCACAACGTCCCTAACCATTACGTTCTCAACTTTTCTCTGCGTACGCCCGAAAAAGAGTGACAGAATTCCACAAATCAAAAAAACCATTACCAGCGCCCATGCTATAACTTGAAATGTTGGTGCACTTCCGTCAGCCGTTTTTTTGTAATCGGTGGTTAATGCAGTGATTACAGCCGAACCTGCTGCCCCTAACAATATTGAACCAATAGTATGATAAAAATTGGCATTATCCTTGATTTGCCCAACCTTTGTTTTTAGATAGTCCCACTCATCTATTAACACGACACAGGCTTTCCTTGCTTCCGGCGAGACTATTTCGAAATCTTGAGTAATTGTAATAGGGGGTCACCGGCTTAGCCGAGGACTTTATGCTATAGTTCCATATTGAGAGACACGTCGAGAAGAATAAAATGTCAATTGGCACTTTAGCCTGATTTCGGGATAAGGTGCCAATTGACGCAAGGGTCGAAGGGGCGAGAAATTTATACCTTCGGGTATTGGGTCTCTAGCGAAGTTAAGTTGTGACGTGGGGTCAAGAATTTTGGTAACTAATTTTTAGGCAAATTAATCCTTAGTGAGATTTTTTATAATGGAAAAGCTAATATCAAATATTTATAAAGGAAGGTCAAAAGTATGCATAAAATTAATGACAGGATAATCCTTGGTCTAGTTGTAGGTTTATTAGCAAACATTCCGAAAACTATTAGTTGCGAAACTTTATATCACAAGGGTATAACTAAACGAAAGTGTAGCGACCTTGCTGCAAGTATTTTTATACCCACTTATAAAGTTTCTAGTAATAAAGGAAATATCTTTGGAATATTATGTGATTCTGTCGTAGCGTGTTTTGATGGAATAGCCTATATTTATTTACTTACTTCTACGGGAAAGGTTAATAAGAGCAATGCGTTAATTAAAGGTATGATAAGTGGTCTATTAAGTTTCGGGCTTTTTAGGGGCATTATTTCAAAAGTCGGGACAGGTAAAATATATCCTAAAGATATATTTACAAACATAATGATGGGTATAAACAGTTCTATATGGGGTGTTACAGCAGGATTACTCACTCTACTACTTGGTCATAAAGATTTATTTGAGCCAAAACCTCATATTTTTCCAATCAAATATGGACAACGAAAAACCGCAAGGATTTTTCATCCCTGCGGTTAGGTAAAGTAAAGGTTGTTAATTTTAAATTTACAACAGTTCCCCAAATTTCTTTACAAAAATTGTTTTAATAGTTTGAGCAAGTATCATATAGGCAACAATTGTACCGATGAGCCATGGGAAATATATTAACGGTAACGGTGACATTTTTAGATAGCCTCCGATAGGTGTAAACGGTATAATTGTACCTACAGCAATAGCCAATGAGGTAAGGAGCAAAACCGACTTAGACGCACGGCTTTGAATAAAAGGTATTTTCTTCGTACGTATCATGTGAATCACAAGTGTCTGAGACCACAGGCTTTCCACAAACCAACCAGTGTTAAAAAGAGCCGCAAATCCAGTTTGGCTGTCAGGGCTAAGTGTATGATAAGCACCGCCGAAGATAGTAGGGCCAATAATAAAGAACATAAGCAGATACGTAGTTATATCGAAAACAGAGCTTGTGGGGCCAATCCATATCATAAACTTACCGATTGAGGAAGCGTCCCATTTGCGTGGAATTTTCAGGTAGTCGGCATCTATATTATCCCACGGAATTGAAAGACAAGAGATATCGTATATCAGATTGAGCACAAGTATTTGTATCGGCAGCATCGGCAGAAAGGGCAAAAACGCACTTGCGACTAAAACCGAAAACATGTTTCCGAAATTTGAGCTCGCAGTCATCTTAATATATTTGATGATGTTTCCAAAGGTCTTTCGTCCTTCGATAATGCCTTCTTCCAGCACCATTAGGTCTTTTTCCAGAAGAATAATATCAGCAGATTCCTTGGCGATATCAACTGCAGTATCAACTGAAATGCCGACATCAGCTTCACGCATTGCAGAAGCGTCGTTAATACCGTCCCCGAGAAATCCTACAGTATGCCCGTTTTCACGGAGCAGTGTGACAATTCGTGCTTTTTGCTGTGGAGAAAGTTTTGCAAATACACTGGTTGATTCCACTTCTACTTTTAGCCGTTCATTATTCATTTCTTCAATATCCGAACCGAGCAAAAGTTTGTCAACAGATAATCCGACTTGTTTGCAAATACAACGTGTTACAGCGTCATTATCACCTGTCAAAATCTTAACAGCTACACCATATGCGTTAAGTGCTTTTATAGCTGCCATCGTTGTTTCTTTTGGTGGGTCAAGAAAAGCAAGATAACCCATTAACACCATGTCAGCTTCATCTTTAACGGAGAATACACCTTCTACAGCCGGATTTGTTTTTTGTGCTACTGCAATAACACGCATACCGTCATCATTAAGTTTGGCAACAGTTGCTAAGATTATTTGACGAATTTCGGAAGTTAGAGCCACAACCTGACCATTATATTCGGCGTATTTTGATACAGACAACATTTCCTCAACTGCACCTTTGGTAATAAGTTGTGTTTTTCCTTCACGGTCTTTTAAAACAACGCTCATTCTGCGACGTGTGAAGTCAAAAGGTATTTCATCAACCTTTTCATATTTGCTTTCGATATTGTAAAAGGGCTGTTCCTTTGAATGTGCGAGAATAGCAATGTCCATAAGATTTTTAAGCCCTGTTTGGAAATAACTGTTTAAAAAGGCATGACGTAAAACCCTCTCGTCTTCATTGCCGTGAATATCAAGATGAAGTTCTAAGATAACTTTGTCCTGAGTTAGAGTACCTGTTTTATCTGTACATAGCACGTCCATAGCTCCAAAGTTTTGCATGGAGTGCAGATGCTTAACAATGGTTTTTTTCTTGGACATCGAAACTGCACCTTTGGCAAGATTAGTTGTTACGATCATTGGTAGCATTTCAGGAGTAAGTCCTACTGCTACGGATAATGCAAAGAGAAAAGCTTCGAGCCAATCACCCTTTGTAAAGCCGTTAATAAACAGCACAATTGGAACCATCAACATCATAAAGCGGATTAAAAGCCAACTTACAGAGTTTACGCCCTTGTCAAAGCTCGTCTCCACACGTTTTCCAGTTACAGATTTAGCAATGGAGCCAAAGCTGGTATTATCACCTGTTGTAATGACAACACAGACCGCAGAACCACTTACCACATTACTGCCCATAAATGCAAGATTTTCAAGCTCAAGAGGATTACTGGACAATGCTTTTTTGGTTTGCTTAACTAAGCTGCTGTATTTTTCGATTGGCTCGGATTCGCCTGTAAGGGCTGATTGGCTGATAAATAAGTCTTTAGCTTGTATTATACGTACATCAGCAGGAATCATATCTCCTGCAGCTAAATAAACGATATCACCCGGTACAATATCTTCAAGTGGTATTTCCATTCTACCAATACCGTCACGCTCAACAGTAACGGTCGTATGCACCATAGCATTCAGCTTTTCGGCGGCATTGTTGGAGCGTGTTTCTTGTATAAAACGCAACAATCCGCTAATTGTTACCATCACGCAGATAATAATAACAGAAGTTGGGTCACGATCCTCTGGTGCTGCTATTAAAACATCAGTAAAAAGAGATATGATGGCAAGAACAAAAAGTACAATGGTAAAAGGATTTACAAAAGCATCGAATATCCTTTTAAGCACAGATTCTTGTTTATCATGGGATATTTCGTTGCTACCGTACTCATCTCGTAGAGTGTTAACCATTTTTTCATTGAGACCGCTATTCGAGGTTCTCATTTCCTTAAAAAGTGCATCTGTTTCCATTTTGCTGCAAGCAAGCAATTTTTTAGACATAGGTGATACATTGTTTTGTACATTTTGAATTACTTTTTTCATGGTCTTAACCTCCTTGAATTTAAGTTAGGGCTGTCAGACAGCCGACTACAATTTCATGTAGTCCAATAACTTAGGAAGTAAAGACATAAAACGCGTGAGCGAAGTGACTCAAATCATTGTATTGGATTTTGGCAACTGAGGTGCTTTAAACGCAATATTAGATTTAGGCAGGGGGAACAGACCGAGGGGTAACGTAAAATTCCATAAGAGCCTGTTCTTTTTCCTACTTCGCCCGCCAGGTTTCATGTCCCCGCTACTTCCTCCGTCCATTCCTCTCACCTCCAAATAATTTCAGATAAATATATTGATAAACCAATGCAAAAATCCCTTGCCAAAGCATGAACAATGGCAAGGGAATAATACCCTAGTTACATAAACACATAAAAAATAGTGTGTATGTTATCGTTCAAGCTTTAGCTTCGCAAGGCGATGAAATTGCATTAGAATATGCCTTGGTTTCGACATATCCTGCTAACCTTCTCATAGTGTCTCCACTACTCCGCGGCAGCAATCCGTATCCTTGCGGTAGCCTCACCTACCGAAATTATATTCAATTCCTAAAAAAGCGTAACATAATGAATTTGCTTTGTCAACCACCAGATGTCCTCAAATAATTATGCTGAATAAACATCGTTGGACTCATGATTACATTGAATCCGATAACGCGATATAGGAAATTGCAAAAATGTCATTTGTCCATATACAGCTATATATATTTGTCTATTAGAGCTATCATAAGGACATATTCAGAGGGAATAATGGTCATTATATTCAATGATAATACTGGCAAAGTAAGGAGTTCAAACTATTGGAGCTGCGTGATTTTGTGATACGACAGTTGGAATTTTTGTTGGAATTACCACTTGAGCAATCAGAACTACAGGAGCAACTTGTACCTCTGAGGCAACTACTGGAGCATCAACGGCACTTAGGAACATGAGCATGATAGTATATTCATTATTCGATCATTGAGGCGCGCTCCTTATACTATACTGGTCTAAGAAAACTCGACAAGATTTTCTGAAAAGATAATGAACCTGATATAATAAAACCACTAAAGAAAGCAGGTTTATTATTGATGAAGAAAAGAGTATTTAGCGCAGAATTTAAGTCGGAGAGAGTTTTGGAG
>JARLHW010000047.1 GCA_031292075.1 Desulfosporosinus sp.
AGACTGTGGCGAAGGAAGGGAAAAGTAGAAACACACAAACGTAACTCTGATGAATTGCAGCAAATGTAGAATAATGTCAGAATGCGTGATGAGTGTAAAAAACGAAGTCTCGCGCCTTGAATAAAATGCATCAACCACGGAGAAATATTCATTATTCGGAATTCTCTACAATTCCGCAAGATAAAGGCCCGACCACACACATCAGAATCATTTTGATTCTCCCATAAATGAAAGGCAAGAAGAACATTGTAAAGTTTCCGGACTTCGTTGTCTCCGGGACCAACACAGACTTCGGCGTCAGTAAGAACATGCTTTATACTGCCGGCGCGTCATTCAGGTCGGTTCTTGATCAGTCCCCAGAGCTAGCGTCGTGCCGTGTGGAAGTCCCGATTCCGGACTCTGCCGTGGAGCAGGTGCTGTGCATCATGCACGGAAAAGACGTGGAAATAAGCAATGACCAGGTGCTAGACTGTCTGCAGTTGGCGCTCAAATGGAGCGTGGAGACGCTAAAAGATGCGCTCGTAGCCAGACAGATCAGTTTGATCAATTCTAGCAATTCGGCAAAGGTGCTGGAGGTGGGAAAGATGTACGGTTGCAAGGAGCTGGCTGAGGCTTGTGGAGGGATTACGTCGGCGACTTTGGGAATGGTAACAGCATCACTCAAGACTGATGTTGCGGAGGTCCGCAGGGAAATGGACGCAAAGCTTTCAGAGGCTGAAAAGGCGGCGAAGCTGGAAAACGCGAAGCTGGAAGAAAGAATATCAGCATTAGAACAAAAGCTCGACAGCGTGCTAAAGCTGTTATGCAAATCTACAACAAAAGGAGAAGAGATCAAAACGGCAAAGGGAAAGACCGGAGGAAACGAAAAGTGGAAGAAGTCAACAATGATGACTGTTGATCAGGCCAGATTATTGAAAGAATGGATAAAGCCTAATGAACTGGCAAAAGTGAGATTGATTTTGTTATATCGTGGGTCAAGAGATGGATATACCTCAGGAGCGTTTCATACGAAATGTGATAATGTAGGACCGACTGTGTCTGTGATAGAGTCACATTTAGGAAAGCTGTTCGGTGGATTCACTCCGATTTCTTGGATAAGTCATGCAACTGGGGCGTATATATCCAATGACAAATCATTCACATTTTCTCTCACAAGCAAGATAAGATGCTGCATGCCAGATTCTACTAAATATTCGAATGCAGTATATCATCATTCTGCACATTGTTCTACTTTCGGAGGCGGGCACGACATATACATCGCCAGCGAATGCAATTTGATGAAGAGCGGTTGCTATGCAAACGGAAACAGCACATATCAGATACCAAGCCAAGTTGTCGACTTCAAATCATTTTACGCAGGAGCATACAACTTTTCTGTGAAGGAGATAGAAGTTTATCAGGCAGACATAATTTACAATTACTACAATAAGTAACCCCCACCAACTCCCACCCTCCTTGCAGCAATAATCTCTTGCGTGTGTGTCATGCTTGTGATCGATGCTATATATAAATGATATCGTCATTTCTCAACGCGCTTCACGCCGTTGTCATGTTTTGTACGGAAACTCTCAGCAAACCCACCACATCCAAACGGGGTTTTGGGGTTTTGGG
>JARLHW010000333.1 GCA_031292075.1 Desulfosporosinus sp.
GACGACTCAACTCGATAAAGGACGTCCGTGACGTGTTTTGTATAGAGTATGCCCAAATCGGGTAAAATTACCCAAATCCGGGCATGTTCGGGCTATTTTAAGGACCTTGGGAAGTCCGGACTTTGAGGACATTATACGATCTGGATCGTATAATTATACGTCAGGACTTGCCAAGTACTTACGTCATGAGAGTTGAGCACCCTGTTTGGCAGACCACTCAAATCACGCGAGATTTGGCTCAACTCTATAAAGGACGTCCGTGACGTATTTTGTATAATCCTTGCCCAAATATGCCTAATTTGCCCAAATCCGGGCATATTTGGGTTATTTTTAGGACCTTGGGAAGTCCGGACTTTGAGGACATTATACGATCCAGATCGGACAATATACGTCAGTACTTGACAAGTGCTTACGTCATCATAGTTGAGCACCCTGTTTTACAGATCACTCAAATATTTTTGTAGACAGCTCAACTCTATAAAGGACGTCCGTGACGTGTCACTGTCCCAATATGGATAAAATGTCCAAATCCGGGCATGTTTGGGCTATTTTAAGGACCTTGGGAAGTCCGGACTTTGAGGACATTATACGATCTGGATCGTATAATTATACGTAAGGACTTGCACGGCAGGTCGCTCTGTTTTAATCTTTTTAAAAAAAAAGTTATCACCAATAAACTAACATTGATGGGCAACTACAGTTGGCTTATCACGACAATGAATGGGGCCGACAAGTGCGAAATACTATGGGATGCTTGCAACTTCTCGGAAAGGGTGAATCGCCGTCCCAGTGAGGCGTATCATATCACATGGCTCAAAGTCGATCCATCGAGGCCAAAGACCGTCAAAGAACTGGCGGAGCGTCTTCACGACAGGAAGTTGTTCGGTTATCTAGACAATGGCTACATCGAGGCCTTTATCGAGATTTGTCGCCACATGCGCATGCCGGAAGGCGACAACTCGTCGTTCCCCCGTATGTATTTTGAGGAGGAGGGTTGGCAACGCCTCCATTATCTCGAGTTCCATCCCGGGACAGATGTTGTTATTTGGGGCGTCCACAGCTTCACCGACGAGGATTTACCAAGCGAAGAGGAACAAGAGCCCACTGAAGAACAGATAGAGTCGTATAAACGGGCAGAACGGCGTGCCTTCATGAGTATGATTGCCAATGCGGAATGGAAGACTGCGCGTCTTACCCCGGTCGTTAACGAGA
>JARLHW010000334.1 GCA_031292075.1 Desulfosporosinus sp.
ACTTGACCGTTTCAACCTCGCCAGCCGCAATCAGTTCATAGAGCTTCGTGCGACCCACCCCGATCATGCGCGCGGCCTCATTAACACGCAAGCAGATCGGCTCGGGCGGCGGAAGCGCCGTCATCGCGCACCACTCGTGGCATGACCCTCGCGATAGGTTGCCGGATCGGAGATCCAGGTGTTGACGGAAGACTCGCGCCATCCGGCGCCATGGACACTGATCTTGATCTGCGCGGGAAACGTGCCCTCCGCAATCTTGCGATAGAGCGTGGAGCGGGAAAGTCCCGTGCGGGCCAAAACGGTTTTCAATCGAATAATACGATCTGGATTGGACATGAGCTGAGCTTTCAAGTTTCAGTTTGCGGCTCCCCCCTACGCAAAAATGCAGGATGCTTTTCTAAATACAATAGGACCAGAGACGCCATTTTGGTGTCGCTATTTCGGGAAGTCGTGGCCTAGGGGTCCATAGAGGACCATATGCGTCCGTAGCGGTTCACCGGAACCGACTACCTTCCCCCGCCTTTAAATACGAATTTCGAATCATGTTGCAAATCAGCAACGTCAGTGGGGCATTCGCGCGCGTAATTAAAGCGACTTCCAAACACGTTTCATTATCGGAACCATAAGTTGTTTCGTCTATGGCATGCCCGCCAATGCATATTGGTAGCGATTCGCTTCCTCCCGGCAATGAGTTTCCGGTCTTGGCCAGAACGCCATTCCGGCCTTAGCCGTGGACCACCGCCAGCCCTTTTCTATGGTATCTGTCATGCGAATGCATTACATCAACAGCGAAGGAGGCAGACCCATGGCCAACAATGCCCTTATCCAAACTCGGATCGATGCCGACGTGAAGGAGCAAGCCGCCGCGATTTTCGAGAAAATGGGACTTACCCTGTCCGACGCGGTCCGCATCCTGTTGACGCGCACGGCGCGAGAAGGCGTTGCGCCGATGGAATTGCTGGTCGAGCAGCGTGAGTATGACGCATGGTTTCGCGCGCGCGTTCAGGAGGCCTTGGACGATCCCAGGCCTGACCTTTCCGATGCGGACGTAACGGAAAAATTCGCTCAACTTCGCGCGAACGCGCGCAAAGGCGTCAAACCGGTATGAGGCTTGTATGGTCGCAGCACGCGACCGACGATCGCCTCGCCATCTTCATGTGGATCGCCCAGGACGATCCGCAGGCGGCTGCGAACGTCGATGAACGCATCGAGGAAGCCGCGCGGCGGCTGATCGATTTTCCAAACAGCGGTCGCCTGGGCAGAATCGAGGGCACGAAGGAAATCGTGATTGCCCGCACACCCTATGTCGCGCCTTACCAACTTGTCGGCGACACAGTTCGCATATTGCGCGTCATTCATGGGGCGCGCATGTGGCCATCGAGCATTGGATCGGAATAAGGCGCTCCCGGCTGCCTGACGCAATGCCCGTAAATGCCACACCGGCGTCGGATCACGGACAATTCCCAGCGGGTCAGCCAACTGCACTTTCCTTCCGACCATCGACTTGAAAAAACGGCCTATCCGGAGCCGACAACATTTCAGGCATAGCCGCTCGCTGAACGGTGCCCTGATTGCCGGAAGTTAGGAGTCACGGGCGTTTTACGCAGACGGCTTCACGAGATCGCTTCCTTCATAAGACAGATCCATGATCTCTTTGTGACTTCGAAAATTTCTCAAAGCTTTTTTTGGCAGTCCCGGCATTTTCAAAAAATCATCTATTGAACCAATTATTGACAATGCAGATTTCTTGCTCATTTCGTATAATTCGTTACAATCTGCGGCATCATCGTGCAACTTCAAGCCGCCTTCTATTTCTGTCATAGCGCGCTTGAACCAAAAATAAGCCGACTGAAATCCATACTGATGGAGCGGGTCTTGAATGCTCACCCCCAGCCGGGAAGCTTCAAATGCCTCCGCGCTTTGCTGGAAAACTAAAATCAACGAATGCGTTAATTTACGGTCGATTGATTTAAATCTCATAGCAACACTGGCCATTATGACCATTGAGTCCAACATGTGCTCCAGCGCCCTTGCTCGCCTTCGAGCGTCAAGCCAAAGCGTAGCAGTGACGGCCAATCCGCTACCAACCGCTCCGCCGCAGAAGTTGAGAAGGTTATCGGTCGTCGCCCCTAAGCGTATTGCCGCGGCAATACATCCAGATGCCACCCCTCCCACCAACCCTACTATAACGATTTCACTCCACTCAAAGCGATTTGGCATTTCGTCCCCTCAAGAGATTCATCGATAAAATGGCAATTATATACTTGACGTAACAGCTATGAGAGCGTAGTTCTTTGCCATCAAAGGACGCTTCATCATGCTTGATATCACGAACCCAATCTACAGCGACAAAAACAAGGCCCGCGAACACCTTGAGGCGTTGCACTGGCCGAATGGTCCGGTCTGCCCCAAATGCCACAGCACCGACCGTGTGAAGCGCCTCGAAGGCAAGAGCACGCGCCCCGGTGTGGTTATGTGCAATGCTTGCCGCAAGCCGTTCACGGTCACAGTTGGCACGATCTTTGAGGATTCGAAGATCCCGCTCAACAAATGGCTTCTCGCGTTCCGCCTGATGGCTGGCAGCAAGAAAGGCATTTCAGCGCATCAACTGCACCGCTCGCTTGGCATCACGTACAAATCGGCCTGGTTTATGGCGCACCGCATTCGCGAAGCGATGGACATCGAACCGGAAGGCCCACTTGGCGGTCCTGATACCGTTGTCGAAGCCGATGAAACCTATGTCGGCGGCAAGGCAAAGAACCGCGCCACCCGCAAGCCTGCCCCGAAAAAGGCGGTTGTCGCGCTGGTGGAACGCGATGGCCATGCGCGAAGCTTTCACGTTGCCAATGTCACCGCAAAAGAGCTGCGCGGCCTCGTCGTCACCAACATTGACCGCGCCTCTGTGCTGATGACCGACGAAAGCCCGGTTTACACCCGCATGGGCAAGGAATTCACCAACCATTACACCGTGAACCACAGCGCCGGGGAATACGTCACCACTGGCGGTTTCAAGCACAGCAACACCGCAGAAAACTTCTTTTCAATCTTCAAGCGCGGTGTGATCGGCACCTATCACCACATGAGCGAAGCGCACATTGGCCGCTACTGCGCCGAATTCGATTTCCGCTACAACACCCGCAAAATCAGCGACACAGAGCGCACCGAAATCGCGCTGATCGGGGCCATCGGCAAGCGACTGACATATAATCAGCCTCGTGACATCGCCGCCTAAGCGGTTCGTGCCTCCAGTGGAGCGCGGCGAGCGCCGAAAACGCTATTTCGACTGAGACTCTTTCGGCTTCCCCCTGATAGGCTCGTGCCTCTTTGGGGGAGTCGCCAGAGCGCGACGCAATGCCGCGTCTTGTCTGCGAACGATTTCGGATTGGCTGATTTCATCTGCCGGATCGGTTTTGGTCATGGGGGTAATTGTCACGCGATGACAAAGAAAATCAAGACCGCGAAGCATCACTCGCAACTGCCCGGTCCATCATACCTCATTACGTCACAGGCGATGGCTCAGGAGAGCGACCGGGGATGCGCAATCATCGGCACAGCTTATTTGGATATTCTGCTCCGCAGCTCCATCGAACACCAAATCAGGCCAATGGCGGATTTGCGTCAAAAGCTGTTCGAAAATCGGGGAGCCATGCAAGATTTTTCGGCGCGTATCACGATTGCATACGCCTTCAAAATCATCGGTCACGGCGCATACGCCGACCTGAACATCATGCGAGAGATCCGCAATGCCTTTGCGCATGGGGCTGAAGTTTTATCGTTTGATCGCGATGACATAGGAGAATTGTGCAGGGCGCTTTGGTATCCGGCCAATGTCGGAAGGCCCAACAAGCCGCCGCCTGATACCACACGCGGCTTGTTCGTCCTTGGGGTGGAACACCTTTCCGATGGGCTTTTCTCTACCACTCATCCCGCTTTATCATTGTCGGAACCCCAGTTTATTCACTGGGGCACAGAACCGGCGGCGCAACCGCCATCATCGCCGAAAAAACCGAAAGAGCGAGCGCGTCAGGGTCATCAATCCAGTCAACGAGCCGGTAAATAACTTCGCCACCCGCTTCAATCATTTCTGGCGTCGGTTCGTTGTCCGGCATGGCACGCATTCCGCTTTGTCCGGCTCGTTTAAAAGCATGCTTTGATCGGGCCTTTAATTTTTGCCGTAAAAAGTCGAATCACCGACATGTTACGTCAAATATATAATTGCCGATAAAATAGTGCTTGGTCGCAAATCGTCCAACTAATTCAGTGCAAACTAAATTCGCTAAAAAATGCCAGTTTTTACGTTCATTCTTGACGCGCTCAAACGAAAGTTCCAGCAAGCCTAAGAAGGGGGTGAGCGATGGATTTAGAACAAAGCTTTGCATTAAAGTTGCGCTTCAAGGGCGGTAACGTCGATGAGGCTGGATTGGACTTGTACGATGGGTCGGCGTCATTTCACGGCTTCGCGCGAGCCCTGCAACTTACAACACACGCTTTTCTAAATGACGAAACTGTCATGAGAGCTACTGCGTTGAAAGGTGCGAATCTATCTTTCAGCGCCCCTCGCCAAGGTAGCGTCCTATTCGACTTAAAGGCATTATTTAAAAGAAAGCCTAAGTCAGCCCCCCTAAATGCTGATACATACTATGACTTTACTCGGGTTGCTCTTGAACGAGCCACAGGAAATCTGCAAGCTACAGCAAACAGCAATTTCGTTCAACAAAAGCTAGCGGCTGACGAACCCTTTTTTGATGAGTTATCTGAAAAATTGGAAGGCAGTCTTCAGCAAGCGCATCGGTCCATAGATAATGAAGGCGTTTTCGTAAGCCTCGAACGCCCACGATCAACATTGTTAGTATTTGATCAAAAAACAAGCTCATGGGTCAATACTCGCGACGAGAACCCTACGACAATTGAATTTGTTGGAAACATGACAAGACTCAATACACGAACAGGAAATGGAAGAGCATATATCAATTCATTGAAAAAAATTGTTCCTATCAAAAAATCTGAAAATTTCAATACAGGAAATAAAGGCTGGCTCACATGGTCTCTTCATGGAGACAACCTTTCAACAGATAAGGATTTAATATTTACTGGTCGAAAGATTGAGTCTGCAAGCGGCGAAACAAAGAGAATCATTATAGATGATTGTAAAAAGAAATAATTTCAAAAATCTCACAATAAAGGCTAAGAAGAACAATTAAACCAGACCCAATTTTCTGGGCGGCCCACAATGCTCATAAGTAATGATGTCCGCAAACCCAAAGTTCCTGCCATTCCCAGTTTCAAATGCGGGCACCGAATTCCGGACAGTCCGCTTCCAGGGAGCGCTTTTGAGCGTGCCTATGACGGCTTTTTTGGGGTTAGCAGACATGAATTGCCTACATATTATCGAGCGTTTGGCGATCTGAGTCTGCATGAGAAACGCTCCTTTTTGGTCCCAGAATTCAATAAGATGAATTCTGGGGTCAGGGAACGAGTTCGTCGATAATATGGACAATTTTCACGATATAACTCATAGCCTCCGAAGCTTGATCAAGATCGCATTCGGTAAGCTTGTTGTTAACCTCGTCAAAATCAGCATTATGCACGATTGCATCTCTACGAATTCCGATACTATTCAATTTACGTTTAGCTTTTTTATTCTCTATCCCAAGATTTTCAGAAATCTTGTTCCATTTGTGGTCTTCATTCCATATGAACGATAAACCATCCGCAACATCGTCGGCCTTCTGGAAAGTGCGGTATCTCACCGCCCCAGTTATAATTTTTCTAAATTCGATGACTGCAAGAGGGGGAGGAGCCGAATGCATCGCCATCATTGACGATATCGGCACCTGCTCATTCAGAATCTTGCCGGAGAACTGCATTCCGTTGGAGAAATGATGTGTAGATTTCTCTATTATCAACTCTGTAATGTATTTATCCAATGCCGAAACAGCCGCGACCCAAACAAAGCGTAGGCCAAAATCAGCAGAATAGCCATTCGCCTTTAGATAGTTGTAGATCTCGATTGCCTCTTCACATTGCCTAATATGGCTAGCGAAGTTATCCTTAGATACTGTCATTGCTTGTCAGCAATTCAATTTTTGAAGCAATGGCTTCATAAATCTGATTGAAAGATTTAATATTGACCAAGGCCTTGTCTTTTACGATTCCAACAATGTCATCTTTTTTTAAATGCGCATCTGTCAATTTGAATATCGGAACATTTGAAATATTCGCTGTGTGTATCAAGCCTTGAAAGTCAGGAATTCTCGCAAGCGCATATGGCCCCTTATTGTCTGATGTCAATTTGGCCTTCCAGTCGCCGAAGGCCTTTATGTATTGAGATTTTTTCGCAGTCATACCCGCAGCATCCAAGGTGGGTACCAGCCTTTGCTCCACCCTTTTGTCGATTTCATTAATCCGGTCATCGAATTTTTTGGCAGCTTTGCTTGCATGTTTATTGAAGCGAGAATTCAGCGTTCCAAGAAATATTGGCTTTGATTCGTACAGTGGATAATCGGCATCTTCGAATTTCGAAAAATTCATATCTTTCCAATTAATCCATCTAGTCAGGTGCCCTGCCAGAGTGCCGATAGCCATCAACGAAAATGGGTCGGGATTAGTTGGCACAATGAAAGCATCAGAAGCCATGAAAAGATTTTGATTGATAGCTCCCAAGCCGGGATTTAGATCGATTAAGGTATAATCAATATTGTGATGATTCTCGATCAATCCAATAAGGGTTTGCAGAGTTCCGGGAAGATTTTTCAAAACCGATAGCGAGCCAGCAGTTTCTTGAGCAAGGCTGATTTGCCCCTCGTACGCAGCTAGTTCTGCATGTCCTGGCAATACGAAAAGTTTTTTGTTTTTAAGAGCCGTAGGGCAATCAAAAGCCTCTAGCGCCGACGGCTTGCCCTCGAAAATCGCTGCCACACCATCTTTTATGTTTTTATTTTTGGTATCCGGATCGTCGTAATATGCGTCAAACCTATCAAACCCAAGGGCAAGCGCCGTCAGATTTACCTGCGAGTCACCGTCCACGAGCAGTACGCGGTGTCCATGTTCGGTGAGCTTCCAGCCAATGTTGTAGGCCGAAACGGTCTTTCCGGTGCCGCCTTTGTGATTGAAAATGGCTATTCTTGTAGACATGTTGCCTCTCAAATTGCGTATGGCTTGGTAGCGTGATCCGAAATTTTTTGAAAGCCTGCAAGGGCTGTTGCATATAGAATTACATAATCTCGAAAGCGTTGGAGTTGGTTCCGTGGATAATGATCCCGGCTGCTCCACATAATGAACGGCAAATTGCCGCGCTTGCGCTAATTGCTCTGCCGCTGTGTCCGGTTTGTCCGATTTGTCGTCGAGTCCGGTATGCCTGTTTTTCGCGCAAGGGCGCTAGTGGTCCGATTCTGACATTTGCTACCGCCCTCGGCTAGGTAGTGCGCAAATGTCAGAATCTTTTCGGACCACTAGAAACTTTTGATTCTAGTGGATTTTTCGTTTTTGACATTTGCGGCCGTGCTATCCGGATGGCGG
>JARLHW010000048.1 GCA_031292075.1 Desulfosporosinus sp.
AGTAGCTCATATTGATCTCTTTATGGGTCCTCGTGGAAGTGCTGCTGAAACAGCTTTTTGTAACACTCTGGCAAACAATAAAGACGGTTTCACTTCGCTTTTAGCAGTTATAGCTCCCAACCTGATGTGTAAACCAGCAACGGTAATGTTTAATAAGGTGACAATTAAGGATGCGAAACAAGCTGTTCAGATGTTTGGCCCTGCGCAACGTGGTGTAGCTATGGCAGTGGCTGATTGTGTTGCCGATGGCACTATTCCGTCTGCTGAAGCCGAGGACCTATTTATTCTTGTGGGTGTTTTTATTCATTGGGAAGCTGCGGATGACGCCAAGATCCAGGATTATAACTATGAGGCCACAAAGCTGTCCATCAAGCGGGCAGTAGCAGGCGAGCCTAAAGTCGATGATGTTTTAGAGCAAAAAGATAAAGTTGCTCATCCTTTTGCTGCTCATAACTAATCACTTAATGCACAAAGAAGTTTCTATTTGAGACTTTTGTACTATCACTATACATTTGTCACTGGAGGCTAACGTTTGCCTCATACTTTATTTTCTTAGATAGTCTGAATTTTGCATAAAAATAATAATGATAGGCAGGCCCGATAAAAGGTCTGCCTATCATTCCAACTCAACCACTGAAAGGTGATGAATATATGCCAAAATGCTGGATGAAAACCGGCGCCCGTTTACACCTTGGCCAGTTGGACTTAAATGGTTCTTTAGGCCGTCTTTATGGAGGGTTGGGTTTGGCTATTGATCAACCCCAGTTAGAGTTAACAGCAGAACGGGAAAACGGACTGTATATCGACAGTTCGGAATTGGAAAAAAACAGGGTCAAACTCATCGCCCAACAGTACCTTGACCACTATTCCTTGCCGGGTGCCAGAATTAACCTTATTCAGTCTTTGCCCAGCCACTGTGGTTTAGGTTCCGGTACGCAGCTTGCTTTGGCACTGGGGTTTGCGCTTACCCGTTTATACGGGTTGCAACCTTCTCTGCTGGAACTGGCAGAGTTAACTGACCGGGAGGGAAGCAGGTCCGGAATCGGAGTGGCGGGATTTGAACAGGGCGGATTCATGGTTGATGGGGGGAAACCGGTTCAAGCGGTGGAACCGTCAAGTTTGACGCAAATAAAGCGTCACGTTCCTCCTTTGATTACTCGACTGCCCTTTCCTGAAGAGTGGGCGGTCATTATAGCTGTCCCCAATAAAGAAGAGAAAATGTTTGGTTCCAAGGAGGAACAGGCTTTCAGGTCTTTAATGCCGATGGAGGAGCAGGTAGTTGGGAGAATCAGCAGGTTGCTTCTTCTGAAATTGTTGCCCAGTTTGGCTGAGAAAGACTTGGTCTGTTTCGGTCAGGCAGTGACTGAAATTCAGGAGTATTTGGGAGATTATTTTACACCGGTGCAAGGTGGAAGATTTGCCACATCTCAAGGTGAGAAAGTTGCCAAATACCTTTTGTCCAAAGGAGCGGCAGGAGTGGGACAGAGTTCCTGGGGTCCTGCAGTGTACGGGTTTACGGACGATGAGAATTTAGCTGCCCTCACGAAAGCTACTCGGGATTTTATGGGCGATCAGGGTCAAGTATGGGTGGCTAGAGGGCTAAATCGCGGTGCGGCCTGGGGTTGGTCTTAAAGGACAGGGCTAGAAGAGGAGCACAGACATAATGGCTGAATACGGCAAAAAAAATCAAGCAAAGATAGCCTGGGGGATTACAGGAGCCGGGCATTTTTTGTCCTCATGTATCGAAAACCTGCTTGTCTTAAACGAGGTAGATGTTTTTCTCTCCCAAGCGGCCAGAGAGATTCTTCCCAGCTACGGCTTATGGGAAAAGTTAAAAGAGTCTTCGCAGCGGATTTTTTTGGATGAAAGCGCCAGTTCCCGTTCGGTAACAAGACTATATTCAGGGGAGTATAAGCTTGTTGTCATCGCCCCGGTAACCTCCAACTCAATTGCTAAAATGGTATGTGGAATATCAGATAATTTAATTACAAATCTGTTTGCCCATGCTGGTAAGTGCCAAATTCCGGTGGTATTGCTCCCCTGTGATTCCAAGCCGGAAATTAATTCCCTAACCCCTCAGGGAGATCGAGTGTTGGTTCATGCCCGGGAAGTAGATTTGGAAAATATAAACCGTCTGGCGAATTGGTCCGGAGTGAGCGTGGTTGATGATATCGATGGGTTAAAATCTTATTTGGATACTTTTCTCTCTGTTTAATTCTAATTATGATAAAGGTGTTGCTACGATGGAGAAATTTCTATTGATTACAGGAACTATTGCCTACCTGGCTCTCGCGAAACTAATTGAAAAATCAAGGCTGGATTTACAGGTTGAGGTTAGAGCTCTTAAATGCACGGTGGCAGCCCTGATGACCACAGACTTTATCGCGCATAAGCTTAACGATGAGCTTAGTGATGAGTTTTCATTAAGCGGAGAGGAAATTATCGTAATTCCCGGATTATGCAAAGGTTCCCTGGAACCTATTGCCCGGGCTACAGGATGTTTGGTCCGCAGAGGCCCGAAAGATTTAAAGGACCTGCCCTCCTTTCTGAAAGGTGAACACAGCCCGAAACCTTCATCTCCGGAACAGGAACAAGTGGAAAAAACACCATCGTTCCAAATTCTCGCCGAAATTGTCGATGCTCATGAAATGAGCCTGTCCCAAATTATGGTGATGGCCCACTACTACCGAGAGAATGGTGCAGACATCATCGATATAGGGGGAGATGTCGCTCAGAGTTTTTCCCATCTGCGTGAGGTTATTGGGACTTTAAAATCTGAAGGTTTTAAGGTGAGTATTGATAGTCTCCTGGAAGAAGATATTAGGACAGCGAACCGGGCAGGAGTGGATCTCGTGCTCAGTTTGAACTCGCATAATCTCGAACTGGCAAAGATCCTCGATTGTCCGGCCGTACTTATACCGGATGATGGAGAAGACCTTAATTCTCTCTACCGCAACCTAGAGACTTTGACTAAGTGGAATACGCCCTTTGTTATTGATCCAATTCTACCTCCTTTGACGATGGGGTTAACCGAAGGCATCGTTCGTTACCGCCAGTTAAGGCGAGAATTTCCGGAATGCTCATTACTAATGGGCTTGGGGAATGTAACAGAACTAGTCGATGCCGATAGCACAGGAATCAATGCTCTTATGGTAGGTATTGCCGCTGAGCTTAAAATAAATTACCTCCTGACGACAGAAGTGAGTCACCGGGCCCGGGGAGTGGTCAGGGAAATGAGTATGGCCAGGCGGTTAATGAATCGGGCTATGCTGGAGGGAAGGATACCCAAACATATGGATTACAGTCTTTTAACAATTAAAGACCCTTTTGGCAACTCCTTTGAGGCATCTGAATTAAGGGAGATGCAGGAGGCGATTAAAGATAAAAACTACCGTATTTTTGTGGATGACCGCTCAATTTATATCTTTAATAATGTACAATTTTTTGCAGGAACTTCGGCGGAAGAACTTTTTTCCCGGCTTTGTATAAAAGATTCCGCTCATGCCTTTTATCTTGGGCGAGAGCTCGGCAAAGCGGAGTTGGCTTTGCAGTTGGGGAAAAAATATGTGCAGGATGATTCGTTGCGTTGGGGGTATCTCGAAAAGTACATCTCAATGAAGAAACAGGAAACGATTGAGGGTAATTGACATGATTGTGGAAACCATTATTTCTTCGATCAGTGATGATGATATCGTAAATTTCGCCCCCATGGGCCTTCATATTTCCGATATGGACTATGAACGAGTTGGACAATCTCCGGCTGGTTCAATTTGTTTACGTCTTTATCCCGGTTCACAGACCTACGCCAACTTACTAGCGACAGGACAGGGTGTCGTCAATTTTACCAATAATGTTTTGCTTTTTGTTGATACGGCCTTATATTCCTCTTGTCCTTCCCATACGCCATCCTTGAAAGTTTGTCCCCCAAGTATGGAGCAAGCGCATACAATCTGGGAATTTAGCGTAACTCACGTTGATTCGTCATGCGTACCAGCTCTAGTGGAAGGAAAGATTGAGTACTGCGAAAACAGGGGAGGAGTTACCGGATTCTGCCGGGGGCAATGGGCGGTTTTGGAAGCAGCTATCGCAGCAACACGCTGGCAGCTCCTGCCGCCGGCAAAAATTATCCAATCTTGGCCCATGTGGCTGGAATTGGTTAAGAAAACGGGAGGAACGCGGGAATTTGAAGCTTTTATGAAAATAGGCAGCTTTTTGGCCGAAAAAGGAATTATGGTACCGGGAATACTTTCGGGAACCATTAAACAAGAGCTCTAGAGTCCCTTCTGGGCATATTGAGATAAAACGTTTATATAACGAAAGTTTATACTTTCTGACAGTACAGGAAAAGAGTTTCCCATGTTGATATAGCTTCCTGCATAGGATTCAAGCCTAAAATCCCGCATTTTTTTATACCTACAAGGAAAAACACTGTAAATACGCCTTGGGGAATTCTGAACGGGGAACCACAGATTACACAGATTACACAGATTACACAGATTAAGAACGATTAGAAGATGGGAGTCAATGAA
>JARLHW010000335.1 GCA_031292075.1 Desulfosporosinus sp.
ATGGGAGTCTTGGTTAACAAGCGGTGGGTTAGCATTTCGTCTATAATTTGTGCGGTGGTTATCTCATTTCTAAACCTTTTACTTATCTATCAAACGCTGGGTGGCAATATACCATTTATTAGTACCTAATCTACTTAAATCGATAAAATAGGAAAAAATCATAAGCAATAAGGCCGGGGACCTATACCCCGGCTTTATTGAAAAATTATAGGTGGTGTTTTAGATGACTGAGAATAGCCTTCATCAAAGCCAAAAGAAGATCTTTATCTCAATTAGTTTAGTTGGTGGAATATTAGCTTTAAAATTGTGTTTTGCAGTATTTACCAATAGTCTTGCTCTTTTTAGCGACTCTTGGCACTTAATAACCGATTTTGCATCACTAATTATCAGTTGGTGGGGACTCAAGATCGCAACAAAACAAGCTGATTACAAAAACACCTTCGGATACTACCGTTACAGTGTGCTTACGGCTTTAATCAATAATGTGTCCCTAATAACCATTTCCCTCTTTATATTTTATAAAGCTGTTGACCGTTTTCTCCACCCAGTCGCAGTAGAACCGCAAGGTATGATTATCGTAGCAATTGTGGGCTTGATCGTAAATCTAGCGATCATCCTAAATCTGAGACAAAATACAAATAACTTAAATGTAAGAAGTGCTTTTCTCCATTTTACAGGGGATGCCCTCGCTGATTTGGGAGTGCTTCTGGGAGGGATAGTAATTATTTTTACAGGATGGTCAAAGGTTGATACATTATTAAGTTCAATCCTCGCCTGCCTCATCCTAAAAAGTGCTGTTAAAATGACGTGGGAATGTCTACGTATCTTCCTCGAATCCGTTCCGTGTAATGTTTCGATCAAAGAACTTCGATCTTCTATCTTAGCCATTGATGGCGTTCAAGGAGTAACTGATATCCATGTTTGGAGCATCTCGCAAGAAGTGACGGCTATGACAGCTCATACGTGGGTTACGGAATTAAATAAGGAACAATCGTTGGAACTTTTGCACAAAATACAACACGCTTGCTATGAGAAATTTGGGATTGCCCATACGACAATACAATTTGAGTATTGTGCGTGTAGTAGCTGTTTTCACAATAAGATTGACCATAAAAAACAATGTTCAATGTGCATTGACTTTTGTCCTACGGGTTAGTGCTTATTCAGGCCTCTCCTGCTTCATCCTCAAAAAATGCGTTCCAACTTTTTTGTCCTTTTTATATTGGTCTTTAAAGGATCGCACCAAGTCAAACTTACCCATAATCCCCAAAAACACATTTATGATCATGTTCGCAGGACTTTTGCGATAGACTTGGTAGTAAATATCTTCGGCTTGTTTCGTTTCATATATCTTTACGCCGGGATTGATGTCATGCATAAGCAGCCTGAAACGATAAAAATCTCTATCAGAGCGCACATTGCGCACAACCACGAAATCACAGCTCGCAATTTGCTCTGGCATCGCTCCGCCTGGAATACGGAGCAATCCTTCCAGCTTTTTAGCATCCGCCATAAAAATAACCTTCTCAATACGACATTCATTATACAATGACGGATGCAGAATCAACGCCTGCAGTTGGGCAAATGGTGTGACGCTATTCCACTCAATCCAGATTTCATCCGACCTATGATCAAGTAAATAGCGATGAATTTGTTCTGAGATTTGCTTTGAATGTTGCTCTAAGGCCTTTTTAGGAAAATTCATCACATTACAGTTGTGATACAGGCTGCGAAAATCCGCTTCACCTGATTCAAACTGGATCACGAGCATTTGCATTTCCCGCGATTCCCGTTTGTTAAGCAGATTGTTTAAAGCCGTTGTTTTTCCGGCGTCTAGAAAACCGGTTACAACATATATGGGTATATGCAAAAACATCACTCCCCGCTAAAGAGGCTAACCAACTCCTGCCGGTTCAGATCTCGCCCGATAATACATAGCATATCGCCCCCGGCAGCACAGTTTGTAATCTTTAAATGTCCGGGAAGATACTGTAGATTCACATAACCGTTTGTTCCACGAACGATGCCTTTGGCGCGAAGGACCGTCCCTTTTGCATTGTGTTCCATATTAAATATGCGTGCCCTCAAATCCTCCATACTAAATATCCGCCCTGTCCGTATGGTAACGGTGTTAAAGACATCTTCAGCTGAATGATTATGCTCGCAACTGCCATGATTATCTAGGTCATGCGCACCATGATGGTGGCATCCGTATTCATGAGAGTGACCGCAGTGCTCTTTATGTTCATGTCGGTCATGCCGTGGAAACAGAATCTCATCCGCGCCGATTTGATCCCAAGGCTTTGAAAAGATAACCGTATGCGCATTGAGGCTTTCAATCAACCTGCACGCGTTATTTACCTTGTCCGGGAAATCCTCAGTATGGCTGAGCAAAATGACATTGGCATTTTGAATTTGATCTATAAAAAATTCGCCAAAGTTGTCAAGATACATTTTACAGCGTTTCACATCTACGACCGTAATTTTTGTTTTAACTTTTACAAGCGGATGGATGCGCGGGTCTGTGCACGCCTTCATTATATCTGTTAGCTTACCGACACCGGACGGTTCAATTATGATTTTGTCAGGATGGAAACGCTCCATGATTTCCTTAACAGCTATTACAAAATCGCCTGAAAGACTACAGCAAATGCAGCCTGAATTCATCTCCTTTACTTCAACGCCGCCGGATTTAAGTAGTGCGGCATCAACGCTTATCTCACCAAAATCATTTTCTATAAGAACAACCTTATCTTTCTTAAAAGCCTCTCTGAGCAGTTTCTGAATAAGCGTGGTTTTTCCTGCTCCTAAGAAGCCTGAAATTACGAATACTTCTGTGGCCATTTGAATATCCTCCCTTAAATAGTTATGTCTTTTTTGAAATACCTCAACTCTTTTCTTTAATAGATATGCAGCTAATGGCTAGTACATGCATATGGCTCGCATTTGTATTGGGATCGGTTTATATTATTGTTGCATTATGGTTATTGCTCAGGCGTCCACAATACATATCATACTCATCAGTTCTGTGACTACCGTGGTAACTATAATAAAAAACAAAATGCCAGAGCGTTAAGATATAACGCCCTGACACTTAATGTTATTAATATACTTGTTCTCTGCTCCCATCGCCTTACCCTTACGCCCCAGTTAGCTAGATTTCACCCAGTTGGTGTTCACCCAAATAGGAGAGCCGTTTGCATCGCAAACGTTCTTAGATTTATTACTGAAGGGTTAGTCAGAAAATTCATGTCCCTATGGTCTCCTTAATACGCGAGTATGCCAAATTGGCTATGGTATCATCTGCTCCTAATTCTTTGGCAACTATAATTTCGATTTGAGGAAATTGTCCCCTAATGTCCTTAATTTCTTCATAAATGCCTGTACTAAGATACATCCCACGAAATAAGAACAAGGGCATGATGATGATTCGTGCAGCCCCACTTAATATTTTTTCAGTAATCGCACTCTTCAAGTCCGGTATACCATGAGACATGAAAGCGGGTGTAACAGACTTATCAAGAATGTGAGTAACCTTATTTGCCACTTCGATAAGTCCATAATTCGCCTCAGACCTTCGGCTACCATGTCCAAGTAAGATTATTTCCGTTCGCATTACTCTTCCTCCATCCTCAGCACTGTATGATTCCCGCTTTTAGTCTAATATTCTTAACTCGAATATAGTGAACAGCACGGGCACACGCATACAGAAGTGCTCCTGTCATCGAAACAAAAAATCCGATCGGCCACCCTGATATATAGGCGAGAACGATTGATATCCAGACGTTCCCGAGTGAAAAAAGTAAGGACAGTGCCATTGCCTTACCAGGACTATTCGTCAGATAAACGCTCGCCGCATTTGGCGCGATAAGCAAACTGAAACACAGCAACGCACCTACCACCGGCACGATGATCGAAGCAGCAAGTCCGACAATGACCAGAAAACATATTTCCAAAAGTCGAACCGGCACGCCACGAGCTTCTGCTATTTCTCTGGAAACCGATGCCAGCAGCAGAGGCCGGTATAAGAAAGCAAGGCACAACAAGCAGACGACGCCAAGAACCGCCGTCTCTACAACCTGGTCAGAACTGATTCCCACAATTTGTCCGAACAGAAGGGCATAAGCCCCAGTCGCGTATTTGTTTGTCAATCCCAAAAAAAGCGCTCCTGTTCCAAGTGTGGTGACCAGTGTCAGCGCCGTGACGACATCATTTCGTTCTTCATTGCCTAAGTACCCGATCAGCAAGGCTCCTCCCACGGCAAACGCAGCCAAACCATAGATTGGGTTGATGTTTAACAGCACGGCCCCGGCTCCTCCCGCAAAACCAGCTTGAGGCAGGGTATGGGCGGCAAATGAAGAGCCACGGATAACCACAAAAAAGCCGATAAACGCCGATAAAATAGCCACGATTGTTCCACCAATCCAGGCATGGATCATGAAAGATTGCGTGAATATCCCTGTATCAAGCATCTTAAGTCACTCTCCCTGACATCATGATTCCCGATCTGGGGAGCTTGTCGCGAAGCCTTGTCAAAAGATAAAACAATAGAATTAAAGCACAGACAAAAAAGCTTACCGGCCATCCACGTCTTACGGGAGGCCACAGAAAGCTATCGTAAGCAAGAACAATACCTACCCAAATGGCCGACATCCCCAGAATCGCCGAGTACAACATGGCCAATCCCATTTTGTGAGTAATCCGCGTGGCGGCGGCGGCAGGACCAATCAGCAGGGCGGTACTCAAGAGTGCGCCGATAATGAATGATCCTTCTGCTACTACGAAAGAAAGTAATAGAATAAATAGTAGGCTAACAATACGCACGGGAACACCGCGTGTCCGCGCAAGGTCCGGATCTATCGAGCAGAGTAGTAATGGGCGATAGATCGTTATAACGATGGCTGTTGTCGCAGCGGTAAGGGCGACAACGATCGAAACCGTTGAAGGTTTTATGAGAAAAATGGACCCAAAAAGGATCATCATCGGTGCGCCGGCTTGGCCGGTAAAATGGGTATCCAGATACAGGAACAGCGATTCTACTCCGAGTGCAACCGATAAAACAATACCAGTTGCCAAATCGTGTTCACGCGCCCGATCGCCCATAAGTTCCACACCAACAGCGGAGAGAACTCCAAAACCCAGAAACCCCCACAAGGTATTTACCCCCATCAATACCGCGATTGCCGCGCCTGCACCTCCAAAATCAGCAATCGCATGTCCGACGAAGGATTGACCCCGAATGACAACAAATACCCCCACCACGCCAGATATTGCCGCCACGACGCCTCCCAGCAGCAGCGCATTCATGACTTGGGTATTTTGAAAGAACCCGGGAGCAAATAATAGGTTTAGAAA
>JARLHW010000336.1 GCA_031292075.1 Desulfosporosinus sp.
CAGTTTTCGAATCCATTCGATCTCTTTTTCAGTAAGTAGTCGTCCTTGAATCGTTATTTCCATCATAGTTCAATAATAAATGAAAAGCCGCCATGAGTCCAGCACTAAATGGCTGATCTCATAGGCGACCTGAATAGTTACTAACAGAGAACGATTTATTGTATTGGTTGAATGTTTTAGATCCCCTAAGTCCACAAGGTAAGCCCTCCATGCGTCAGGATATGGAAGCCAAACGTTTTAGTGAAGTGGAATTATTTTCGGGTGCGGTCTTAGAGTTAGGGGAAAAACACGGTATCCCGACACCTGTAAATGAAGATTTTTATCAACGAATTATAAAAATAGAAGCTCAATACTCAGAGTAAACAATATCGGGCCGACAGCAGATATTGTGAAGGTTATTAAACCGATTTATAACTTTAAGGCCGGGGAAGAGGGTTAATTAGCCTACTCTGCAGACTAATTCCTCCAACCATGAGTCCAGCGCCCGAGCCCTCCTGAATGTGTGTTAGCAACGCTGACTTTAGAGGCCGAATCGGTTGACCCGAGGTTATGAAAAACGAGGGGACAGGTATACTGTTTTGCTTCAAGCAAAACAGTATACCTGTCCCTGTGTTTCCCCACATAAAGCTAGAAGATATTCAACAATACGTCGACCAAGAAAAGACTGCAGTAAAAAAAACCGTTGATGCCCAGTATATCATAGCAAAGGCAGATCATTGGGGTTGTTTGGTGCTAATCCTAAAGCTCGACGCGCGGCAGCTAAGAGACTAGGATAGGGTTGGGCACCAAAAACGCGCTCCTTACCGATAAAGAAGGTAGGGGTGCCGGTCACTTGTTCGCGAATGGCTGAATGGGAGTTTTCCTGCATGCGGGCTTTCGAAGACGCATCACTTAAGGCCAAAGACAGAATATCAGATTTTAATCCCAGCTGTTGAAGGATGGCAGACAGGGTTTCTTGATCACCAATATTTTGGCCTTCGGTCAAATAAGCCTTAAACACGGCTTCATGGTAATTTTCCTCATGCTCAGGAGCATTTAAGTGAATATACTCGCCTAGGAGTATGGAAAGTCGAGAGTTAGAGAGCCAGTCATGGGCGGAGAATTTAAGACCATACTGTTTTCCCATTTCATTTAGATGCACATACATGCCCTCGACAGATGATGCAGGAAATAGTTCCCGGATTGAGCGGCCTTGAGGAGGAGTTTCCGGATGGATTTCAATATTCAGCCATTCTACAGGTAAATTAAGTTCTCGGGCTAATCGGTCGGCAAGGACCTTGCCGATATAGCAGAACGGTCATATATAGTCGGAATAGACACGGATTGACGTCATGTTTTAACCTCCAGTAGATAATCAAGGGGACAATTAACTGGGAGAATGTTGAGTGCGTTTTAATCCAAAGGGACCATTAGGTTGCTTGAACTTTGCTTCTGAGCAAGCTCCGCTCTTATCCAGTTCGAACTGGATTTCAAAGCCAGACAACCCTTTGATGCTGAATTCAGTGTCGCTTATAGGAAGCAACTCATAAGTGGGCTGACCTGGGACCGTAACGGTCAGTGCAGCTTCCTCACGAAGTGCAACAGTAACGGTTATGCCGGCGAGATCGTATTCACCAACATATTTCTCTAATACTTCACGATTAATAGGCTTCGCAGCTATCTTTCGCCCAAATTCAATCGGCTCAAGGCTGGGTTCGAATTGAACCGCGACCCGAGAAATGCTGCCACGAAGATCAGTATGAAATTGAACCTTGAAATGTTGGGGGAAATCACCTTCGCTGAACGTCATTTCGTTAAACGTCAGCGAAAACACATCATAATGATAGTGCTCAAGCACCAGCGGTTTTGCAAGAGCATGGTAATTAATATAAAGTTGGTCGCTCTCAGACGTTATCGAGATGACACCATAAGCCGGATGCTCGAATTCCCCCACATAGGCAGATTGTTCGTGAAACCATGATGTCCATTGGTCGAGATAATTCTCATTTTTCACTTTCTTACGCCGAGTTGTATGCAACGGCCATAGAATTGGGAACCATGTTGGGCGGGATTCTTTGAAGGATGCGCCTCAAACGGTTATAAACCTTTAATGGATATCTTAAACATACCGGAAAATATGACCATCACCGGTGGATTGATGGTCGGTTACCCCAAGTACACGTATAAACGACTAGTAGACAGCGGACGGACAGAAGATAAGAGTCAATCGGACGGAAGGATATAGTGATTAACAATAAATTCATACTTGACTGAGAAGAAGTTACTTTTTTGTGTAATAGCAGGATTATCTTCCTAAATACGGAAGTAACATCTGATGTAATTAACGATATCTGCAGTAGAATTAAGGCAAAAGTAAAATTGAATGTAAAGTGATGTGCGATGGAAACGAAGATGGAATAAATCAGAACTGAACAATTGGGGCTAAACTAAAATACAATGCTATTTATGTTGCTAACGGCGAAACCCTAGTCGATGCACTAGCCGGTGTTCCCAAGATGGTGCACCAATCATACTCACGAATAAATCGATCCAGCTCTCCTCAATTATGCAAAAACAAATCTTTCGCTATGGCGGACTGGGAACATTGCCTCCGATTCACGTTCTGATCGGACAAAGCCCAATCATATTCCCCTTGGCTATAGCGTCCCCGACCAACAATGCTGCGCTTTCTAATCCCAAACCGAATTATGTTTCGTTTCTTCTAGATTGATTAGTTACATTTTAGGAGGCTTTAATAATGTGTTCTCAAAATAGAAGAAGTACAGTTTTTATAGTATGTGGCCCTTGTGGAGCAGGAAAGACTTCATACTCGATTAACCTTAACGAACGTTATGGAGCCATTCGATTTTCTTTAGATTCTTGGATGCAAATACTATTTGCCCCTGACCTAATAGAACTGAATTTTGATTGGATTTCAGAGCGAACTAAGAGATGTAGAAAACAGATTTGGCAGATAGTCAAACAGTTGATAAAACAAGGAATCAATGTGGTACTTGATTTTGGATTTGGTCAGCAAAAGATTCGTGAATTTTACCGTAAGCGTGCTATGGCATTAGGAGCAGATGTATCTATTCACTACCTGGATATACCAAAAAATGTACGCCGCCAACGAGTACACGAACGGAACCAGAAACGAGAACCTGAAGTTTTCGCATTTGAAGTGACTGATTCAATGTTTGATTTTATGGAGAATTCTTTTGAAGTACCAGATGAAGAGGAACTTTCTAACGGAATTCGTGTTGTATCAACGGATAATTTTTCACATTAACCCGAGGCCGATAAAATAAACATTCGCACCCTTCCAAACTTCCGCTAATTCTTAATTTGTATAGTGTGGTCAATGGAAACAAGTGGATTACAAACTAAAACGCCATTACAGCTACGCAATCATGTTTATGGTGTCTTTTTGGGTATAGGTATTCAGGCAACTTAACACAGTGTTACTTATCGGACCCAAGGAGTAAAATAAAGGTAAATTATTCATGACGGCGAAATGATTTAGATGTGTCATAACTTGATATCGGAGGTGATATAATAAAAGATCGTTTAAATATTTCGGCTCAACTTTTTTAGTAATCTTGATAGCTATTATAGGCAAAGCTTTTTTATATAAAATCATGGCTGTATTATATTAGAATTTTAGTTCTCACTGTTATTGTGCGTTCTTTGTGTCTATTGAATCGGGTTAGGCCCACCCCACCGGATCATTAAAAGAAGAACTCGAAGGATAGGTGTGTTGTTTTGTGTAGAAACAATCGCACCTATCCTTCGATGTTTATTAAAAGCCAAATTTCTTTACTGGAGTGACTATAATAGTTTCCCACTAACTAATCTGCTAGGTTGATATCTATTAGAAGCAGTATCGAAGATTTTCCGACGGTAATTTAATTAAAAAAAGAAATCTCGAACAATGGTAAGTCTGGACATGTTTGGGTTAGGCGTAAAAGGTAAAATGGCAGCGGCTATTCCGATTATATTTTCTAACTTGTATGTGAGAAAAACTATGGTTGTTAAGTCATAGACTCGTGTTTTATGTGGAAAAATAAGCGGAAATATGAGGTTTGGAGGTTGCTGTGACAAATTTAAGTTATGATCAAATATTTAAGGACCTGGTTAAATCCGCTTATGATGGAAAACTCGATGAGGGGATTGAGAAGATTAAACAACAGGGTGACGAAAGGGCAAATGAATATATTTATTATGCCACCGGGGGCGGTGACCCAGACAGGGTAGTCTTTAAAGTAAAGGACAGCCGGCACAACTGTAGCTGTCAGGCAGAGGGCTGCCAGGTTTCCTGTTTAATGGGTGCTATTGAGAAGGATGAACAAGGCAATGTTATGATCAACAGCAAGATTTGTTCAGATTGTGGTGAATGTGTAGCAGTTTGCCAACACAGTTATCTGGTAGATAAAAAAGAATTCATTCCCCTGATTGAAGTGTTAAAGAATCGAAAAGTACCTGTTTATGCTATTATCGCCCCTGCATTCATAGGCCAGTTTGGATCTGAAGTAACGCCGGGCAGAATGAGGGCGGCTTTAAAAATGCTCGGATTCTACGGTATGTTAGAAGTGGCTTTATTTGCAGATATCTTGACCTTTCGAGAAGCATTAGAGTTTGATGCCCATGTGCAAAAGGAGGGTGATTTCGTCCTTACCAGTATGTGTTGTCCTATTTGGGTTTCGATGGTGAAAAAAGTATATACCAGACTGGCATCTCACATCACGCCATCCGTTTCACCTATGGTGGCCTGTGGCCGTGGAGTTAAAAAACTTCATCCCGATGCCAGGGTAGTTTTTATAGGCCCCTGCATTGCCAAAAAGGCGGAAGCCAAAGAGTCGGATATACGGGATGCTGTAGATGTGGTTATTACCTTTAAGGAACTCAAGCAGATCTTTGAGGCAGTAGGCATTAACCTGGCACAGTTGGAGGAGGACGAAAAGGAACATTCCTCAACCGGCGGCAGGATTTATGCCCGTACCGGCGGGGTAAGCCAGTCCGTTTCGGACGCCTTGAAAAGAATAAGACCTGAGAAAAAAATTCAAATCAAAGCTGTTCAGGCCCACGGGGTAAAAGAAAGCCGGCAAATGCTGCAGGATGCTCTGGACGGTAGAATAACCGCTAATTTTTATGAGGGTATGGGTTGTATAGGGGGATGCGTTGGAGGACCCCATGCATTAATAGATCCGGGCCAGGGAACAGAGTTGGTGAACCGGTATGGGGAAGAGGCAGCCAGTCTGACAGCGGCCGATAATATATATGTACTGGAACTACTAAAAAGCCTGGGGTTTGCAGAAATTGAGGATCTGTTTGATGAAGAGAAAGCAAAAATTTTCAGCAGAAGCCTTTAGAAAAGAGTGAAAACCTCACGGGAAACATTATTTTGGATAATATCCAGACATATCGCCGAGTGTATTTAGGTACAGGAGGTGTTAAAATAATACCTGGGTGTAGGAGATGAGTCCAACTAATCGTAAAATTTTATTTTTAAAAGGTGGTCGTTTTCTTATGACTCAACTTTCGCAGCTCCAATCAGTTAGATAAACCCTGATATAGGCGGGCAGAGCCATTATCCATTGTTGGAGTTGACTTTTAATTAATTTTGATAGCTTCTTTCCAGCTTTCCCTGAAACATCATTAAGAATATCCAGG
>JARLHW010000337.1 GCA_031292075.1 Desulfosporosinus sp.
GCGAGGAACTGTTGGAAATGTCAATAAATACTGGCAATGAAGAGTTGCCCGCAGGGTCTCTGGGAGTTCAACTAAATACAATTTATCAAAAAATTATCGGTGAAGGGAGTTGAAAGAGGTCCTCGGTAGTAGATGTAAAATCCATAAATGTGATCTTAAAAAAGAGGAGGTTGTAACATGCCCAGATATCGGGATTTAACCCATACGGCCCGACCGTCGGACGCACCAAGATACTTTGAACCTAAGAATCCCATTCGCACGACCGACCCCGGCGCACTTCAAATGTTAAAAATGGCACAGGAAAGCAAAATAGAGACGGTTTTTGACCGTGCAGTTGCTCAACAACCACAGTGTGCGTTTGGATATAAAGGAATATGCTGCAGGATTTGTATGGCAGGACCTTGTCGGGTTAAGACAGAAGAGGGTCCGGGGAGTCGTGGAGTATGCGGAGCATCTGCTTATACCATTGTTTCCCGTAACGTAGTCCGGATGATTGCCGGAGGAGCCGCGTCCCACTCGGAGCACGCACGCCATGTCTTGCATACTGCTCATGCTATGCTTGAGGGTCATGCTCCAGATTATGAGATTAAATCACCGGCTAAACTTCAAGCATTAGCTCAAAAGTTAGGAATTGCCACCTTAGACCGTGCGGATAAAGAAATCTTTAAAGACGTTGTTGAATTAGGTAATGACGATTTCGGTCGCAGTGGCGATCGGCCGCTAGCCTTTCTAGACTCCTTTATGACAGAAGGTCGACGTAAAAAATTCCTGCAAACCAATATCATGCCGACGGCCATTGACCGCTCTGTCACCGAGATTATAGCTCAAACTGCCATGGGAGTTGACAATGATCCTGTAAATATTATTTTCCACGGCCTTAAGTGTTGTCTTGCTGACTTAGGTGGAGAATATATTGGAACAACCCTTAGCGACGTTTTGTTTGGAGTTCCACAACCCATCGTTTCAGAGGCTAATCTAGGAGTAATCAATGAAAAAATGGTAAATATAGCAGTCCACGGACACAACCCTGTTTTGAGTGAAAAGGTTGTCGATGCAGCACGCGCCATGAAAGCAGAGGCCGTTGCAGCAGGAGCTGAAGGAGTAAATATTGTCGGGATTTGCTGTACTGGTAATGAATTACTCATGCGCCAAGGTGTTTATCTCGCTACCTCATCAGCCTCGCAGGAGATGGCTATCTTGACAGGTGCTTTGGATGCTATGGTTGTTGATATTCAATGTATCTACCCATCGGTGCAAACACTTGCACAATGTTACCATACCAAGGTCATCACGACTGAAGGTATTATGAAAACTCCTAATGCCCAACACATCGCCTTCAATACAGCCACAGCTATGGATGATGCCAAGAAACTCGTTAACATAGCAATAGAAGCATACAAGAAGCGGGATCCTAAGAAGATCAACATTCCTAGCGAACGTCATAAGCTTGTTGCTGGCTTTAGTCTCGAAGCGATTACGGATATTCTATCAAAGGTTAACCCTGACCGTCCAATCTCAGTACTGACAGATGCTATACTGAGCGGACAACTCAAAGGTGTCGTTCTTATGGCCGGATGTAACAACCTCAAACGTCCACAAGATGAAGGCCACATTGGTGTTCTCAAAGAGCTTGTGAAAAATGACGTTTTCGTCATCGCCACCGGTTGCTCAGCAGGTGCTATTGCCAAATTCGGTATGATGTCGCCTGTGGCTGTTGACACTTATGCAGGCGAAGGGCTTAAATCGTTCCTTAAAACGCTGGAAGCTGCCAACCCACAATTGTCGACAGGGCTACCTTTAGTCTTCCATGTTGGTTCCTGTGTGGATAACAGCCGTGGCTCAGATTTAGCCGTCGCGATGGCTAATGAACTGGGTGTGGACATCCCTAAAGTTCCGTTTGCTGCCTCTGCTCCAGAAGCTATGCATGAAAAAGCGGTTGCGATCGGTGCTTGGTGTTTAACTTTGGGATTCCCAACTCATGTTGGAGCTATGCCTCCTGTTGAGGGCAGTGACCTTGCCTATGGAGTTGTGACCCAAATTGCGCATGACGTCTTTGGCGGAAACTTCATTTTAGAAGTAGATCCTATCATTGGCGCACAGAAACTCTTGAATGCCCTTGAGTATCGGACCTGGAAACTTAATATTCATAGAAAGACTTCAGAAAAATTTGAAACCGCGCTAGCGCAAGGCTGGTAAGAAAGGAGGAAGAGTTATGCCTGTAGAACAAATTAACGAAGATGCAGTTAAAGAGCCCATAAAGTTATTGCGTAAAGCCTACGATGGAACGCTAATCGCTATGAGCTATGCAGAAATTTTGCTGAATCGGGCGATTAAAGATTTCGGCGCCGAACAAACCATTGGTTATCCAGATACCGCCTACTACCTCCCGGTCATCACGTGCTTTTCCGGTGAAAAAGTAACGACACTGGGTGAATTGGTTCCCATCCTGAACCGCTTGCGCAATCAAGTTCGCACTGAACTTACCGTAGAGAATTCAATGCTTTGGGGTGAATCAACTCTATATGCTGCAGAGGTTATTGAGACAATAAGTTATCTCCGTGGGGACAATCCTAAAGAAAGGCCTTGGACAGGATTCTTAGGTGATCCTGTTGTACGGAAACACGGGATTAAGATGGTCGACTGGACAATTCCTGGTGTTGCTGTTATTCTCGGGCGGGCCAAAGACTCTCAAGCGGCCAAGAAAATCGTAGAAAACCTAATGAATAAAGGCTTTATGATCTTCCTTTGTGATGAGGTCATTGAGCAGTGCCTCGAAGAAAACGTGAAGATCGGTGAAGATTATATTGCATTCCCTTTAGGAAACTTTACTCAAGTTATTCATGCTGTGAACTATGCCTTACGTGCAGGCCTCGCCTTCGGTGGTGTTGCTCCTGGAGACCGGGAAAAGCATCTTGATTATCAAAAACGCCGGGTTCTAGTCTTCGTTCTTAACCTTGGAGAGCGGGATGATGTTAAGGTGGCTGCCTCAATGGGTTGCAACTTCATGGGATTCCCGGTCCTAACGGATCAACCACTAGGTGAAGATGAGCAAATCCCTGATTGGTATGTCTCTGAGCCAGACTATGACAAAATCGTTCCGTTGGCAATGGAAATTCGCGGAATCAAATTAACAAGCATCGATATTCCGATTCCAGTAAACTTCGGACCTGCTTTTGAGGGAGAAACCATCCGTAAAGCAGATACCTACGTTGAATTCGGTGGCGGACGCACAACCTCTTTTGAGCTCGTGCATTCGGTCGGGCCCGATGAGATCACAGATGGTCAGATTACCGTCATTGGTTCTGAAATCGACACTGTTCCAGAAGGATCTAAAATGCCCTTGGGGATTGTGGTTAACGTTTACGGACGTAAGATGCAAGATGATTTCGAAGGCGTTTTGGAACGTCGAATTCATTACTTTACAAACTATGGAGAAGGTATCTGGCATGTTGCTCAACGGGATATGTGCTGGGTGCGGATTTCCAAAGATGCTAGAGCTAAAGGCTTCTTAATTAGACACATTGGTGAGCTCCTGATGGCAAAATTGAAACAGGAGTTCCCGGCCATCATCGACCGTGTAGAAGTTATACTTTATACAGATCAGGCTGCGGTTGAGGAAAACCTCATCAAAGCCCGCGAAGTATATAAGAAACGTGACGATCGGATGAGGAGCTTGACTGATGATTCTGTCGAAGACTTCTACTCCTGCCTGCTTTGTCAATCCTTCGCACCAAACCATGTCTGCATCGTTACCCCGGAACGGGTTGGACTGTGTGGTGCCGTGAGTTGGTTGGATGCTAAAGCATCGTTTGAGATCGCGCCGACCGGACCTAACCAACCTATTCCCAAAGGACCGGCAATTGATGAATTAAAGGGTATGTGGAAAAGTTGTAATGATTATTTATATACAACTTCCAATAACAGCTTAGAAGAGGTTAATCTTTATACGATCATGGATAAACCGATGACCTCCTGCGGTTGCTTTGAGGCCATCATGGCCATCATTCCTGAAGCAAATGGGATTATGGTTACCACCCGTGAACACAGCGGAATGACCCCTGTCGGTATGACTTTCTCCACTTTAGCTGGAACATGCGGCGGCGGATATCAAACCCCTGGCTTTATGGGAATTGGACGCACTTACCTTGTCAGTAAGAAATTTATTCCTGCTGATGGCGGACTGGCCCGTATCATCTGGATGCCTAAAGAACTGAAAGAGTTCTTACGCGAGGATTTGGTTCAACGTTGCATCGACGAAGGTTTAGGAGAAGACTTTATCGATAAGATCGCCGATGAGACAATCGGGACGACGGCGGATGAAATCATACCGTTCCTCGAAGAAAAAGGACATCCATGCTTTGGTCTTGAATCACTAATGTAAAGATAACCAGCGAGGGGCCAGGGCCTAAATACTATTCATCAGAGGCCTTGGCTGACCGCCTATATACTAAGCTAAATTCAAAAGTATATTCTTTTGAAACATAGGCATTCTATGGGTGATTGCCTACTTCTACTAAATTAACTTAGAAAGGGGATTTAAAATGGCTCTAACAGGTTTAGAAATCTATAAACAACTACCCAAGAAAAACTGAGGAGAGTGTAGCGTACCAACTTGTCATCAAATTTATAAGATTTAAAAAGGTCTTAAATGCCTGAATCCGCCTTTCCATGCGATTGGGTTTACCCATGTTATTACTTCACCTCTCTTTCTACTTGCCGATCACCCTCCTCGTCTTGACGCGCATCCTTTTTAGCGTCTTCAACCAAACCTCGAACTGTCGTAATGTCTGGAGTATTTCCTTCCATGATACACCAATAAAATGGATAACCTTCGGGGGTGACCATCAAGGCAATAACGATTTGTTGACGTTCTCAATGCTTTAGGGTACTCAGGTTCAGGTGGAGTTCCTTAGAAAGTGAATATGTTTTTCACGAAGATTTGTAATAAACGTTTTTTCTTCGGATAAGGTCTGGTTCAAATCCATCGTAAGTACTTTGATATTCGCTGTTTCCATTTTTCTGCATATAAATTTTTGTTTTGGTAGCTAGTACCCGGTGAGTAGACCGGAGGAATTTCACCTCCAGTCCCTCTCAGAACCGGACTTGAACCTCTCGGTTCATCACCGCTCCCATTATCCAGCCTCAGGTCGAATCCCCATTTGCCACTGAACGAAAAGCTTTTGCTCGCGTCTGGCAATCCTACCAAGCCAAGCATTTGCCCGCCGTCTTTGGCCACGCCTTGTTTGAGAGCGACCTGCCTCTCGTTTTCTTCAATATCCTGCTCTGTTATGACCGCAAGCAACTCTTGGGCAGTCGTTTCCTCCATACTGAGTTCAGTTTCTTTAGGGCTTCTATGATGGCTCGACTGTCTTGAACCAACTTATTCAGCAGGTCCTGCCGGGCAGCGGAATCGTTCCAGTCGATCGCTTCTTTATCCGTTGAGCTGTAATCCATAAGCAGGGAAAGGGCCTCCAATACTTTGGCCGCTTTACCGTTGGGTTTACGACTCACCTTTAGCAGTTTCTGAATAGCCCTCTTAATGAGGGTGTAGGTATCTTTGACCGTAGCTGCTCCCAAAACATGGGTAGAGTTAATGATCTGCACCCCATTTTCCTTGAGGATGCCGGCGTCTTTTGCAAGGTTAACAAATCGTTCAAACACCAATTTTTGCTTTTCGTTTGTTAGGAGACGGGTGTGGAAACGACATAAGACGGTATAATCAAAACCGATCTCATGGATCGGCAAACGAAGAGCCACCTTCCATCGTAGATCGAATTTTGCTCGCTCTTCAGCTTCCCGGTCCGAGACATTGTCGGGATACATAAGGAAAAGAACCCTAGACAACAGGGCCGGGGAATCCGATGGCCGACCAGTATGGCTATATAAGTCGGCAAAATCCCATAATAAGCCGGTCTCCCCATTGAGCCATTAATCCGTAAATACTGTTCGGATCGACTAATAGATGGGGAAGCCAGCTTTCTATATCTAAGAAGCTTGTTGGGTTATCTTGCTTACCTATCATATACAATCCACCTCAAATCTATAATTCGAGGTCTATAGGCAAAAACCATTTTGATATTGGAAATTTATACGGGAATTTTTGCAGGAGTTTTGCAACAGACTCCTAGACTTTCCACTTCGACGGCAATGTTAAAAGAGGTTATGAAAGAGCTGCTATTAACCTTAGCAGCTCTCATATAGGGGGAGGGATAACATTTTAACTTATTTATACGCTTGTGGACATTTCAAAAAATCTGCGTTGTCTGACCCACCAGAAGCATCAGTTAGGATGTTCTGCATATGAAGCACGCTGGTGTATTACTTGATCCCTTGACGCGCTTCCCTCAGCTTTTCCAGCAGTGGTTTGTTTTCCTCATCCGGCGACCAGTCTTCCCCAAAGCCTCCTGTTAAGACACCATCGATGAGCATTTTACCATACACTTCATCACCTGAATGTTGAGTAAACTCCACGGTTAACGTCAGTGGGTCGAGATCGAGAGCCTTGACGCTCGCATCGAACAGCGCCTCGGCCAAACGCATCCGCTGTTCTGGCGGACGGCCGCGACGAATATCACACGTAATTACTGCAGATGGCACGGGGCCATCGGTTCCGCAACGCCAGAGACCGCCCTCATGCAACTCGCGAAAAGTAACGTGGACCAAGTCAGATGAAGTTTGCATGATTTCGGCATATAGATCGCCAAGACGCTTGGCTAGATCACGCTTCACCTCCAATGGATATTGAGACGGGACGTCGATTTGCAAATGTGGCATTACCGAATTCCTCCTTTTTATGATGATTCCTGCTTAGGACGAAGCGAACAGCTTTGATTGGCATCGTTGTCCTGAACGGAATATCAATACACTAATAATATAGTGATTGATAACTAACTTGTCAACTGAATGATATAATTTTTCGGATTGAGGACCAAACAAATTGTATGTGTTGACAAATAAGTGAGTGACCACTATACTCAAATAGATGTGAAGTTCCCCTTTACATCAGCAGCCGAAACGTTCGTATCGCCTTGAACGAGAACAGAAGTAGGGGTGGAAATCAGTCAATGCGTTTACAACTAAACCTTCTGTTACAATATCCATTTAAGGAGAGCAGTATCCTTTCTAAATGCCGGGAAGAACGACATATTGAAAATAACTGCTTCCATGCTTTGACATGGTAAGGATGAGCATAGATAAGCGCCGTGAGGCTGTACTGAGCGCAGCGATGATTGAGTTTGCCAAGTACGGTTACGAGGCTGCGTCCACCACCGCTATCGCCCAGCGAGTGGGGGTTTCCCAACCTTATCTTTTTAAACTCTTCCCGACTAAGCACGCCATTTTCATGGCCACGATAGAACGTTCTGTTGAGGAAATTGAGACATCCCTGCGTAAAGCTGCGGAAGGCCTCACCGGGCTTGCGGCGATTGACGCGATGCGCAACCGTTATATCGAATTGTTGACCGAAACCAAGCTGCTGCAGTTCCAACTACAGTTGTTTTCCGCCGCTTCGGCAGATACGGAAAGCCAGGAACTTGGCCGTCGTGCGCTTGCTCAGTTGTGGTGTACCGTGGCGGAGTTGACAGGTGAGGAACCTGCTGAGATCCTGCGATTTTTTTCGACAGGTATGCTTCTCAATGTGATGATTGCCCTTGGCATTCCAGTCCGTACCGACCGCAACGAACTAGCAGTTTCGCTACACGAATGGGCGGCGCAATCTCACTAATGTGCAACAAGGGCGATAAGGTCTCAATGAATTAACACGCATTCACTCGGTAATTGAAACGCCGGTGGCGAAGGCTCCCATGCCCACGACCAGCATTCCCAGGGAGTTTGGCCGGTAATTGTGCAAATATGGGTAAATGGCAAATTAAAATTGATATCTCATTTTTGTCCTATGCTGCTAAACCCATAATCTGATTGATAAATTCAAGCTCAAAAAGGGCTTTCCTTTTGCCCTGGATCTGCCCTTTCCTTATCATATGCATTATTTCTATTCCCGCAATTGTCTTTTCTGCCAATTCGAATGATTTAAAACCCATCATTGGATTTACAAGTCGTTTTATATGTCGCGGAGAGCGTAATTATGCTACAATTCATTGTCATGAACTTTAGCACTTTAGCCTCTACTACAGTCGATCCATTGATTTCACTGTAATTTTGTCCCTTCTTTGATTTTATATATCCCACCGATTTTCAACGGCATTATGCAAAAATATTCTCATTGTTACCTATTTGTTACCTTTATGGCGATATTGGGGCTTAGGAACAGCCTGTAGCGCAGGTTTCTGAAATTTAGGTTACTATCTATATAATAGGAAGGAAAATTTCATGTAACGTTGGTAGAATTAAAGAAGAGACTATCAAAGGACTGTTTGTGAGAGTGTTCAACCGACTTTATATGGAACGAGTTAAGTTGCTGGGTGATTATAATCGAAGGTTAGAACGTGAAAAATTTACAGAGATTGATCAAGAGCGCATCGATAAGTTGGATGAAGAGATCGAGAGTCTTATCCAACAAGAACGAGCGCTCTTTTCAATAGAAGAAAAGGGTTATACAGATCATAATTTTTTAAAAGCTGACACGAAAAACTCGTGGGCAGGTTGAACCAGATTCAAACGGAAAGAACAACCTGGATGGCTGAACGTGCAAAGCAGGACAGTCGGATCGCCAGAACTTTAGAACTCGAGGCAATTCTCGATTCACAGGGTGGCAACCTCTTAGAGTTCAGTGATGATTTATATACCGCGATCATAGAAAAAATAGTCGTCAAGGAGCACACCATCTTAGAGTTTCATTTAAAAAACGCCCTTCGTTTTGAGGAACATTACACCTTAAAACGAGGCCGTGATTCATTTTAGGGAGGTTTTTTAAAATGGCAAATGTTACAGTGATTCCGGCAAAACCACGGCAAGAAATGAAAGGGCTTGAGGCAACGGCAAAGCTTAGGGTTTGCGCGTATTGTAGGGTTTCGACCGATAATGAAGAGCAGTTATCAAGTTACGAGGCGCAGGTAAGTCATTATACTGCCTATATCAAGAACAATCCAGCCTGGAATTTTAGTGGTATCTTTGCCGATGAAGGTATCAGCGGTACTAACACCAAAAAACGTGTGGAATTCAACCGAATGATCGAGGACTGTATGGCTGGCAAAATCGACATGGTGACACCAAATCCATCAGTCGATTTGCCAGGAATACACTTGATAATACTTTGCAATATGTACGCCAGCTAAAGGAGAAAAACATTGCCATATTTTTCGAGAAAGAGAACGTCAATACCCTCGACAGTAAGGGAGAGTTTCTTATCACGTTGCTCGGGAGTTTGGCACAAGAAGAAAGCTCAAACATATCGCAGATCACTCGGATGGGTATTGCCTACCGCTTTCAGGAGGGCAAGGTCATAGTTAATCATAATAGATTTCTCGGCTACACGAAAGATGAAAATGGAGAATTGGTCATTGTGCCGGAGGAGGCCGAAATAATTCGACGTATTTACAGAGAGTTCATGAAAGGGAAGAGTCCCTATAAAATAGCTGCGGGATTAGAACGGGATGGTGTGATTACTGGCTCTGGCGGTTCTCGGTGGTATGACAGTACGGTTGATAAGATATTAAAAAACGAGAAATATATGGGGGAAGCACTACTTCAAAAGACATTTACTGTGGATTTTCTAACCAAGAAGAGGGTCAAGAATAATGGGCAAGCGGCTCAGTATTATGTCGAGGATAGCCACACACCAATGGTATCCAAGGAGGAGTTAGCAGCGGTACAGATGGAATTGAAAGACAGGCGAATATGCGTGGCTATTCCAAAACGGGTAAGAGCAAATTTACTAGTGACTATGCTTTTTCTGGGAAGTTGTTTTACGGGAATTGCGGTTCGAAATTCCGGCGTATGAAAGGGGCAAGGGCAAGAACCAGCAGGTAGTTTGGATTTGCATAAACCATCAAATGGGTGGAGACTGTGATATGAAGGCGGTCAAAGAGAAGGCTGTAGAGCAGGCTTTCTTACGGGTTATGAATAGGCTCATAGGGAGTAAAGATGCCTCAATACAGCAGGATATCTACAGAGGGCTTGAGGAAGAATACACTCTTGAGTAGCTTGGTGCCCGCATCGCAGAGCTTGAAGGCAAAATGATGAACTTGGCCAAGTCGGGATCCGATGAGAAAGAGTATTCAACCCTGGCCGGAGAAATAGATTTGATGCGTGAACGGATGCAAAGGTTAAAAGGGCAACAAACTGAGCGAGTATTACGGGTGAAGCAGGTTCGAGAGTTGACGGATTATCTGTTGGCACAGAAAACCACCCTTATCAAGTTCGATGAGGATGGTTTTCGTCGGGTGGTAGAAAAGGTTAAGGTACGATCAATGGTCGAAGTAGCGTTTGTATTTAAGGCAGGGATTGAAGTGCGGGAGATACTTTGGTAATGGAATGTTAAAAGGAAGGTATTCAAAAGATTAATTGGGAGAGCTCAAAAACTCACTATTGGCGGTAATGGTAAAATATTCCGGCACTTCCCGCCCTTATATATTTCATATATTTAATGAGACGTTCCAAAACAGGTGTCCTAATCCTGTCGCTATATGACATTTTCTGCGAGGAGCACTTTTTACGACGGCACGATTATAATTGTCCTCTAATGTTTAAGAAACATCTTTTGCCCGGAGTATTGTAACAAGCATTACATGAAACACACTTTGGCTTTTTCCTATTTCCATTAGCCCATTTATTGATCAAATCAGGTTCAGATGTTAATGGTCTTGATAAGGTAAAATAATTTATCTTCGTGGTGTTTAATATTTCTTCCATAACATCTAAGTGACGATTTCCACCAACTAACATGACTGGAACATCTACTTCTTCAGCTAATTTTGCGGCATATTTTTTAAAGTACGATTCTCTATCTTTTGATACCATTAATTTTGTCCTTGCCGCTCCTAAGTTTCTTTCTGCAACTTCTTTGATAGATTCATTCCCCCCAGTTACTTCTATAGCACTGATTCCCATATCGGCTAATTTTTTGGCAATATATATACTTTCTTCTTCTGTAAGTCCGCCCTCTTGAACAAAGTCTTGAGAATTTAGTTTTATTAATATTGGAAAGTCCTTACCCACCTTTTCCCTAATCTCTTCATATATTTCAAATATGATTCTTCCCCTATTTTCAATATTTCCACCATATTCATCCATTCTTTTGTTGTAGCATGGAGATAAAAATTGACTTAACAAATATCCATGGCCTGCATGAATTTCGACTCCGTCAAAACCTGATTTTTTAACTCTTAAAGCAGCTTCAGCATACCTGTTTATCAAATATTTAATCTCACTCTTTAAGATTTCTTTTGCCATTGTTCCTGTAACTTCGTTTTCCATCGTTGACGGACCCCATATCGTTCTTTCACCTACATTGTAATTAGTCATAAATCCCCCATATACGATTTGCATTATTATATTAGCTCCGTTATTATGAACCATATCAGTAAAATTTTTATACTCTTGTATAAAAGAATCCTCATAAATGCCCATCATACCCGGATTGGGTTGTTCATGTTCTGTAACATAGGCGTATCCTGTTATAATGGTGCCCACTCCGCCTTCTGCTAACTCCTCATAGATAGCCCAGAGTTCTGGAGTCATATGGCCTTTATCATCCGCTAATGCTTCCCAAAGAGCACCTCTAAAAAATCTGTTTTTTAACTCCATATTCAGTATCTTTGTCTTGTCAAAAAGTGTTTTCATAATCATATTAATTTTAACCTCCCAATTTTTGAATCCTTTACTATTGCTGCCTGACTTATTCAAACTCAGTATACGTCAGACCGAAATTGGTATCTAGTACGCACTTTTTAGTATGTAAGTTACGCCCAAGTGAGATTTACATATCGGTGGAGGTAACTTATAAGACAGGAAAAAAGTAAATTTTTCTTAATGTTATTGATCTAAAAGATACTTCATACAACTGCTCATGGAGGTGAATCAATTGATAAGGTATAGAGAAAAGAAATATGTATGTCTTTTGGATTTAGGTTTCGAAATAATAAGAGGTAAATGGAAGGCAGTTATACTATGTCATCTTGGTGATGAACCCAAGCGATTTCTTGAGCTTCAAAGAATTACTTGTGGTGTGAGTCAAAAAATGCTAACTGAGCAACTACGTGAACTAGAAGAGGATGGTTTAATTTATAGGACCATCTATCCCGAAGTCCCCCCCAAAGTAGAATATTCTTTGACTAAAAAAGGAATAGAGCTTTACCCTGCATTAAAAATGATTGAGGATTGGTCCGGTCGTTATTACAATATAGAATCTAAGAATGCCAATAAGGATTAGATCGGGGATGTCTGTGGTATCCTTCTAGTCTTATCCCATAGAGATGGCTGTTGCATCATGTTACTTCTCGTTTACACGAGTAAAAATCAGGAATTATACTGCATCAACACGCTAGATTGTTTTTGTGGCAGGGATTTCGCTTTGTATTCCAAGCAGACACTGGCTTTTTTAGATTCCGTGTTGTGGTAAAACGTCCTTACCTTAATAGAATTTCAAATCCAAATGTTGAACCAGACTACACATTAAGAAAGCATTTCTTATATGCAAAGGAAAACGGAGAATAGGGTCACTGTCGCAGACTTATTTGAATTAAAATTTTCGGGTTAAAAGGGTATGTTAGCAATACTGGTAATTAATTACGGGATTGTAAAATGTTTTCTAAACCGTCATTATAAGTACTAAACGTGTTTGCTAACCAGACTAATCGAGCACCCCACGCACGTTGGTGTTACTTCATTGATAGTTATATATTGGTCTTAGGGTTTGATGAAAAAATATTTAATGCGTTGGTTGAGAGATAGAAATTCTCACACCAGCGCATTTTGTTTTTGAATTGAAGAGTGGGATGAGGGGGATGGAATTATGATTTAAAAAAGGAATTTTGGAAGTTAAAGTAGAATAATAGCAAATGAATGGATTTGTAAGGGTAGTGGGAATTCGGATGAATAGACAAACTTAATAATAATTTAGAATAAGGGAAGATTGACTTGATATCACCTCAAAATTTGTACTTATTTTTCATTGCTATTCTTAATGTATTAACAACACATGTTTTACTCTCAAGAAAAAAAACAATTAAATTCTGTTTGAACGCTTTCATATTAACTACGTTATTCATTTATATTACCAATATTTGCGCGAATAAATACATACACAATTCCGTCTATATTGAATATATATTATATTTCAATTCTTTTTTGTACATATCCTATATTAATTCAGTATTTGAAGAATCAATAACAAAAAAAGTATTTGCAATGTTTAGTATTTGGATGTTTTCTACAATATGTTTAGTTACTGCCATATCCTCTGCACAATTACTTTCAGGGATTGATGATCTGAAATCTATTCTAAACCTTATATATATTATTAGAATTTGCTTTCAAATTTTATTGTTATTAGCAACTTATTACTATATAAGTAAACCTTACAAAATGATTCTTAACAAAGTATCGAACAAAACCATACGCTTTATGTCTTTGTACCCAATTCTTGCATTTTTGTTACTAATTAATAACTATACGATATCCTTCGAACGTTTGAAAAGTTTTAGCTCTTCATGGAACATGCTATTGTTATTAGTATTTATCATTTTAGGATATGTATTTGTTTTTGCAGGGATATCGTCTGCATCTCAAATAATAACTCTGCAATATAATATGGAGAAACTGGAGTGGGTCTCAAACACAGACCCCTTAACAGGTTTATTCAACCGGAGATTTTATGAAGATGAGTTAAAACGGTTAGATACAAAAAGAAACCTTCCTATGACCCTTGTTATGGCTGATGTAAATGGGTTGAAGCTTATCAATGATTCCTTTGGGCATGTCATGGGTGATGAGCTTCTTAAGAAAGTAGCAGAAGTAATAAAGAAGGGATGCCGAGCTGATGACATCATTGCCAGACTCGGAGGAGATGAATTTGTTATTATATTACCTGAAACGGATTCTTTTGAAACAGAGAAAATCATTAAACGGATCAAGGATCTGTCTTTAAAAGAAAAAGTAGGATCCATTGATATTTCTATTTCCTTTGGTTATGAAACCAAGAATAATGAGGAAGAAGAAAATCAGGAAATATTCAAAAAGGCTGAGGATCATATGTATAAGAAAAAACTCTTTGAAAGTCCAAGTATGAGAGGGAAAACAATGAGTGCTATTATTAATACGCTTCATGAGAAAAACAAAAGAGAAGAGGCGCACTCACATAGAGTTTCGGTGTTATGCAAAAGCATGGGAGAAGTGCTTGGGATGCCTGAGCATGATATTGAGGAACTTAAGACTGTTGGATTACTACATGATATAGGTAAAATAGCTATAAACGAAAATATACTTAATAAGACTGGTAAACTTACAGACGATGAATGGAAGGAAATAAAGCGCCACCCTGAAATAGGCTATAGAATTCTTAATACAGTCAATGATATGTCCGACATGGCTAACTACGTATTATATCACCATGAAAGATGGGATGGGAAAGGATATCCAAAAGGCTTAAAAGGGGAAGAGATACCTTTTGTGTCTAGAATAATAACTATAGCGGATGCCTATGATGCAATGACTAGTGAGAGAAGTTATCGAGGTCCACTACCAGATGAATTAGTAATAGCGGAATTACAAAGAAATGCAGGTATTCAATTTGATCCGGAACTGTCAAGTGTATTTATTGAAAAAGTATTAGGAAAAATCAGCGGATAATATTAGAGCTGAGCCAGAGAAATATATAGCTCTATTGGGGTGACAGGGCACGTGGAGACGATAATAGTGCAATATTGAGGTTGAATGAAAGCCTTGGTATAAGCGGGTTTGAGAGAATGATTGTCTTTTTATAGTGACAGAGTGTATGTGGGAATATATTTTATTTGTGTTGCCAGATCGTTAGGTCTGGCTATTTTGTTTTTCCCTGGATTATTCCCACGATCTTAGCCCGACTTTCCGGTGAAATAGGGCTAATTGTCCTAATATATGGCATTTTTAGAGGGTGCCAAACCCTGGAACCCTTGGTACAGGCGGGTCGACTTTTCAAAACGCCATTGTAGTGACGTAATAAATTTGAAAACCA
>JARLHW010000049.1 GCA_031292075.1 Desulfosporosinus sp.
AAGGGACTTTTTGATCCGCAGATCACAAAAGTTCCTTCTGGCTAGCGCCGAGCGTTCGGGCCCTTCATGCAGCGTGACTAATGCATTCAGTGAGTGGTATGAAAGTTTGATCAAATGCGACAACTATCTTGACAACCACCGCTTACTCGAAACGGTTGATCGAGCCCTGTTACAAGGCCAAGGAAAACGGTAGAAATCGAATCGAGTTTTTAAAAAATATCGAGAGCGAGTAATCGTTTAGAAACGGGACCATTGACGGGACTGTCAGGTCGTTTTGTGTGCGGCCATTTCCGAACTACAGGGCATCTGCTGAGGCAGGTGCTTTTTAATATAGATAGCATTGAAAAGATCTGTACTGTCTTGAAGGAAATTCTGGATACACGTTGAAAACAAAATGGAAGTTGTTGAGTAACCTCAGGGAGGACGCAGCTAGACGTAACTAAAGAAAAAATGATATATTGTGATCGACGGCTTGGTCGTTTCCTGGACGTTTAATTATACGTCGGGTTAAGGGAAACTGACGTTGCTCTGTAGCATCGGACAAATGTCAGCTAGACTAAACGGGAGACCTGTATTGAGTATCAGAAAGGTTGGAATAAGTATGCCCTTGCATCGCAGTAAGAAAACGGTGGCTGAAGACGAGTTTAGAGATATCTATACTGATTCAATATGCAAAACTACGCTTCCAAAAAACGAGTTGCCTGATAAATCTTTCAACCCTCAAGTTATTAAGCAACTGGTTCAAGATGAGCTCTTTATGGATGGAAATGCGCGTCAAAACCTAGCAACATTTTGTACTACCTATATTGAGGACGAAGTAAGAGACTTAATGGATCTGTCAATTGACAAAAACATGATTGACAAAGATGAATACCCTCAAACTGCGGATATTGAACAGCGCTGCGTGAACATATTGGCTGATCTCTGGAATGTTCCTAATAAGAAAGACACCATTGGTTGCTCAACTACTGGGTCTAGTGAAGCGGCAATGCTTGGTGGCTTGGCACTTAAATGGCGCTGGCGCAAGCGCCGTGAAACAGAAAGAAAAGCCACAGACAAACCCAACTTTGTATGTGGACCCGTACAGATATGTTGGCATAAATTTGCACGTTATTTTGATGTAGAAATTAGAGAAATTCCTCTAACCGATAATGAGCTAGGTCTGACGCCTGGTCATCTAAAGGATTTTTGCGATGAGAACACTATTGGGGTAGTAGTAACCTTAGGTAGTACTTTTACTGGTATCTACGAGCCAGTTGAAGAAATAGCCAAAGCTCTCGATGTACTTTGGGATGAAACAGGTTTAGATATTCCAATTCATGTGGATGGGGCTAGCGGTGCATTCATTGCACCATTTATACATAAAACTATTAAATGGGATTTTTGTCTTCCCCGAGTTAAATCAATTAATGCATCCGGTCATAAATTTGGCATGGCACCACTAGGTGTTGGTTGGGTGCTCTGGAGAACTATAGCCGATTTACCTAAAGAATTAATCTTTAATGTTGATTACCTTGGAGGTCAAATGCCGACGTTCGCACTTAATTTTTCACGTCCAGCTGGCCAAATTATTGCTCAATATTACAAGTTTTTACGATTAGGGCGTGAGGGTTACACAGCAATTCAAGATGACTGTGCTTGTACTGCTCAGTATTTAGGTTGTCAGCTCAAGACCATTGATTTATTGGAACTACTATATGACGGAAACGGCGGTATTCCAGCAGTTTGTTATGCCTTAAAAGATGAAAGCGCAGTGGGTTTTTCACTCTACGATCTGTCTGAGCGCTTAAGAATGCATGGTTGGCAAATCGCGTCCTATCCCCTACCAAGTAATCGCCACAATTTAACCGTTCAACGTATTTTAATTCGTCACGGCGTTAGTCGTGATATGATCTCTTTACTCCTTCGTGATTTGCGTAAGGAATTGGCCCATTTAAAAAACAACCCCACATTAACTTCTTCAAACCAAGTGAGTTTCCATCATTGATACTCGGTTTTAGGACACGTGGAGACATTCGTTATGATCGAACAAAAAAAATATATTGATATCTGTAGGTTTAAAAAGCGCCATCTGTGTGGAAAGGTATAATAAATTAGCCGACGCAGACACTAAAAGGGAAATTCTAGGCTACCCATGGACAAAAGGAGAAAAGGAGCTACGATGACAAAGGAAAATGCAATCATAGCAACAGGCTGGAACTTAGACAACAGTTATGGCCGTCTGCCGAAATCATTTTTTACCAGTCTCAACCCAATCCCTGTACGCTCACCCAAGTTGATCTTTCTCAATGATCCGTTGGCAACATCCCTGGGGTTGAACGTCGAGGCGCTGCAAAGCAAAGATGGCGTAGCGGTGCTTGCTGGCAATCGGATTCCTGAAGGTGCTTTGCCTCTTGCTCAAGCTTACGCTGGACATCAATTTGGACATTTCGCCTTATTAGGGGACGGCCGAGCTCTGCTGCTTGGCGAACAGATCACTCCCCAAGGCGAGCGGTTTGATATTCAGCTTAAGGGTTCAGGTCAAACACCCTATTCCCGCCGGGGCGATGGTCGAGCGGCACTTGGTCCGATGTTGCGTGAATACATCATCAGCGAAGCAATGCATGCATTGCGTATTGCTACCACCCGCAGCCTAGCGGTGGTGACAACCGGCGAGTCAGTAATCCGTGAAACCGAGCTGCCTGGTGCAATTCTAACCCGCGTAGCGGCCAGTCATCTGCGCGTCGGCACCTTTCAATACGTTTCTGAATGGGGCACCGCCCCGGATCTCCAAGTCCTGGCTGATTATACCTTGCAACGACATTTTCCTGACGTTGACAATGCCCCGAACCGCTATCTTTTGTTACTTAAGGAAGTGGTCAGGCGTCAAGCTGTGTTGATTGCCAAATGGCAACTGGTTGGCTTTATTCACGGGGTGATGAACACCGACAACATGGCCCTTAGTGGAGAAACCATTGACTATGGTCCTTGCGCCTTCATGGATGCCTATGACCCGGCAACGGTATTTAGTTCTATTGACGTTCAAGGCCGTTATGCCTATGGCAATCAGCCGTATATTGCCGGATGGAATCTCTCACGATTTGCTGAAACCCTACTGCCGCTGCTGCATGTTAATCAAGCGCAGGCGGTCAAACTGGCGCAGGATGCGATTTCAGATTTTACTGAGTTGTATCACGACCATTGGCTCGCCGGAATGAGGGCGAAACTAGGACTATTTAACCAAGAGATACAAGATGAAACCCTTATCGAAGACCTGCTTAGTATGATGCAGAAGTATCATGCGGACTATACCAATACCTTCCGCGCATTAACCTTTGATAAACCAGACGATACGATCCTATTTGGCATCTCAGAATTTACGCAATGGCATGAACTGTGGCAGGCGAGGCTAGGCAGGCAGCAGGAACCGAAAGACTCCTCGCGTCAGTTGATGCAAAACAGTAATCCTGCGCTAATCCCTCGCAACCACCGGGTAGAAGCCGCACTAGAAGCCGCTGTGAAACAAGGAGACTACAGCGTGATGGAGCGGCTTATCGATGCTCTTTCAAACCCCTACGCGCACTCCCCCCAACAGGCTGATTACTCTTCCTTGCCTCTATCAACCGTTCCTTACCGAACCTTTTGTGGTACCTGATATTGAAGTATTAGGGACGGTTCTTTTTACTTTTTTGATCAACTTGACTCCTTGATAAATGGGGGCTGCAAGAGCGAAAATATCTTTAAAGGGTGTTTGTATAGCCCTTTGGCCTTTGGTTATTCAAAAGCACGGTGGTCTAGAATGAAAGGCGGGCGTATATGAAAATTGTCTTTGTTTCTATATTGAAATCCAAGAATCATGGTTATGAAGGTGTTTAATGCCTATCATAATTCTCACGATTTGTTTTACAGAGAACCGTTTGGCGCTGTCACATGTGGACAGCGGATAACTTTCCGTCTCAGGACGTTTTCAACGATTCTAATTGATGCCTGCATTCTTCGTCTTTGGGAAATGGATCGTGAGAAAACTATTTCCATGCATCGAACTACCGAAAATAGTCAAAGTTCGGCTTTGGATTCAGTACCTAAAACCTTTGAAGAAAAGAGTTTATTTGAAATAGACTATGTAACTAACAGCCCTGGGCTTACTTGGTACTATTTTGTGATTCAGATAGGATCTCAAACTTATTATTATGGGAATAACTTGAAAAGACTAGGTGGTGAAGGTAAGCTCTGGGATCAAGAGCCGGCTTCCTATCAAATTACTGTTCATAAACAGATAGAAGTACCAAAGTGGTATAAGCAAGGGGCAATGTATCAAATTTATGTCGATCGTTTTTATAATGATCACAAGGATGGATTCACCCTCTATCCGCGGAAAAACGCCCTGTTGCATGCTAATTGGTTTGATCTACCCATTTATATCAAGGATGATAAGGGCAGAGTGACTGATTGGGATTTTTTTGGGGGAACTCTGCAAGGGGTTATTGAAAAATTACCCTACTTACAAGAATTAGGCATAACCATTCTTTATTTTAATCCGATCTTTGACGCTCCCAGTAATCATAAGTATGACACGGCGGATTATCGAAAGATCGATCCTATGTATGGAAATGATGACGTTTTTAAACGCTTGATTGATGCTGCAAAACTGTCTGGGATCTCGATTATACTGGATGGCGTTTTTGGACATACCGGAAGTGACAGTATTTATTTTAACAAATATGGCAATTATCCGGGAGCGGCTGCCTGCCAATCGGCTGATTCTCCCTATTTTAGCTGGTATCAGTGTAAATTGAACCAAGGATATCAATCCTGGTGGGGGATTGATTCCCTTCCGGAAGTGAACGAGATGAACGCTTCCTACCGACAGTTTATTTATGGATCAGAAGACAGTGTAATTAATAAGTGGTTAAGGATGGGAATTGCTGGTTGGCGATTGGATGTTGCCGACGAACTTCCGGATGAGTTCATTCAGGAACTTCGGCATGCGATGAAAAATATTCGACCTGATGCCGTTCTAATCGGAGAAGTATGGGAAGACGCTTCGAATAAAGTAAGCTATGGCGTTCAACGCGAATACTTTTCAGGAAATGAATTGGATGCAACGATGAACTATCCTTTCCGCACGAGTTTCCTCAGTTTTCTTCTCGAACAAAGTGATTCCAATTCCTTACACCAAGAAATTATGAGTTTATATGAAAATTATCCTCGCGAGAATTTTTATGCGGCCATGAACTTAATCGGAAGCCATGATACGGCGCGAGTTTTAACACTGTTAGGCGATGCTCCACCAGAGCATAATCTAACAACGACAGAGCAAAGGGCCTATCGACTTACTCCTTTAGCCCGAAAATTAGCTGTGCAAAGGCTCAAATTGTTCAGTTTGGTTCAAATGACCTTTCCCGGAGTTCCTTGTATTTATTATGGAGATGAAGTGGGAGCAGAAGGTTTTGCTGACCCATATAACCGGGGGACATATCCTTGGGGTAAAGAAGATCGTGAAATATTGAATTGGTATCGACGAATGCTGCGTCTGCACGCTGAATTTGAAGTATTGCAGACAGGTGACTTCCGGTCATTTTATTTTGAACCGGATGTTTATGGTTTCACTCGGGTTGGGGACAAGGAGGAAATTATTATCTTAATCAATCGTCATTCCGAGGAAACACGAACAGTAAATCTTGGAACTAAACTACAGCCCCTCACTTTTGTAACTGATCTAATAAGTGGTGAAATCCTGTCTCCTGAAATGTTAAGTGCCTTACAAATTGCCGCCCTGACCGGAAGAGCTCTGTTGGGAAAAAGCTGAAACTTTAAAGGGGTCTAAGTAATGAATAAAATTGATGATATTTCTCCTGATAGTCCTGTAAATTCAGATGAAGATACCCAATTACTTGATTCTTCATATGTTAGTTTATTCACAAATAGTCATTCAATAATGTTACTAATTGATCCTGAAACCGGAGCTATTGTCGATGCTAACTCAGCCGCTTGTCATTATTATGGTTATAGCTCTACTGCTCTCTTAAAAATGAATATCAGCCAGATTAACATTCTTTCATTTCAACAAATTTTGCAGAAAATGCAGAATGCAAGAAATGTTAACAGACACAAATTCTTTTTTGAACACAGACGTTCAGATGGTGAAATTCGTAGTGTTGAAGTATACAGTGGACCTCTGGTTATTAATAGCAGACAATTATTATATTCCATTGTGCATGATGTTACAGATCAAAAAAAGGCCGAAGCGGAAATCATTCATTTAAATTCCACGCTTGAAAATCAAGTAATTGAGAGAACGCTACAACTTCAAAAAGCTAATAACCAACTTGAAGATACCAATGCAAGTCTAGAAGAAGAAATCTCCGAAAGAATGAAGATCGAGGATACCCTGAATAAGTCGCTAGCGGAGATTAAAGATCTCTATGAAAATGCCCCCTGTGGGTATCACTCTTTGGATCAGAATGGAGTTATAATCCGTATTAATGATACTGAGCTTAGGTGGCTAGGATTCACGCGAGAAGAGATACTCGGTAAAAAGTTTACTGACTTTATTACTCCTGAAAGTAAAAGAATTTTCGTTGAAAATTTCAAGAGATTTACGAAGGTTGGATGGGTTAAAGATTTGGAATTCACAATTATATGTAGAGATGGTACCCTGTTGCCGGTTCTTTTAAGTGGTACCGCGATCAAGGATGAAAATGGAAAATTCATTATGAGCCGCTCGACTATTTTTGATATTTCTCATAAGAAATTGGCTGAAGATAAACTTAAGCAATGGAATCATGACCTTGAAGAACTGGTAGCATCTCGGACCTATCATCTTGAGGAAACTAATGCCGCGCTTGAAGAAGAAATCTCGGAGCGAATAAGAATCGAAAATGACTTAGCCAATCAAAACCAGCTCCTAGATACTCTGCTAAACAATTTAAATGTCGGCGTAGTAATGATTGATGCTCCCTCCGGAAAGGCCATTTTTACAAATAAACGTGCAAGACAATTAACTGAATTTGATTTCATACCCGATTTAAGCAAAGAAAGATTATCTCAGACTTTTCCAGTTTATAAACTTGATACGGATACCCCTTATCCGGATGAAGAAATGCCCATTATTCGAGGGATGTCTGGAGAAAGTAGTTATGTTAATGATATGGTCGTTGTTCATCCTGATGGTAAGAAAGTATTGCTGGAGGTGTTTGGAACTCCGGTCACCGATGCTAGTGGGAGATTAGTTGCAAGTCTTGTGAGTTTTGCTGACATTACCCATCGAAGCCAGGCAGAGAACGAAATCAAAGACCTTAATAACCAACTTGTCAAAACTAATAGAGTACTGGAAGAGACCAATGCGGTCCTTGAGGAAGAGATACAAGAACATTATGAGGTAGAAGCTGAACTCATCAAGGCAAAAGTAGAGGCTGAAAATGCTAATATAGCAAAAAGCAATTTTTTGGCTCATATGTCCCATGAAATCAGGACGCCGATGACGGGTGTTATGGGAATTTTGCAGCTATTGCAAATGACTAAATTAGATGAAGAGCAGTTTCGTCTTATTAATGTTTGTATGACATCTTCAGAATTACTTTTAAAAGTAATCAATGATATTCTTGATTATTCGAAAATTGAAGTAGGAAAACTGGAGATTGAAAAAGTAAATTTTAGATTGACTGAGTTGATTAGTAATCTTGAAATGTTATTTACCCCTGCTGCCCTTAATAAAGCAATCACCCTAGAGAAGCATATTGAAAGTAACGTACCTGTAATGCTTATGGGCGACCCCTTTAAATTAAGACAGGTATTATCCAATCTGATTGGAAATGCTTTGAAATTTACTCATGAGGGAAGAATCGATTTATTTGTCAGGAAAGTTGCAGATTATGGGAATAAAGAAATTAAATTGGAATTTTCAGTTAAAGATACCGGTATTGGTATTGCACTTGACAAAATTGACGATCTGTTCAAAAGCTTCAGTCAAGCTGATAGTTCAACCTCCCGTAAATACGGAGGTACGGGACTTGGATTAGCCATTTGCAAAGGATTGATAGAGAAAATGAAGGGTAAAATATGGGCAGAAAGTCAAGAGGATGTGGGATGTACCTTCTTTTTCACTTGTGTATTAGAGGAATCTGAGGTTAGAGAGGATAATAAACAAAGCGATTTCCAAACTATAGAAAATAATGGCACAGGAAAGTCGTTAAACCTTCTAATTGTAGAGGATGATGAGATTATCCGGATGGTGATTGGAAAATTTTCAATTCGTAAAGGCTGGAACGTTGTCTTGGCTGAGGACGGAAATGCTGCGCTTGATGCATTTCAGAAACAGAAATTCGATGTCATTATTATGGATTGTCAGATGCCGGTATTAGATGGCTACAAAACGACCGAAGCAATAAGACAATTAGAGAGTCAAAGAGGTACGCACACCCCGATTATCGCCATGACTGCCAATGCTTTAAAAGGTTTTAGAGAAATATGTCTGAACGCAGGAATGGATGATTATCTCACAAAGCCCATTGAAACTAGTGCATTTTATGAGATTATCGAGAGATGGGCAATAAAAGAATAGCTTATTGATATAACAAAAAATGTCATAATAATGACATTTTTTGTTATTGTTATGACATCTTCTCAAATGGAGTTATATCATTCCCACATTAGGCTATCTGGGCTAGCGTATTACGACAATAGTCTCTCGGAATTAAGGGAGCCAAAACGGGTAAATTCCCAAAAAATAACTGGGGATTAGTGAACCTCAAAGAGAAATGCGGTAACCAGCGATGCTTTTTAAAGAAGAACATGACAAATAAGCGTCACAGTCTTCCTTTTAAAACACAAAAGATCATTAAGCTGTCTTGGGAAAAACAAAGGTTTTAAGATCAGCGAAGTTCTCTTTCGAATGAGAATACCAAGCATCCATGTGTTGACACATCATAATACCGTAAAGGCGGATGTACCACATTTTAGTAGAACGATGCCGTCCGGCTTCCAACTTGTAATCGATCTTTTCACGCTTGTTCGATCGCTCAATGGATGAGCGACGTTTGTAAATCAATCTCCATTTGTCCGAGTCACGAAGTGTCTTAGGAAACAATCGTAAATTGTCCTTCGAGTGGGTGTGGAAGGTACGTCCGAATTTTGCTTTGGAACAAGGGGCGGGGCATGAATTTTCAGTGCGTAAAGAAAGTGCACAGCGCCATTTTTGACGATTTTGAAGGTTGTCGTAACCATTAGGTTTCATCTCTAAGCCAGCTGTGCAAATGGGAACTCCCTTTGGTGAAATCAGGATATCTCCACCGGTCTTATTGTTCTTCTTACTTCGGTTGTTCAGATCAATAAATGACTCAGTATTTTGGTGATCGAGTAGGAGATAAATGGCTTCAGCATCATGAGCAGCATCCAACAGCATTTTCTCCACCGTGCCCAAGGTAAACCGTTGCTTGAATTCAACCGAACTAACCACCAAACTGACAGCATCGTGCCTGGAAGCAGGTTGCAGTCTTGGATACAGTGGCAAATCGTAGTAACTATTTGCAGCGGAAATCATGTAGAGATGGTAGCCGTTAAAGTACTTCTCTCTTGAGCTGTCCCACCCTGAGTTGCAATCGGGTTGGGAATAGATACGAGGATGGTTGCAATCAGCAAGGCCTTGGGCACGACATTGACAAGTCGATTTACTGCGGATAAGAGCAGAAGTGGCGATGGGTGTTCCATCTCCAGCCACAGTAAGTGCGTTCATGTCTCCAAGTAAACCAAGATTCGCTGAAACAGCAAGGATTTGTGTCTGGAAAAAGTGGAACAACCGATCACTGGGTAAGTCCGATTTTTTGTCAGAATGACGAATCATCCACTCGACCAGACGTTTGACTTTCCCTGGCGTAGTAGTTGGAGCCTTTTCTCCTTTTTTGCCCTTCTTAGGTTTCCGCTTACGTCTCGACATTTTTGGGGGCTTGAGATTGTTACCACTGGAAGCCCAAAGGCGTTTGAAAAAGTCGTAGAAAGTACCAACACCAGGAAAATCGCCTGGTTCAAAACCGCTAAGGATGGCGTAGTAGGGAATCCGCTGCATTTCGTTAATCCATTCAGTAATGCCTATTTCTGGTTTTGTCATTAGAAAGAGAAGATATGAACGGAGCATGGAAGCCGGATCACGAGGTTGGGGACCTTTAGCGGCATAGTCATCCTGAAGTAGAGTAGTGATGTAAGACAAATCAGTACGCCAGAACTTCGCGACTAGAGGCCAGTCTTTGTTGGCAACGGTGAAAATCCCGCCGGAATAATGCTGGCGGAGGCGCAGAAGAACGGATTCTTGATACGATTCATGAGAAATAAATATAGGTTTCAACGCGACACCCCAAATTTTGTAATCAAAGGAATTAGTTCCCTCGTCGCTCAATTATGGGGACGTTTTGAGAAAGTCAAGTGTTATTAGCTGTTTTTAGGCACATCGAGGAACTATTTATTCACGTAAATTTCCAGTTTAGCTCGATGAAAAAGTAAAATTCCTCCCACTAAAGTAGGAGGAATGCTATAAGGTTGGTTCAAGGAAATCCTTGCCCCAACTGCCTCGGCGAATGCCGAGAGTCTATGACAATGTAAGGAGGAATTCAAGTGAATACGTGGAATAAAGTATAGTGACTTGTCTGAATGTATGCAGCACATTTATATGGGGGTGATTCGTTCTATGGTAAAAAATATTGGTTCTTCCAACCTCGAAAATAGAAGCCATGAAATTCGGACATTCATGACAAGAATAATTGGTTTGACGGATTTAACACTAATGACAGAATTAACTGAAGAACAACGTGACTATCTCACAACTGTAAAGTCATCAACTAAATTGCTTTCTCAAATATTAAACGATATTTTGGATCATTCAAAAATCCAAACTGCTAAATCCGATCTTGAAAAAGTACCGTTTGATATTTGGTCAACTATCTATGAAGTGGTAGATTCGTTTCAGGTTGCTGTAAAGCGTAAGAATATTTCGTTAAGAGTTGATCATATTGATAAGGCAATTCCGAAAAATCTTATTGGTGATTCTTCTAAGCTGAAACAAATTCTTATAAATTTAGTGAGTAATAGCGTTAGATTTACGATTAATGGTGAAGTGACTCTAACGGTTGATGTTGAAGAGCAACTGCAAAATACAATACTATTAAAATTCATGGTGGCTGATACGGGCATCGGAATTTCTGAGGATCAGCTTGTCAGACTATTCTCAAGGTCTAGCCCAGTTGATGATTACAATTCGAAAGAATCCAGCGGCACAGGGCTTGGGTTAATAATTTCCAAGAAACTGGTAGAATTGATGAACGGAAATATCTATCTTGAGAGCAAGGTCGGAGTCGGAAGCAAAGTCTGCTTTACAGTAGAATTCGGAGTTTAGGGAGAATGGAATTTAAGTACAAATAACATTCAGGAAGAAGGAGGCATGTATGATCGAAACAACGATCGTAATAGCAGAAGATGATGCCAGTATCCGGCAGTTTCTACATATCCTATTGACTCGTGAAGGTTTTAATGTAAAGGTTGTTGGAAAAGGGGAAGAAGTCATAAACGAGTGCCATAGTTGCAACCCTGATCTTCTGCTGCTTGATATCATGATGCCGGGGATGGATGGATTTGAAGTTTGCCGCAAAATACGAGAAGAAAGTAATCTACCTATTATCATTCTAACGGCCAAGGAAGATAATGCAGATAAGATTTCAGGACTTATCTTAGGCTGCGACGACTATATTACCAAGCCGTTTGATAGCACAGAACTTATCTTACGCATTAAAGCGGTCTTACGCCGGGTAAAAGAACACAGCCTCTCAGTAGCCGTGCAAAATATAGTGGAACTCCCTGGACTTACGATTAATAATATCAGTAGGATTACTGAGCTTGGAGGCCAAGTGGTTGATCTAACCCCCAAAGAATATGCCCTTCTCTGGCTTCTTTCCAACCGCCCCGATCAGGTCTTTACTAGAGAACAGCTCCTTTACCAAATTTGGGATTCAAACTATTATGGAAGTCCTTCAGTCGTCACTTCCCTGGTAAAACGCCTACGAGAAAAGATTGAACCAGATGTTGCTGATCCTTATTACATTAAAACTATACACGGGGTAGGCTATAAACTGGGTGTGAAGCCTTGCTAAAAGATTTTAGTAACACGAACATTATAGGCATAAAGTTATAGGATAGTTTGCATAAATTTTATGAAACAAATAGCTTTTTATTACAAGAAAAATGCCATGAAAATGGCATTTTTTTCTGTTATCATTCTAAACTAGGGAAACAAGCAGACGAGTAAATAGATAATAGTATTAAGAAAAAGTTGTTATAAAAAATATAAGGTTTAATTCTGAATCAATATGGGTCGTATGTGGAGGGGAATGTCATTTGAATTATGATTTGTATAAACAGACATTTCAAGAGTCAGCAGTGGGATACGTTTATTACAGAGCAATCTGTGCTGAGGCAGGCATCCCTTGTGATTATGAGTTTATCGAGGTAAACGCTGCCTTTGAAAATTTTACTGGACTTAAAGGGAGCGACATAATTGGCAGGAAAAAATCCGAGATATTGCAGAGTTGCAAAAATAATCAATTAGGTTGGGTTAATTATAATGGAGAGATTGTAATAAATGCTGGGCAAAAAGAATCTGGCCATCATTTGGAAAGTTATACTAAATCGTATAGGGTGAATGTATATTATCCTCAGAAGAATTATTTATTAACAAGTTTTATAGATCTATCTAAGGAAAAATGGCAATTAAATGTACTTAAAACTCTTGTTAAGGAGCAAGGTAAACGAGCAGCCGAGTTAATCATCACCAGTAGAGAACTTGACTTTCAAAAAGAGCTTGCTGAGCAAAACCGAGAGAAAGAAAAACTTGCTGCAGAATTAGTCATCACAAACTTAGAACTAACCTGCCAATATGAAGAGATCGAAAAGCGAGCTGTTGAGTTGGAGATTGCAAAAGAACAAGCTGAAGCAGCAAATGTCATGAAGAGTCAGTTCCTTGCGAATATTTCCCATGAGATTAGAACACCTATCAACGGCTTAATGGGTTTTCTGGAATTGTTGCGTATATCTAATCCGTCTGCAGAACATACCGAGTTTATACGTGAGGCCAAATCTGCTTCCGATACCTTGCTGCACATTATTAACGATATATTGGATTTTTCAAAGATCGAAACCGGAAAGCTAACGTTGGAAAAAACTTGTTTCAAAATCAGAATGGTCATTGAGGATGCTGTTTCACTACTTGAACCGAAAGCAGTTGAAAAAAACATTGAACTTCACACTATAATAAATACTCGTGTTCCAGAAGAGGTTATAGGCGATCCGCATCGGTTTGGGCAAATTCTTAACAATTTGGTCGGTAACGCACTGAAGTTTACTGACCGCGGCAAAGTAACCGTCACTGTTGATTGTCTGGAAACAGAAAATGACATCGGAATTCTCAAAGTTAGTGTCAGTGATACCGGCATCGGAATTAGCCCGGCGGATATTCAGAAGCTTTTCCAATCTTTTATCCAAGCAGACGCCTCAACAACCAGGAATTTTGGAGGAACTGGCCTAGGACTTGTGATCTCTAAGGAATTGATTGATAGGATGGAAGGTAATATTGAGGTTGAAAGTGTATTAGGGGAGGGTTCAATCTTCAAATTTGAGATACGTTTGAAGATTGCGAAAAGGACCGCAGACCTTAGTTTGACTGTCCCCAAACATAGTAGTGTGAATAGTCTGATCAACGGTGACCCTAAGACTAATCGGAAAATTGCTACCTCGTATCATGGCGGTAAGAAGCCAAGGTTACTTTTGGTCGAAGACAATGAAATAAATCGCAAAGTTGCCATTGCAATGCTTAAAACCCAAAACCTAACTTGTGATGTGACAATCAATGGACTAGAAGCTTATCAAGCTGTTCTTAAGAAAAACTATGATATCGTTTTTATGGATTGCCAGATGCCAGAGATGGATGGGTATCAGACCACAGAGAAAATAAGGAAACTAGAAGGCAGCAGCAAACACACAACCATTATTGCCATGACTGCCAATGCTATTGAGGGTGATAAAGACAAGTGCATCGCTGCCGGAATGGATGATTATATCAAAAAGCCTATTAATTTTGATGCTCTGTTCCAGATGATAGAAGACAATTTTGATGACAGCAAGACGAGTACAGAATTTATGGATTTTCTCGGTAATTATATCGAGGTATTTGCTAAAAGCACCGGATTAATGATTGATGATGTTAGGGAACTTTTTTTAGAATTTGCCAAATATTTACCTGATCTATATCAGAAAGTTGAAGCGACTATCGCGCAGGGTGATCTTGAAAAATTAGCAAGATTGGCTCACCAGTTAAAAGGATCATCTGGAACTCTTAAAATAACTTCAATCTTTGACTTGGCTTCGAAACTTGAGAAAGCCGCTATAAATCATGAAAAAGAAGAATGCGTAAGAATCTTAAAGGAAGCCCGAACTATGCTTCGTAGGTAGTTTGGCATCTTCGAAAGAATATCTCCTAAATGAAAGTAAAATGTCATAATAATGGCATTTATTAATGTTATAATTCTAATATAGCTCCAATGGATATAAATCAGATGGCAAGGAGGTGATAATAACCTAAAAAACAGGTATGTCAAATAAAAATAAAGTACTATTTTTGAACATAATAAAATTTTGAAAGGCGGTTATACCATGGCTAAGTGTGAAAAATGTGGGGTTGAAGTTTCCACAGAAAATTTGTATGAGGTTAACGGTTCTAAGGTATGTGAGGATTGTCAACTAAAAATGGCCAGCTCTTTGTCTCCATCTCAACCATGTGGCTGAGATAAATAGTGGAGCTGCTAAAGACCATTTCAAGAAAGAAAGCAAAGGGATTTAGAATGAGGTACCTCAGAAGAGGTACCTCATTCTCTATTCAGTGAACTCATGAACTATTAGAATTTTGTGACCAATGTGCCTGATACCTTTATTTTGAGTCATCATTTCTCTGGTAAACGCAACGAGAAAAGATTAATCCTGTTGTAATAGGTTTATACCTATTGTCAAAGGAATATCTTCTTAATGAAAGAAAAATGTCATACTAATGGCATTTTTCTCTGTTACCATTTTAATTAAAGGAAAAGGCCTTTTACAAGATAAGTGAACGAATTGCGTTGAAACCTGGTGGAACTTAATTACTTGGATGGATATGGAACCTGTCTAATGGTTAAGGCGTTATGTAATACAGGGAGGTGTTTGATATCAACGTTAAAGCTTGCACTGACGGAGAGTGGGCCATAAGAATTACAATTATATGTGGAGTACTTAAAAAGTTGCAGCTACTTAGCAAGGTAACTGAAGATAAAGAGATTATGAATAGAAAGCAACATCAAATGGTCAGCGGAATGGATGGATTATGTCCATCGACCAGTAATCAAACTATAAAGGGGTAATGAGAATGAGCAAGCAGGAATGTGTAGCAATGTTATTAGCGGGTGGACAAGGAACCAGATTGGGGGGTCTAACGCGAAAGCGGGCTAAACCCGGAGTTTCCTTTTACGGCAAATATCGAATTATCGACTTTACCCTGAGTAACTGTACCAATTCGAACATTAACACTGTCGGCGTTCTTGTCCAATATAAACCTCTATTCCTCAATTCATACATAGGTTTAGGTTCAGCCTGGGACTTAGATAATCCATTGAATGGAGTCCATATTCTTCCCCCGTTTCTTAACGGAAAAGAAAGTAGTTTGTATAACGGAACAGCAAATGCAGTTTACCAAAATTTCAAATTTATTGATTTTCACGATCCTGAATATGTAATTATTCTTTCCGGAGATCATGTCTATAACATGGATTATTCACTGATGTTAAAGTTCCATAAAGAAAAGAATGCGGAAATAACCCTTGCAACGATTGAAGTTCCTTGGGAGGAAACCTCTCAGTTCGGGATCCTTACCGTTGATGGAGAGGAACGAATCACTAAATTCACAGAGAAACCCGCTCATCCAGCGGGTAATCTTGCTTCGATGGGAGTCTATATTTTTAACTGGTCAACACTTAAGCAAGCACTAATTGCTGATGCAGGTAATTATCAGTCTCAGCATGACTTTGGTAAAAACATCATACCGCAGTTGCTAAACCAAAGGAAAAGAGTTTTTGCGTACAAGTTTCGGGAGTACTGGCGAGATGTTGGTACCATTGAAAGCTATTATCGTGCCAATATGGAATCCTTGAAAGAGGGCCATTTCTTAAATAATACCGATCTAAAGTCTAGGATATTTTCGAATGAAGATATCTTACCCTCCTATATAGTTGGACCTACTGCGAAAATAGAGAACAGTCTGGTCTCTAGTGGGTGTATTGTTCATGGCGAAGTGAGCAATTCAATCTTGGCTCCTGGGGTTTATATTGGGAAAGGAGTACAAATTAAGGATTCTATAATATTACCGTTTGCAAAAGTCCACACTGGATCACGCCTTCTAAAAACAATTGTAGGAGAAAATGCAGAAGTTATGAGTCACAGTATTATCGGTACTGGGGGACAAATAGAACGTGATCATGGAGAAATTACAGTTATTGAGGATTATCATCTAGTTCCTGAAGGTTCAATGATCAAAGAGGGTATCCACGTCGACTGGCCTCGGGCAATTTAGAAGGGGCAATTGATAATTATCAGTTGGCTCAGTAGGTAGCAGAGGCTGCAAAGAGGCAGAGCGCAAGTTCGTCTGGTCAAGGTTCATGAGCTGATTTCAGAAGCAAGCTATTAACAGCAATTCTGCTTGGAAGGCATAGGCTCAAACTCAAAAAAGATATCAAAGAAGTCACTATCAAGAGTCCGTATACTTCAATGATGGATTGGGGTACAATCATTGTGTCGCCTGGTTATACAACTCTTTATCGAAAATACCTTTCCGAAGCAATAGATGATGAATCGAAGAAGTTATTTGAATACTTGATTAAACAAGAAGAAGATCATTGTGTAATAATTGATCAGTTAGTCTCACTCCTTAGTCGACCGGAAGAATGGGTAGAATCCGCTGAATTTGGTCTCAGAAAAGAATATTGAGATGAGAAGACACCAAGATTGCTTGGTATTAAAGGGGGAACAGACTTGGATTTCAATATCTTAGTGGGTGGTGCTGCAGGGCAAGGGGTAGACACAGTCGCAAAGGTACTAGAATTTATCCTGAAAAAACAGGGTGTCGAGATTTTTTCCCATAAGGATTATATGTCTCGTGTCCGGGGCGGGCACAACTTTCATCAGATACGATTTGCGAATCGGCCGATCTACTCCCATCGCGAGACACTCGATATACTTTTAGCACTTGATTCCACAACCGTGGAGATCCATTCTTCGCGGCTGTCTGCTCAGAGTGTGCTGGTAGGTGACGAGAGTTACCGTGCGGAGATCGATGAGGGAAAAGCTATATGGCTCCCGTTGAAAGCAAAGGCCCTTGAGGCTGGGACAAAATTGACGGAAGGGACCGTGGCTGCAGGCGCAGTTTTGCGTCTCTTTGATTTCGACTTTGAAAAAGTCTGGCCAGTGTTGCATAGTCTTTTTAAGTCAGAGATTTTTGAGGTTAACCGCCGAGCCTTAGAATTAGGTTACTCACTAGTTGAACCACAATTCAAGCTTGAATTTTCAAAAAATCAACCGAGTATTATGGTGACCGGTAATCAAGCGATCGGCTTGGGGGCGTTGACGGCAGGGGTAAGTTTTTATTCTGGATACCCTATGACTCCGTCGACCGGGATCATGTCCTACTTGGCCGGTAAAATGGAAGAAGCAGGGATTGTGGTGGAACAGGCCGAAGATGAAATTGCGGCGATCAATATGGCGATCGGGGCTTCATATGCTGGGGCTAGAGCGATGACGGCAACGTCCGGCGGTGGATTTTGCTTAATGGTTGAAGGGCTTGGCTTAGCAGCAATGATGGAGATACCCTTGGTGATAGCCGAAATTCAGCGCCCGGGTCCAGTGACTGGATTTCCTACGCGCACGGAGCAGGGGGATCTAAGTTTTGTCCTAACGGCCTCTCAAGGGGAATTTCCGCGCATGGTCATAGCCTTGCGTGATCCGGAAGATGCGTTTTATCAAACTGTCCGAGCTTTCAATATTGCGGACAAATACCAGATCCCAGTGATTTTACTTGGAGATCAATACCTGGGGGATTATTATCAGACGATACCGCCCTTTGATTTTTCCGGTTTGACGATTGAGCGTGCCTTAGCAGGGGAAGAGGTTTGGAAGCAACAGGAACCCTATCAACGCTACAAATTGACAGCTGACGGAGTTTCACCACGTTTAGTGCCCGGACGGTGCGGAACACAGGTCGTTCTTGTGGATAGTGATGAGCATACTGAGGACGGTCACATTACAGAAGCTGCCGATGTGCGTATCGCCATGACTAAAAAAAGGCTGCGGCGTTTGGATTCTCTGAGGAAAGAAGCGCAGGAGCCCTGGGTTTTCGGCCAGACTGATCCAGAGATCTTACTTTTAGCTTGGGGATCAAGCGCAGGACCCGTGAGAGAAGCGATTGAACTCCTGGAGGAAGACTACTCTATAGGCGCGTTAATCTTTGGTGATATCTATCCCTTGCCAACGAAGCTTCTGACGGATTTAAAACCGAACGTAACGATGCTGATCAATGTGGAACAAAATGCCACAGGTCAACTGGCGGCTCTGATTCGTCAGGAAGCCTTGATTGCTTGTACGCACAGCATCTTACGCTATGATGGCAGACCCATGAGCGGACAGTACATCTCAGACAGGGTAAAGGAGGTCATATCAAGTGCCAAATGAAGCAGAGAGCCAAAAGCTATTTGATTCTGACGACGAAATTGCTTGGTGTCCTGGATGTGGGAATTTTGCCATTCTGAAGGCGATCAAAACAGCTCTGTTAGAATTAAATAAGCGACCGGAAGAGATCCTGATGGTATCAGGAATAGGCCAGGCAGCAAAACTTCCTCATTATATACGCACCAACGTTTTTAACGGCTTGCATGGGCGTGCTTTGCCACCGGCAGTGGCGGCGAAAATTGTTAATCCTGAGCTAACTGTGATCGTTCATTCCGGAGATGGAGATACGTATGGAGAGGGCGGAAATCATTTTATTCACAATATCCGACGTAATGTAGACATAGCCCATTTTGTCCATGACAATCAGATCTATGCTTTGACCAAGGGGCAGGCTTCACCAACCACAGCCCTTGGGCAGGTGACTGGGATTCAGACGCAAGGTAATATAGACCAACCTCTTAACCCACTCAGATTAGCTCTGGCGGCCGGAGCGAGTTTTGTAGCTCGAGGGTTCACAGGACACTCGGAACACCTCATTAACCTAATGAAAGAAGCGATTAGCCATCCGGGTTACGCCTTGGTTGATATTCTTCAACCTTGCGTCAGTTTCAATAAAGTTAATACCCATCGTTGGTACGCAGATCGAGTTTATGAATTACCGGAGGATTATGACACGAGTAATCTGAGCGGAGCGCTAGAGCAAACGCTGGAATGGGGAGAGAAAATACCCATCGGTATTTTCTACCGTGAGGAAAAACCGACCTTCGCCGATCGCCTTGTTTGGTTGGCTGATCGACCTCCACTGATCGACCGAGTCTGGGAACCTCGAGATGCCGAGAGGTTTATGAAAGAACTAGAATAGTCTGCCATTAGAACATATTTTAAAATGAGGTGATATTAATGCAGGCTCCAAATATGAATATACAAAATTTCGAATTTAAGAGTCCAAATCAAATATCAGTGTTATTAGCAGTCCTTTTCTTAATAGTTGGTGGTTTACTTTCGTTTTTAACTGGTTGGATGGGCTGGATAATCATCAGTGTATTTTTAAGTATATTAATTGCTTTAGGGGTAAAAGTTGCTGATCAGTGGGAAAAGGCAGTAATTCTTCGGGTAGGGAAGTTCAATCGCTTAGCAGGGCCAGGCTTGTTTTTTGTTATTCCTATTCTAGAATCCGTGACCAACTGGATAGATCATCGTACGATCGCTACAGGGTTCAACGCTGAACAAACCTTAACCAAAGATACGGTGCCGGTTGATGTTGATGCAGTTTTGTTTTGGTCTGTTCTAGATGCCAAGAAAGCAGCCCTTGAAGTTGCTAAGTACAAGGAGGCCGTCTTTTGGTCAGCACAAACAGCTTTACGGGACGTTATTGGCAGAACCAATTTAGCGGAAATGCTTTCGGATCGAGAACGGATCGATCGCGAACTCAAACTGGTCATTGATAAGCGCACTGAACCATGGGGAGTAAATGTCGCCGGCGTTGAGATTCGCGATGTGGTGTTACCTGCTGCGTTACAAGATGCAATGAGCCGCGAGGCTCAGGCAGAACGTGAACGAAGAGCACGAATTATTTTGGGAACTGCTGAGACAGAAATTGCAGAAAAATTTGCTGAAGCGGCTAAGTCGTATGAAAATAACCCAGTGGCTCTTCAACTAAGGGCAATGAATATTTTATACGAAGGGATCAAGGAAAAAGGGGCAATGGTTATAGTCCCTTCATCTGTGGTAGAGACTATGGGCTTAGGTGGAGTTTCAGGCTTAACCAGCTTAGCTTCTAAGCTCAATCCAAGTGATCAAAGTAAGAACCTCAAGCAAAGCTAGGACGAAATTAGTACGACAGGCGTTAAATAACGAATTAGTTGGAGGTAAAAATAATGGAAACAATTACAATCGGAGCAACTGCCCCGGTTTTCAACTTAAAGGATAACCGTGGTAATATGGTTAGCTTAGATGATTATAAAGGTAAAAAGGTTTTACTATCTTGGCATCCTTTAGCATGGACTTCCGTTTGCGCTGAACAGATGAAGTCTTTAGAAGTTAACTACGCAAGATTTGAAGCACTGGCGACGATCCCTTTGGGCCTCAGTGTTGATCCTGTCCCTTCTAAAAATGCTTGGGCTAAGGAACTTAAGATTGCTAATCTTAAATTGCCTTCGGACTTCTGGCCACATGGGGCAGTCGCCAAAGCATATGGCTTGTTTCGTGAACTGGAGGGATTTTCTGAGCGGGCAAATGTGATTGTTGATGAAAACGGCAAAGTTATATGGCTGAAAATATACGATATTCATCAACTACCAGACGTTGAAGAGGTTATTCAGCAATTATTATAAATTTGCCTTGCACAGTCATTTTGCCGGATTCCACGTTGGCTCAGGGTTGGCTGCCCTAAATCGACGACCAGAACGCCATTAGACGTTTTGGTCGTTTTAGTTTGCATACTGTATAATTACCTGTTCGTATATTTATACCATTATCATTTGCCTTACATCTAACATATTTGTTATAGTTATAGTCAATATTATACTTATAACTAAACTGGGGGTTAGAATGTATTTTCATTTAAGTGCCACAGGAAAGATGATTCTTAGAATGAAAGTTGTTACCTCCAACGGAAAGGGTATGAATTATGGAAAGTTCTCGTTATAAATGGACCGCCTTAACGAACACAACGCTTGGTATATTTATGGCCATGTTAGACGGAAACATTGTTTTAATTTCTCTACCGGCTATTTTCAGGGGGATTCAAATCAATCCACTGGCTCCTGATAGCACAACTTACTTACTCTGGCTACTAATGGGATACACAGTGATTACAGCGACTCTACTGGTATCTTTTGGGCGGTTATCCGATATCTTTGGACGAGTGCGCTTATACAATTTAGGCTTTGCTATTTTTACTTTTGCGTCGATCTTATTATCTTTAACTCCTGGGAAAGGGAATACCGGGGCTATAGAATTGATCTTGTTTCGCCTATTGCAAGGTGTCGGCGCCGGTTTCTTGTTTTCGAACAGTACTGCGATCATAACGGATGCCTTCCCAACTTCTCAAAGGGGGATGGCCATGGGGATCAATCAGATCTTTGGCATCGGGGGTTCTTTAATAGGTCTACTTGTGGGCGGCGTTTTGGCTGATATCCACTGGCGACTCATTTTTCTGGTCAGTGTCCCGGTCGGCTTGGCTGGCACTGTTTGGGCCTATCTTAAACTGAAAGAAACCAGTGCCTTAGTTACCCAACAAAAAATTGATTGGTGGGGGAATGGTACTTTTGCAGTGGGTTTAACGTCGCTACTTTTGGCGCTCACTTATGGTATCATGCCCTATGGACAATCGAAAATGGGCTGGGGTAACCCGTTCGTGATTGTGGGGCTAATTCTGGGCATTGTCCTCTTAGTAGCATTTGCTTATATAGAACTTCACATAGAGATGCCCATGTTTAACTTAGACCTGTTTAAGATTAGAGCCTTTGCAGCAGGTAATCTCAGTTTGTTTTTGTCTTCGATAGCGCGCGGCGGACTTCAATTCATGCTGATCATTTGGTTACAAGGGATTTGGTTACCGCTTCACGGTTACAGTTTTGAACAAACTCCTTTGTGGGCGGGAATTTATATGCTTCCTATGATGATAGGTTTCTTTTTAATGGGACCTTTAAGCGGCTATTTGTCTGACCGTTACGGTGCTCGGGGATTTTCCACGGTTGGTATGCTGATCTCCGCTTTTGCATTTATTCTCTTGACACTTTTACCAGCCGACTTTAGCTATCTGCCTTTTGTCATTATTTTGTTAATGTCGGGAGTGGGAATGGGTATGTTTGCAGCTCCGAATACGACAGCCATCATGAATTCCGTCCCGGCGGAGCACCGGGGTGCTTCATCCGGGATGAGGGCCACCCTCCAAAATACGGGGTCAGCTTTAAGTATGACTCTATATTTTACCATTCTAATTATTGGGTTAACACAACATTTACCGGCCACTATGTATCAAGGGCTGGTCAATGCGGGAGTACCTGCTGCGGCATCCCTCAAGATTGCTAATTTACCACCAACCGGTGCATTGTTTGCTGCCTTCTTAGGCTACAATCCCATGGCTCAATTACTTCCTACGACTATCCTGAATCAGTTGCCTGCTGCCAACCAACAATTAATTCTAGGTAAGATATTCTTCCCGCAGTTGATCGCACCTGCCGTTATGTCCAGTTTGCGAGTTGCTTTTTATATTTCAGCAGTACTGTCAATCATTGCGGCAATTGCATCCTATATGCGGGGTGAAAAGACTGAGTCTATTCATTAATCACAATCCGAATAAATCCATTGAATATTGAATGCAGAAGATATTTCATGTGGACAACCAGTTCAGAAATGGAAAATGATGTGTATATTGGTGCGACTTATTAGTTTCAGAACCTTTGATTCTCCCAGTATTGATACGAGGACTTATATAAAAACCGAAAAGCCTGATTCCGAAAGAACATCGAAATCAGGCCTAAGCATCATAATTATATATCTAGCTTTTCAAAGCTAGATTTTTTATGTATTTCAACCTAATATAAAAATCAATTAAACAAGACTGACATTATGTTTAATTGATTTTTAACTATGCTTAGAAATACTTTTAGTATATAATAAAAAAATGGACATAAAAACTCATAATCAAATTTATTTCCTATTAAAATTTTATCACAAAGACTGTATGAATGTCAAGTGGGTTTTTAAGATTTTTAGTTTAGGAGTGTGATCCAATGGACATTTATCATGAAAATCTTCAAAAGGAAATTGAGTATCTTAGTGAAACAATAGCTTTTATTAACGAAGAGATGGAAAAGGAAGAGGAGGATTTAGCAGAGAAAAAGAGTGATTTAATTGCCGCTAGAAAGGATAGGTATGAAAACACTGTTCATATTTCGAGCGACTTTGAGAGTCTTGTTGATATGAACCTATATCATTCGCAGATTAATAATCAAATCTCAAATTACAATACAAATTCGCAGCGTATTAAGAAACTCAAGAAAATGATAAGCTCTCCTTACTTTGGACGGTTTGACTTTATAGAAAAGGGTTTTAGTGAAAAAGAAAAAATCTACATTGGACTTTACAATTTAATGGATAGGAACACAGGTCAAGTATACGTTTATGACTGGCGCGCGCCCATTTCAAGCATATTTTATAGGTATGAACTAGGTGAAGCAATGTATGACACTCCGATGGGGATTAGTCGGGGAGAGGTTTCCTTGAAAAGGCAGTATCAGATTCGAAATTCTAAGCTCAAATATTTTTTTGATTGTAATGTCAGGATTACCGACGATATACTGCAGGAAGTATTAAGTCATAATACTTCCGCCAAAATGAAAAATATCATCGAAACTATTCAAAAGGAACAGGATATAATTATTAGGGATAGGGACCATGAGCTTTTAATTGTACAAGGTGTAGCGGGGAGTGGCAAAACATCGATTGCCCTGCATAGGATTGCTTTCCTCCTTTATGAAGGTCTTAATTCCAATCTACAGTCTAGAAATGTGATCATAATTTCCCCTAACACCGTTTTTAGTCACTATATTTCAAGTGTCCTCCCCGAGCTTGGCGAAGAAAACGTGAGGCAAAGCATCTTCGACGATCTAGTACTAGATGCTTTTAAGGGCAGGTTTGGTGAAGAAACTAGAGATATGCAGCTTGAAACATTGATACAATCCCGTGCGAAGACCAAAGGAGACCAAAGGCGGCAGTGCATCGATTTCAAAGGTTCGAGGATCTTTAAGCAAATTCTTGATAGACTATTATGGCATTATGCGCATCGTCTCATTGTCTTTGAGGATGTATATTATAACGGAACGATTCTTGCGACGAGGCAACAGCTAAAGAACCGTTTTTTGCACAATGAAATTGATATTCCGATGGCAAAACAGCTGAAAATAATCGAAAAGACACTCTTAGAAAAGGTCCACCCCTTACAGAAAAATAGACTCAAACGATTGGAAAAGATTGTTGCCAAAAGTGAAGGGCATGAATTTGAGATAAAGTCATTTAGCCGATTATTAGCTATTAAACAAGCCAAGGCTTTTCGGGAACGAATCCAAAGATTTACGAACGTTGATTATAGTCAGTTGTATGAACTGCTTTTCAATAACCGTGGGCTTTTGGTTAAGCTATCTCAAGGTCTAGAACTTCCAGAGAACGTTGAAAAAATTGTTACAACAACCCAACAAAACCTTCAAAAGGGGCAAGTGTTCTATGAGGATTATGCTCCACTTCTTTATCTTAAGTTAAAAGTCGAAGGAAATGATTTGTTTTCCGAGATCAAACATGTGGTCATTGATGAAGCCCAGGACTATTCTCTCCTGCAATATGAGGTTTTTAAGATTTTGTACAAAAATGCGACTTATACGGTCCTGGGAGACATTCAGCAGACGATTGAAAAGACGATAGACCATTCACTATATGATAATATTTCTGAGATATTCAATAAACGTAAGACGGTTAAGCTGTCATTAGATAAAGGGTATAGATCGACTCGTGAAATCAACACCTTCACGCAGAAACTTCTGGGTGAAGGTGCCAAACAAAATTATTATTCTATCGAGCGGCATGGTGAAGAACCTTTGGTTCTCCATCAAGAAACATCTAAGTCGATTGATGAGGCTATCATTGGAGATATTGCTCATTATACAGAGCAAGGGTATGAATCCATAGCCGTAATATGTAAAACTCAAGATGCTGCAGAAAAGGTATATTATCGGCTGAAAAAGTCGGTGCAAATTACCCTTATTGAACCACAGGGCGGAGAAGTTATTAAAGGTGCATTGGTCATACCAACTTATATGGCGAAGGGTTTAGAATTTGATGTTGTAATCGTTCATGATGTTAGCAACGAAAACTATTCGAATGATTTTGATAAAAAATTACTGTTCATTGCTTGTACGCGAGCGCTTCATCGGCTCGTTCTTTATTATAAAGGAGATAAAAGTTCATTGATTTGATATCACTAGGATATTTTAGGTAAGGTCATAGAAGTAGTAGTCGCTTAGAACTAATCTGTGATATTTTTCCATTTTGTATTTTTAAAGATTATATAATAAAATAAAAATAACAATTAGAGATTGGAGATGAAAAGATGCGTAATTTTTCTTGCTAATCAAATAAAGCATAATGAGATTTGAAACGGTTGCCGAAACCGCTTGTTTTGTTGTGCTTATGCAAGAAAGTTACTATCTCTTTTCACTCTAATGATACCTCCTTACCATACCCTATATGGGTCTGGCTTTGTTGTGTATTAGAGCTGCAAGAATTAACTTTCTTGCAGCTTATTATTTTTGACAGGAGGACAAAATTATGTCGTTAATAAATGTTACAAACCTAACGTTTGCCTATGATGGTAGTTATGATAACATATTTGAAAACGTGAGTTTCCAAATAGATACTGATTGGAAATTAGGATTTACGGGAAGAAACGGAAGAGGTAAGACAACATTTCTCAATTTGTTGCTTGGTAAATATGAATACAACGGTGAAATTTCTGCAAATGTCAGCTTTGAATATTTTCCTTTCAATGTAGTAAACAAAGAAAATAATACCCTAGAGGTAATCAGTGACATTTTTCCAGTATATCTTCACTGGAAATTGATGCGTGAACTTTCATTGCTGGAAGTTTCTGAGGATACTTTATATCGTCCTTTTGCTTCATTATCCTACGGAGAACAAACGAAAGTATTGCTTGCTACTTTGTTTCTTAAAGAAAATAGTTTTCTATTAATTGATGAGCCAACCAATCACCTTGATATGACCGCAAGAAAACTTGTCAGTAACTATCTCAATACCAAAAGTGGTTTTATTCTGGTATCGCACGACAGAACGTTTCTTGATAACTGCGTTGACCATATACTTTCAATCAATAAGACCAATATAGAAATCCAAAAAGGCAATTTTTCTTGTTGGTGGGAAAATAAAAAAAGGCAGGATAGCTTTGAGCTTGCAGAAAACGAAAAGCTTAGAAAAGACATTAATCGCTTGTCGGGTTCTGCCAAACGAACGAGTAGTTGGTCGGACGAAGTGGAGAAAACAAAAAATGGAACAAATAATTCTGGTTCCAAGCTAGATAAAGGTTATGTTGGCCATAAGGCCGCTAAAATAATGAAACGCTCCAAGTCAATTGAAAACAGACAGCAATCTGCAATTGATGAAAAGTCTAAACTTCTCAAAAATCTTGAAGATTCCGACAGCCTAAAAATTTCTCACCTTGCTTATCATTCAAACCGACTTGCTGAACTTGAAAATGTTTCAATTTTTTACGATGATAAGATGATTTGCAAAGATGTATGCTTTACTATTGAGCAAGGTGACCGAATTGCGCTTATAGGTAAAAACGGCTCAGGAAAATCAAGTATTATCAAACTTATTCGAGGTGAAAATATAAACTATACTGGTACTTTCAGGAAAGGAAGTCAGCTTAAAATATCCTATGTTTCACAGGATACATCACATCTTCATGGTGATTTAACTGACTACGCTATAAACTACGAGATCAATGAAAGCCGTTTTAAATCAATATTAAGAAAGCTAGGTTTTTCCAGGATTCAATTTGAAAAAGATATGTCTACTTTTAGCGGTGGCCAAAAGAAAAAAGTGCTGATTGCCAAAAGTCTATGCGAACAAGCGCATCTATATATTTGGGATGAACCACTCAATTATATTGATGTAATTTCCCGTATACAAATCGAAGAGCTTTTGCTTGAATACCAACCGACTATTTTGTTTGTAGAGCATGATAGGACATTCACTGGGAATATTGCGACAAAGTTTATAAATATCTGATTGTGTTATAAGCAAAACCTTAAAAAAGTTGACCATTTCCTGCATACCAGTGGCTTGGAGGGGCAAGGCTCCAGTATAAGGTTAATTGCCGGAAGGTTGTTATGGTCCGGACTTTTTTCTATGATTACCACTGTTGTCCGGGAGGAAATAAAAAAAGAAATGACGAATGGTGCATTCATAACATATAATCAATAGATATCACTCGAAATTATGCTGGGAGAGAAAAGTCAGAACGAAAAGCAACGACTGAAAGAAAATGGTTAGGTCACAGAAATCAAACGAAAAAACACTATAACGGCAGACACTAATCGTAGGGCTAGTTGACTTGAAGGCGTGAGTGTGTCTGCCTAACGATTGATTAAAAGGAGATAGAAACGTGAATAAGGAAGATATTTCTAGTATCCGCAGGGAACTAAAACCAAACAATTCGAAATTGAAAGTTCAAGAAATTTGCAGTTATTATATCAAACAGGAAAGCAAGGACATTCTTTGCTCTGAAGAATTATATTTCGATATGATGGATGAGGAAAGAAAAGAATTATATTTAAAAAACTTCAAAAAAGTTTTGTCGGGAAAAATTGATTCTAAAATCTTTGAGTTAGAGTTCAAAGACAATAAGGTGGGCGAAAATAATACTCAACAGCATATGTTGCATACTTTGAATACCCAGAATTTTAGAGAGGCAACCTTAACTATTGTTAATAAAATTCTGGAAGAAACGTGTGCAACCTATGAGCAGGATTTTATGATCAGCTTTGTACGTGGAGAAACTTATAAATCAGCCAGAAAGAAAAATAGCGAGCTTGAAGATGACACCGAAGCCTATACCTTGGCATTTTTCATAGGTAGTATTTGTCCTATTATTATTCCTAAAAAGTCGCTAAACTTTGATTTTGAAGAAAAAGAGTTCAAGGCAAGTGTTCCTATGAACGTTATAATTAATACAGAGGCTCCTATTGAGGGCTTTATGTTCCCCTCGTTTAGTGAAGATGCAGCAGAGACTAATAAAATTGTTTATTATACCAAAAAAGAAAACAAGCCAAATCCGTTGTTTGTAGAAAATATTCTCGACTGTGAATTCAAAACAACAGCGAAGGATGACAAAGAGCGTTTTCTAGAAGTTGTTCGAGATATTGTAGGAACTGAAATTGAGCCTGAAGTTGTTTCGAGCATTTATGAGGAACTTGGTCGTCGGCTTGACGTGGAGGCTGAAAGTGGAGAAGTTTCTTTGATAGGCTTGAAAGAGATGGAGAGAATTTTAGAAAATAGCGGAATTAACACCGCAGATAAGTTAAGAACTTCGTTTCTGGGAGTCATGGGTGCGGAGAACTATGAGTTTAAAGCATCGAGTGTTACTCCTAATTATGCAACGAAGTCAATTAAAATTGATACTAAAACAGCTGCAATTTCGATCGGCCCGCAAGATCTTAAAAATGTTAAGCAAGTTACTAAGGATGGTATACGATATTTGATGATTCGAATTGATGATACCGCCACACTTGAAGGTTTTGATTTGATAACTGAAAAGATTTAAGAGTACAACAGAAATTGATAAATCTTATGTATTCCGCAAACGGTAACTACCGATAGCGACTTGAAAATTATATATAAGTTTACATTTAGTTAAAGCCGAGAGGCTTTTTTTATGGATATTTATAATGAAAGAAATATTGCTCCACATTAGAAAGGGACCACAAAGGAGTTATGGGCATATCTTAGTAATAGTTGAAATGCAATCGTCAAAGAAGAACGAAAGGAGTTCGATGCAGTGGAAGCTATTGACTGTTCTACAACATTAACGTCGGCAACAGCGACTGCTTTGAAAGCTGCTGGTATCGTGGCTGTTGGACGATACCTTGGTTATGAAACCCAAAATTGGAGCAAATCGATTAGTCCAGATGAGCTAATTGCGATTCAATCTGCTGGACTGTCAGTATTTCTCATTTGGGAATCAAATCCGACGACCGCAGGGTACTTTAGCTACAGCCAAGGTGTTTCTGATGCGCAGTTAGCTTTGGAAGAGACTGCCTTCCTGGGCGCACCGAATAGCACTGCAATATATTTCGCAGTTGACTTTGATGCCCAAGCTCGTGATATGGTTGCTATAACTAACTACTTTAGTGGCGTCCGAGACGGGTTGAATGGACAATATCTAGTAGGTGCCTATGGGGCATACAGCGTAATACAGGCACTCCAGGCATCATCCTACGCCCCAGCCAAGTACTGGCAGACGTATGCTTGGTCAAACGGGATGGTTTTCTCGGGCTATGACATTTATCAGTTTCAAAATGACGTGACTTTGGAGGGAATTGCGGTAGACCTCGATACAATACAATATAATTCTGGTTGTTGGCCAGAACTGGAGGGGGATAATATGTTTGCAAATTTAGTGATTTATGAAGAGGGGCCGGATTTTAGGGCTGCTCAATACTTGGCCGATTATTTAAAGGCTCCGATTGTCACTACAGATAATGTAACTCCTGAGCTCTTGGCTTGCGCTACGAATAAATATAAAGTTGGGGGCTCTGCGTATCCAGGAGCGCAATTGATTTCCGGAAGTGACAGGTACGAGACGATGAGTGCGGTTTTGAAGTTTATGGGAAAATGATTTATTCCAAGTAGACTTAAGCAGGCAAATGACCTGCTTTTAATTTTGTCCAAAAAATTCCGAAGGTTTCAATCTTGACCATGGTTGAGGCGAAGCTGCATTTCTACCCACGCAATAACTAACGGGGTGGAGTTTTGGCAAACAGGCCAGTTGGGGATATAATGATTGTATTGAGAAGGAACTTGGGTTCCTTAAAAGTGCTCTCTTTTTTAGAGCTTATTTCAGAGCTTTCAGTAAGATTAAGCCGGGACAGGTTAACTGGAAATTAGTTATTATGCTCGCGATTAAGAAGAAGGAAACCTGGCAAATAAGAACATGGGGTGAGTAATTTGGCAGTGCTTGGGGGGCGTGCACATTTTAATGGAATTACATTTGCAACTAGTACACATGTGGTGCGTGGCAAGTTGCTAAAAGGAGTAGTGACAACTCATGTCCGGAAACTGCCGGAGAGCCGTCTGCTTGAAGCGATGGACCGGGTTCCTTTTTTGAGGGGAATTTCCAAATTAGCTAAGATCAATTGGAATTTGTTTCTGGTCGTTGTTGTACTCCTGTCTATTCCGTGGAGCTGGTTTGTTCCGGCTAACAACGCGAGTGCTACCATATCGGTTTGGTCGGTGTTCGCTGAATATGGCGTTGTTCTTATAGTTTTGATATTTTTTTTCAAACGACTGTGGCAATTCCATGGGGCAGAGCACAAGGCCTTTAATGTTTATACTAGCGGGGGGCAGCTCTTACCGGGACTGGTGCAGGCGGCTGACCGGGTATGTGGCAGGTGCGGTACTAATTTAGTCGTCATAGTGTTCCCGATCTATTTTTTACTGTCCTACGTGTTATATCAAATCCCGTTGCTTCTGTATTTAGTATCCATGTCGGTCAGCTATGAGATATTCAATTGGAGTTCACGGCGAAACCGCCTGAAGGCAGTCTTCAAAATTGCCGCACTCATCCAAAAATACATTGTGACAAAAGAACCGAATGAAGCACAAATACGAGTGGCTATCGCAACATTGTCTAAGGCCATAGAACTTGATCAGGATCGAGCAGTAAAGTGATATTAAATCAGTAGGGCATGGTGCGTCTTTGAAATACTAGTTCTCCAGGGGCTTATGATTGAGTGATCGCTGGCGTACCTACCGCATTGAAAAGTGAGGGGGAAATTAGTGAAGATAGCCGTAATCGCAGATGTTCATGGTAATAGTCCTCCTACTATAGGCAGATAGGGTAAGACCTGGAGCCCTTGCTATCACAGGGTTGGGAAATAAATGTCGCCAAACTCGGGTTATAGATTATTTTAAGATTATCCCCTTGTTTTTAAGATTGTCAATGCACTCTTTCAGATAATCGTAATTATGATCTGGGTAAATAGGGTTACCAAACTGTTCAATATAATTTGCTTCATTTAGCTGATTAACTAGAATTTCGCTTTCAGAGAAGGAAAGGCTTTTGCCTCTATAGTATGCGTTGTACCATATCTTATCTGGTTTATAGCCACGGTTTTCCATCTCATTCATTACAATCCGATGATATTCATATAGCCTTGCCAGACTATAATTAAAAACATAGTCAACTGTTGCATGTTTCTTGCCCCAACCTTTACCACGTAGAGCACAGCATTCTCGATGTTGACCCAATATTTGTTGACGAGGGAGTTTAGGTATTAAATCTTGATGCCACAACCTCATTTAGAATCGCCTCCATCATGAAGTATCCTTCCTAATTTTATAATGGTTAATTTTATGGTTAATTATCCCATTAGAAAGGAGGAAATAATAATTGTAGCAATCGAACAAACACAAGACCACACCTGCCATTGCTCAAGCAATATCTAAATAAATACTTCTCCCCGATCAAGATAGAAGAGCTTGTCGAGGAGTTTTCATTTTCAGAGCTACGCAAGTTACTTGGCGAGAGGAGGGAATTCCAAACTGATCACCTGTGGCTTAGCTTTAGATATGGCGCTCAAGACATTATTTGGAATAATAAGGGCACGTTGGGATGCCATTCTGAAGTCGTCTGTGCTACAGGATTTTACATACCCTTCTGTTCCGTTTACTGTATACTTAAACAAGACAGAATAGCTTCCGACAGTCTCTGGAGAGAGTAGCTGTGTGACGTCACATCAGTTGTCAGTATACTTTTAGTTTTTTAACAAATATTTCATAATGTAGAAAGTAGAAAGAAGTTTAAGGAGGTGTCTTGATGACGACAAAGATCAAGATTATCGGTTTTACTGGAAGCCTACGAGTGAAATCCTACAACATGGCTGCTTTACGCGCAGCAGCAGAATTACTACCTAATGGTTCAACTATGGACATAGTGGATCTATCGCCAATTCCTTTTTTTAATGAAGATGTAGAGGCTGAAGGTTTACCTCAGGTTGTAGTGGACTTTAAAGAGAAACTTGCCGAGGCTGATGCAATCCTAATAGCTACACCGGAGTATAATTATTCCATACCACCAGTCTTGAAAAACGCTTTGGATTGGGCTTCGCGGGGTACCAATTTACCCTTGAGTGGTAAACCACTGGCGATTATAAGTGCATCCCCAGGCATGTTGGGGGGAGCACGTGTACAGTACCATCTTCGCCAAGTCTGTGTTCGACTCGATCTCCAAGTGTTAAATAATCCTGAGGTCTTCATAACGGGTGCTAATACGAAATTTGATCAAGATGGAACCTTGATTGATGATTTTACTAGGATATCGATCACAAAACTATTACTAGCATTGGTCAATAAAACGCAAGAACAAAACGAACGAAACGGACAAAATGGTTGTACTACGCGATAAAATACGGAGGTGTATTATGGGTAAGTTTGAAAGTGCTGAAAAATTGGGATTAAGAGACAAAGAAACCAATAAACTTCTAGCAGTGTATCCCTATAAGGCAGAGGGGACGGATGTGGAAATCAATAAAATCATCCGGGACTGGTATTATCAGCAAAGTTGCGCAGCTGAAGATCAACTTTTAACTGCTTATGTTGATAGTTTAACAGAACTCGAAATCAAATCACGTAAAAAATCTAAAGGCGAGGGCGATCTTCAACATGATGGACAAGAATAAATTAGCTAAGATTAAAATATTAAAAAATGGGCCGTATCTTGTCACGGGAAATGTTCCTTTAGCGGAAAGGATCATAGTTCCTAAGGGTAAAATGTATGAATATAAGAATGGAGGTGAATTTCCCCAGGCTGAAGAATATGCTCTTTGCCGATGCGGTCAAACAAAGAACGCCCCTTTTTGTGATGGCTCTCATGAAAAAGTTGGATTTATTGGAGAGGAGAAGGCATCAAGGGAGATGTTTGAAGACCGGGCAGATATGTTTGAAGGTCCGGCTCTCGATCTTCTCGATGATAATCGATGTGCCTTAGCTCGTTTCTGTCACAGGAATGACGGGAATGTATGGGAGCTCACCGAGAACTCGGATAATTCGAACTATAGAGCAGAGGCAATTATTGCAGCCTCTGAGTGTCCAGCAGGAAGATTAGTTGCCTACGATAAAACGGGAAAACCGATTGAACCTAAGTATGAACCTGCCATAGATATACTTCAGGATTCTGAAAAAGAAGTCAGTGGCCCAATTTTTGTTAAAGGAAATATTCCTATTGAATCTTCGGACGGGTTTGCCTATGAAATAAGAAATAGAGTCACGCTTTGTCGCTGTGGTAAGTCAAGAAATAGCCCATTTTGCGATGCAACACACATATCAATAAAATTTTTAGATAAAGGGAAAAAGTAGAGTAACTGAACAGAAACACTTCGTGTCAGAACAGTCGAATATTGACTGTTCTTTCTAAAAAGAATCTAAATTTAATCATTCTATATAGTTTTATTGAAAAAGAATAGGTTTTGTAAAACTTATGGAGTCACTCATTTAAAAAGCACAAAGGTTGATCAATTTATGACAACCTATTGTGCTTTTTCGATTCTTATGACAAACAATTTTAATGTTAGCCAATTTTCGGCAATATTTCATCAGATTCTCAGAAGTTTTTTAGTTTGTAAAGAAGCAAGAAAATAGCACCTCGGCACATGGGTAGCTATGTTTATTGATTGGATTATCAATGCAATCATTTTCATATACCAATATATAGGTGGAAAATGGACTAAGTTTCATACAATTTAACTGATCTCTATTGACTTGGAGTTAACTCCAAGTGTTATGATATCAGATATCAGGAGGTGAACCGCAATGCTGATCGCAGAAGTAAGTGAGAAATTTGATCTTTCACCGGATACACTCCGCTATTATGAACGCATCGGATTGATTCCTAGTGTGAACCGCAATAAAAGTGGAATTAGAGATTATACGGAAGAAGACTGTAATTGGGTCGAATTCATCAAATGTATGCGAAGTGCAGGTCTGCCAATTGAAGTATTAATTGAGTATGTTGGGCTATTTCAACAGGGTGATACGACCATCGAGGCCAGAAAAGAACTATTTATCGAGCAACGTAAGCAGCTCATAACAAGAATGGAAGATATGAAGAAAACGCTGGAACGTCTAGATTATAAAATTGCAACATATGAGCAGGTAGTGGTTGAAAAAGAAAAAGAGCTAAAAAGATCGAAGGATTAGTATATGAATAAAAAAGTATTGATGCTGTCTGGCAGCCCGAGGAAAGGCGGAAACTCCGATCTACTATGCGACCAGTTTATGCTTGGGGCAAAAGAAGCAGGCAATCAGACAGAAAAGATTTTTTTGAGAGACAAGGAAATTGGTTACTGCACTGGGTGCGGGACCTGCTACGACACCCATAAGTGTGTTCAGAAGGATGATATGGCGGAAACTTTGGAGAAAATGATTGCCGCCGATGTGATCGTCATGGCGACGCCCGTGTATTTCTATACGATGGACGCGCAGATGAAAACGCTGATTGATCGAACGGTTCCGAGATATGAGGAAATCACTGGAAAGGAGTTCTATTTCATAGTTACCGCTGCCGACACCAGTAAGCAATTCATGGAAAGGACGCTTGACGGCTTTCGCGGATTTACGTTTTGCCTGAATGGTGCAACAGAAAAAGGTGTTGTCTACGGCGTCGGAGTATGGCGCAAGGGTGACATCAACGGTAGCCCAACCATGCAGCAGGCATATGAAATGGGAAAAACAGTCTAGGTAGAGACGGTATTTAGAGGTATCTAAAAACGAACGGAGGAAAAGAATAATGAAAGTTATATTAGTAAACGGTAGCCCTCACGCTAATGGCTGTACTTATACTGCGCTTGAAGAAGTGGCAAAGACGCTAAATACCGAGGGAATTGAAACACAGATCTTCCAGATCGGAACAAAACCTTTGGCCGGTTGTATTGCTTGCAAAACATGCGCCAAAACCGGGCGCTGCGCTTTTTCGGACAGTGTCAACGACTTCCTTGATCTCGCCAAAGATGCCGATGGATTTATTTTCGGTTCTCCAGTGCATTATGCAGCCGCTGGCGGTGCGATTACTTCTTTCATGGATCGCGCATTTTATGTGGATTTGCTTGCAGGCAGGCAGTCATTTTACTTAAAACCGGCTGCAGCCGTTGTTTCCGCCAGAAGAGCAGGGACAACCGCCACCTTTGACCAACTCAACAAGTATTTCACCATATCGGAAATGCCGATTATTGCTTCTCGCTATTGGAACATGGTTCACGGTGCCGTGCCGGAAGATGTGAAAAAAGACTTGGAAGGATTGCAGATCATGCGCGTGCTTGCAAGGAATATGGCGTGGTTTCTAAAGTGCAAAGAGGCTGGC
>JARLHW010000338.1 GCA_031292075.1 Desulfosporosinus sp.
AAAATCCCGCGGGCTTAACAGCCCGTACCGGTTCAATTCCGGTCATCGGCACCATATGGGTTTGTAGCTCAGCTGGTTAGAGTACCGCGTTGACATCGCGGGGGTCGGAGGTTCGAGTCCTCTCAAACCCACCATATGAAACTCGAGGCTTCTCTTCGGAGGAGCTTTTTTCATACCTCAAAGCATTGGTACAAGCGGATCATAGGATTTTCGTAAAAGAATACTAAAATATGGGGCTGTGCGACAAAACAGCTAAATACCTATAGAAACCTGTAAGTTTCCGTAAGTAGTCGGTCAAAAAGTCGGTCAAAGATTTGAATTAATCAGTTATGTAAAACACTCATCCGCTGTTAAAAAGGATGAGTGTTTTTTAGTGTTGTCTCTTCGAGAGTAAGTTTGAATCTGAGGATTCATGACCTACTATTTTTATGCCTAGAGCTCTCAGAATTACCTTCTAAGAGCTTAGCAATATACGAGTGAGGGGTTTTTATCTGTGAAGATATTCTAATTGATCATAGGCATTTAATCGTTTCCTCATGCCCTTCTTTTATTTGATGTTTAAGCCAAGAGCATATCATCCGGAGAAAAATAATTGTTTTCTCACAAATCAAACGTCAAACAATAGTTATAGTATCGTGACAAAAAACGCCTCTAGCTTATCAATTTCAAATAAGCTACTTCTTATTGTCATATAGAACATCCTGAGAGCAACAAAATGGGCTTTTGAGGGGCGTTAAAGGTCTTGATGGTATCATTTACGGAAGAAGATGTTGAAAGTCCTCTTGAGTGTCGAATCGTCTCTCATACTCTATCTAAACATTACGCTTCAACTCATCACGTATCAAAGCTAACTGACCCAACTGATCACTGATCCTGAAAAATATAATTGCTGTCTCACACAACCAAATGCCAGACCAAGTTCTCAAGACTTTCCGGTAATAAGTCGTTTAGAATCTCTTTTCGCGCTGTCAGAGGTAAATGGCTGACATTTTTACCCTTATCATAAACCACATCGAATGCACAGAACGTCACTGGATTGATCCTAGACATAATCGGTATACGCTTTGGACTACACACTTGAAATCTACTCATCAATTCTTCAAAATCAGGCTTACCATCTTCATCAGAAATAATAATCTCACCATCGAGTATCGTGCCTTTAGGAATCTGACTTGTAACAAGTTCAGGAAAACGCACCGTTACTTCATTTTGATGCCGAGCATAAAAGTTAAACCCGTCCATAGTTGAATACAGAAAACGAATACCATCTAATTTTAATTCACTAAGCCAATTATCGTCATCAAAAGGGATATCCACTTTATGAAGAAGCATTGGGCTAATAAACATAATTCCACCTCTGTAACAAGTCTAACATGGGAAAAGCTTACAGTCAGGTGGGAACTGTTGGGGATTTCAGATGGTTATCTTTAACTACCAAATGCAAACAGTGTAACTATGTGCCATTATTTGGTGAATGTATTTGCTTTACCAAGAACATATGTTTGTATATAATTAAACAAACGTTCTAAAGCAAGGTGAAAGTGTATGAGTCAACGAATTATATTTCATATTGATGTGAATTCAGCTTACCTCTCTTGGGAGGCAGTGTATCGGCTTCAGCATGGTGAGCCATTAGACCTCAGAACAGTACCATCAGTAGTTGGTGGCGATCCTGTGACTCGTCATGGGATTGTATTGACCAAATCGATTCCTGCTAAGAAATTTAACATACAAACCGGAGAGAGTATATTCAGTGCCTGTGCAAAATATCCGGAACTGATTATTGTCCGACCAAACTATTCATTGTATATGCAATGCTCTAAAGCTTTTGGGGATATTCTCAAAGAGTATTCGCCCTTGATCGAGCAGTATTCAATCGATGAGTATTTTGTAGATTTTTCAAACATGGAACGCCTTTATAAAGACCCAGTGGAAGCCGCATACATAATTAAAGATCGAATTAAAGAAGAACTTGGATTCACCGTCAATGTTGGCATCTCAACTAACAAGATCCTGGCTAAGATGGCATCAGAATTAAAGAAGCCGGATAAGGTTCATACTATCTTTCCAAATGAGATCGCAGAGAAGATGTGGGTTCTGCCTATTGAGGAACTATTCATGGTTGGACGGGCAACTGCTAAGAAGTTACGGAGTAGGGCTATCAATACAATAGGTGATCTGGCACACTATGACACTAAGATCATTAAGCTCTTTCTAAAAAGTCATGGCATGTTGGTTTGGAATTACGCTAACGGAATTGAATGTAGTCCAGTGAGAGAAAATCGCCGACCATTAATCAAAGGCATTGGAAACTCCACTACGATTGCTTTTGATGTTGAGGATAGAGGAACTGCTCATTTGGTCTTGCTATCATTGACTGAGACAGTAGCCGCTAGATTAAGACAGGCGGGTTATTGTGCCAGGTTGGTATCTGTTTCATTAAGGACAAACGAGTTTTATAACTGCTCTCATCAAAGGAAGTTCTTATCGCCGATTGATTGCACTAATGCCATTCATGAAATAGCTTGCGAATTGTTTGATGAGCTTTGGAAGGGTGAACCAGTTCGGCATTTAGGAGTTCGTGTATCTGAATTGTGTCAGAATGACTTTCACCAGTTAGCTCTATTTGAGAAGGATTACGAGAAGCAGAGAACAGTTGATCGAGCAGTTGATTCAATACGCGAGAGATTTGGTAATGGCTCGGTGTTTAGATCATCATTTATAAATAGTGGAGTGAGATTTGCCACAGGAGGCACGGTAGATGACGAAGAGTTTCCAATGATGTCTAGTCTATTGTAATCGTACGAACCAGTTCGGGGAACGGCTGAGTTATTCATTTGCACTTGTCCTCTACGTGCTATAACGCTTGATATGGAAATTAATTTTGTGAATGACCTAATGCGACAATATATCAACAATATATCTAAAGGAAATATTCTATCTACAAAGAATTCTCTTATTTAAAGAGAATTCTTGTAGATGAGGTTTTATAATGAGAGATAAGGATAAATCAAAGGAACAATTTGAGAATAATTTTAGCCATGTCAAAAATTCGTTACAAGGAATTAAATCCTCAGGCGAAGTAACTACCGCTATATTCAAGGATAAAGATGGTCTACATGATAATACAAAGCGTAAGCAAATAGAGGATGAACTAAGTAAAACTAATACACTCCTGAAACTATTTATTCAAAAAATTAATCGAAAAGCATATCTTGATGCAGTATTAATACTACTTCAAGAATGGATTGGCTGTCGCTGTTCTGGTATAAGGGTATTAAATGAGGATGGTTATATTCCATATGAATCCTTTATTGGTTATAGTCAAGAATTCATGGAATCAGAGAATTGGCTCTTTGTTAAAAATAATCAATGTGCCTGTATTCGGGTGATTTTAGAAAAACCTGAACCACAGGATGCTATTTGCATGGCTAATGGTGGTTCCTTTTTTTGTAATAATACAATAAAGTTTGTTTGCGAAATGTCAGCGAAAGAACAATCAAGATTTAGAGGTAAGTGTTTAGAAGTAGGTTTTAAGTCCATTGCAATAATTCCTATACGATATCGTGATAGAGTTCTCGGAGTAATTCACCTTGCTGATGAAAATGAGGGGAAATTTCCCTTAGAATTTGCGAAGTTTATTGAAAAAGTTGCTCCATTAATTGGGGAAGCAATGTATAGATTTAATTTAGAAGATGAACTCAGACATAAAAACGACAATCTTGAAAGACTAGTAGAGGAACGTACAAACGAGCTAAAACTTGCCAATGAGCAACTCAACCACGATATTATTGAACAAAAATTTGCGAGTGAGAAATTGATTAAATCTCAAAACGAGATGACTTCTATTCTCGAAAGTATGACCGATTGTTTTTTTGCTATTGATAAGGACTTTCAATTCACTTATGTTAATAGCGCAGGAGAAATAGCCTTCGGAAAATCTCGGGATGAGCTATTAAGCAAAAGAATTACTGAAGTATATAAGGTTAATAACACTGCGCTATTACACTATCATGAAGTATTGAGAGAAAAGAAGTCGGCTAATTTCGAAATCCTTTCCGAGGCTTTAGGTAATAAATGGCTTGAGATGAGTGTTTACCCTACAGAAACTGGAATGACCTGTTATTTCCGAGATATTACAAGTCGTAAGAAAGCGGAAAAAGACCTACGTGAATCCGAAAATAAATTCTCTAAAGCTTTTCATGGCGGACCGATTATGATGACCTTATCCACAGTTGAAGAAGGTGAATTTTTAGATGTCAACGATGCATTGTGTTCTGGCACGGGCTATACCCGCGAAGAATTCATTGGTCACACCTCTAAGGAGTTGAACTTTTTTGTTGATATGCCTAAGAGGCAAAAGCTCGGGAGGGAGCTTATGGTTCAGGGCAGGATTGACAATGCAGAAATTGACTTCCGCACTAAATCAGGCGAAATCCGCCAGGGCTTATGTTGGAGTCAACTATTCTATTTAGATGGGCGGCATTGCCATATAACAGGACTAATTGACGTTACCGAGCAAAAGCGTATCCGAAAAGAGATGGCAAGACTTGACCGTCTTAACCTTGTTGGACAATTGGCGGCAGGTATCGCACATGAAGTAAGGAATCCCATGACTACGGTGCGTGGCTACCTTCAACTGTTGGGCGAAAAATCTGAATATGTAGATCAGAAGCCAACATTCGATCTGATGGTTTCTGAAATAGATCGTGCAAACTCAATTATCACAGAATTCCTCTCCTTGGTTCAGACGAAACAATCTAATCTGGGATCACACAACCTTAACGACATTATCAATAATTTATATCCTATTTTAGAAGCGGATACGTTTACTCAAAATAAACAAATCAATTTCATCGCGGGGGAGATTCCTAACCTCGAACTTAATAGAAAAGAAATCTTTCAATTGATTCTTAATTTAACCCGCAATGGACTTGACGCAATGGAGGAAGGTGGTTCGTTAAGCATTGAAAGTTATGTAGAGGAATGCAAGGTAGTGCTTGAAATTGCAGATGAAGGCTGTGGTATCCCAAAAGAAAATCTTAATAAGTTGGGAACACCTTTCTTTACAACTAAAGATACTGGGACTGGGTTAGGATTGGCATCATGCTACAAAATCACAGAATCTCATAATGCGAAGATTCGTATTGGTTCAAGTCCTAAAGGTACAACAATCTCAATACTTTTTCCAATTCCAGATAATGAGCAGGGACAAAATAAAATGATCACCTAATTAGGAACTAGAGGAATGCAAGCACGTTGGCGTTACTTCATTGAACGTTATATTTAAGCCTGTTCCCATAGACGGAGCAGGCTGATACGTGTTAGAATGCAGAATGCCTTGTGCAAATTTTCTCCATAAGGACAGTAATTTATGGTAAATACGCCCTCTCACGTTTGGAAGGGCGTTTATTTTTGCTTGGGCGGGTATGTGAAGGAAAACTTCAATACGCGGTATGGGACGGGGGAATAGGCGGAGATAAAATCAAAGCCTTACAAACGTTATTGTTAAGGTAAAGCAAGCTTAAAAACGCCTAAGAATGTGCAACGGTGTCAAAGGAGCCTTGAAACGCTAAAAAGCCGTTTATGTAATTCGCTGAAATAAGCGAATTTGCGTGATAACTTCATTAGGGTCAGTGATGGATTACAATCAAATCATTTATAATGGTCAAGTTTTTGTTTTTGGAAAAAGATCAAGTATTTACGTAAAACCAGAAGGAATATTTGGGAAAATGTTGAATGCTTTGGGAGAGCGATTAAGTTGTTTGTTAACTGCCCTCTACCACGTGAGGACAATTGTACGTAGATTTAAGTTTAGATGGTTGTGTAATAGCAACTTCAAAACCAAAGATGATCGGTGAATTATGGAGTATATTAGATATTGGTTCAAAAACATTACTGAATTTCTATTTGATAATGATGGATATTTGATTGATCCAGAAAGCTACTACTCAGAGATTTACAAGAATAAGGCTATTATGCTCGAAAGTATCGTAGAAAAGCATGAAAAATCTTGCGTTTTTTTTGGAGACTCAGGAATTGGGAAATCAACCGAATTTTGCAGGCTGACCGATGTTTGTAGGAAAAAATCGGAAAAAGTGTTTTGCTACAATTTTGAAAATTATAATGAATATTATTCCTTTACGAAGAAAGATATTGATAAAATAATGTCTTCAGGAAATAAAGGCTTAACTTATATTGTGATTGATAGCATTGATGAACGTATTGAAAATGCTGAGAAAATGTTTGATATATTAATCGACCTATACAGTAATGTCGTAAATGAGAATCTTAGATTATTACTTTCGTGTAGTACAATTTATTGGTCAGAAAAATGGGCAAGTATATAGTGTATGCCAAACAAATTTCCACATTTGATCTTATTTTAAAGAGGAGTGAAAACAAATGGGCGTTGAAGTTTTTGTTAATTTTGATGGAAATTGTCGTGAAGCAGTAGAGTTTTATGCTGAGGTTTTTAAAACAGAGAAGCAACGAATTATGTTATTTGGAGATGGACCGCCAAACTCGGAATTTCCTTTTCCAGAGGAAGCAAAAAGTTTAGTCATGCACACACAGCTTAACATTAATGGAAGCAATGTTATGTTTTCTGATATTCCGCCTGGAATGCCTTTCGTTAAGGGGAACAATCTTAGCCTTGTAATTCTCAGTAAGAACAAGGATGAAATTAGAGCTTCTTTCAATAAACTGAAAGATGGCGGCACGGTAGGGATGGAACTTCAAGAAACTTTCTGGAGCAAACTTTACGGCTTTGTGACCGATAAATTTGGAGTTGGTTGGCAATTTAACTATTGCGGTGAACAAATAGGAATGTAATGTTTCCAGAAGAGTAACTTATTTTTAATAGACTAGCAAATTATGACGCTATCCTCTCCATACGGAGAGGTTTTTTATGTGTGGCACAGAAGGTATCTTCAACATAGAAATAGGGTCTAAGGGGGAATCACTCTACTCCTAGTAATGGATAAACAACGTGTGGATGGATATCTGAGCTAACTAAACATAAAGAGCTACTTGATTCAGCGCAGGCTCGCCTATCTGATATCATGAAGGAAAGAGATTAGGCGGCCCAGCGGCTCAGGAAGGGGTTAAGAAGGAAATTGAGCAGCTTTTAAATTAATCTTTTCAGTATGCCATCTGAACGTCATGGACAAAATTAGAAAAATTAAGATAAATCCCGGTTGGTGGCCTTTAACGAGAGTTAAAAGTCTCCAGCAATTCAGATAGTAGAAGCAATACATCATAAGGTACATTTCCTGAAAACTGAAAATGAAAGGTGGAATTTATGATGAAGTATGGACCAGGCGAATTTAGTAAACTATCGGTAAAAGCCGGAATGAAAGAATGGATAGAAAGCCGTCAGAACATGTGCGATAACCCACGAATATATGATGAACTACCTCAGGAAGTAAAGGTTACGCTGGATAGATGGATAGCCGTTAGTATTGTACCTAGCAAAAAGGAACGTTCTAGTTATGGGATTAAGACAGATTTCCATAGAGAAACTGGTATTTATGTATACGCAGGAGTAATTAATGGCGCCTTGCTAAAGGCAGGATATCAACCAGTGAATCCCAAAGACACAAATTGGAATTTCAAAGTAGATGTTCTTAAAAGAAAAGACTTAAAAAGTTATTCTCCCTGCCCTGTTTTTTGAGCGGACAGTTTTCTCGGCGCACCGGCCATAGTGAACATTCCCTTTTCTTTGGCTTTCTGAGTGACTTCAATGGTAATGGGAAATTCACTAATCGTAAAGTTCGAGCTTTTGTAATATAAGAAAAGTATATAAGTTGCACCAAGCTAGAAAGAGGCGAGGAGTGTCGTGCACAGCGAAACAGGACTTATCATCTCGTCGTTGAGAGATAAGTCCTGTTTCCATTAACCATAATATCAAGTAAGATCAGGTTTGAGCTCTTAGAGACCCTCTCTTCGCCTTGATGGAGGATGTCATGATGTATTTTACCAGCTAAAAATCCTTGACCGGAAGCCTCTTATGTGTAATAGTTTTTGCTTCGTCTAGTATATTCTCTCGGTGAGTCGTTAATCGCGACAAACATGTAATTTCATCCCAAAATAGATTATTGCCATTCTTAATTGTTTCTAAACATGTGTCGGCATCTCCATCATTCGAACATATCTACGACTAAAATATTTAAGTCTTTAACCAAATCATATTCTCTAGCCTTAAAATCAATTTTGCCATCGCCATCACGATAAACCCTTACAACTGGGCGTAGAGGAAGACTATTGTTTTGTCGTATAACAACACCAAGTTCACCAGTACTTAATTTTACAGTACTACCAATAGGGTATACCGCAACATGTCTTAAAAAAGTAATGATTAGATCTTTTTGAAAGAGATCCCCGGCGCATGCCATTAATAATTCACAAGCTTCATTGTGTAAAACTCGTTCATGCCCAGGACCATCATTAATAAGATTATCATAGAAATCAACAATTCCTACTATCTGGGCAAGTAAATGAATCTGGTTACCGGATAATTGCTTGGGGTAACCGCAACCGTTTAACCATTCATGATGCTGCAAAACAACATGAGCGCTCAAGATACTCAGATTTTTTTTACCTCGCAAAATATCATAACCTATTTGAGAGTGAGTTTGATAAATTGCTGATTCTTCAGCAGTGAAAGGTGTTCGTTTGTTCATTAAATATTTCGGCAATTTAGTAGTACCAATTTCATGCAGCAAGGCCCCCACTGCCATCGCCTCAAGGTGACCTCTTTTTAATCCAAGGGCTTTACCAAGTACAGTAGCTAAAGCACAAACACTAACAGCGTGAGAATAAATTTGATTATCAGCGCTACGCATGTCGGCTAGATTTAGCATAATCTCTTTCCCACCCAGGATATCTTCCACAATATTGAACACAGCTGTTTTAATTTCCACGACATCGAAGTCGTTTTTAACGCGCATCGAATTAGAAGCCTGTTTAATCACCATTGTTGAATCACGACGATGATTCTCAGTAATAATATCATTAATAATAATGTCGCTTGTTTGTTCATCATCTATATATACAATAGTAATGCCCATTTGTTTTAATTTGGAGATGTATGAATCATTGAGAACAATTCCTCGTCCCAAAAGAATGTGGCCTAGATCAGTATAGATTGCGCGGTCGATAATATCTCCTGTTTTGAGATTTTGCACGTTAGCACGACGCATTAATAATCCTCCTTGAATTTCAGTCAATATTCGTAGGTATACGGTTAGGAGGTTGCTATGCCCTATTTGAAGAATTCGACAAATCTCCTAAACATCCTGCCATAAATACGAATATTGATTGTGAGAAGATTTGGAAGTTGATATTCATCTCAAGCTAATACTCATTAACTCTTTAAGCCCAAACTGTCAGCAAATCATATTGTATACAACGTGAAAATGTGGAAACCCACTGATGTTATAGTCGGTGGGTTTTTCTAATGTATCCCAGGAACATCGACTTGCCGAGCAAGAAGGGAATAGAATATTAAATTATTGGAAATATTACGGAGTGTCTTCAGCTTTTCTAGAAATATTGTTTGCAGAAAAGTGAATAGAGATTGGCCCAAGCGAAATATGACTTCAACTAGGTCATATACTCTAGTATGGAGGGATGCCAGTGGAACATTCCGTGCAGTTAGGAACGCAAAAATACCGGGAGACTATATGTGAATGCTTACGCGAACTGCGTAATAAAGAACAACTTCCTTTATTGATTGTCGAACAGCAGCAAGGAAAACGTTGGATTATTCAGTGTAAATTTCATGACCCTTCACCAGAGACGATAGAAGATGAGGGTATAATTCAAAGAATTCACTGTTATTACTTGGCGAATGCCCTTGCAGAGACGATTTTACTTCATTGGGAGAAAGAGCATGTACGCCAGGTAATTGCCAAAAAACATCATTTCACAAAAGACAATTGGCAGATGGTGATCAATAAGGCCTTAGATTATTTGAACAAAGGCTTAGGGCAAGTTCGAGGATATCGTGTTAATCGCAAGACGAGCCTCGTTACCCAGATTTTGAGTTGCTTAGATCACAGTGATGTTTTTGACATAGAGGGATTTTTACAATTTCGTGCGCGTGAGTATAAGAGCGATGTTAGTAAGGCAGTGGAATTTGCCATTAATGAGTTTGTTGTTGAGAAAGAGTACTTGGAATTCATCCGACTTTTAAGACATTTTGTGGATAGTCAAAAACCGAGATTAGAGGTTTTGCATGTTGGTATGACGCCACAAGGAAGGTTCCATCTTTATAACAATGAGGGAGTCAAAGTAACACATCAGTTTCTGGAAGATTATCAACTCGACAACGTCCAAGAGTTAGGTTATGAGGACTTACTAGTCAGCGCGTTGATTGCAGTTGCACCTCGCCAAGTTACGTTACATATTCGTTATGAGGGTTACAAAGATACGCTGCGAACGATTCGAAGCGTTTTCGGTGAGCGCGTGCGAGATTGTCAAGGTTGTTCCTTGTGTGAAAAATTTTGACAAAGAAGAGGGTACATTGTTATAATAAAGTAGAATTAAGAACTATTGATTAATTAACAAAGGATAGGCATAAGGTCTTCTTTTGAACTTATAAATCGTTGAAAGGGAGAGTACCCTGTTCCTAGCGTGCAAGAGATGAAATGCCAAGGCTGTAAGCATTTCTCACGAATGTTCAGGAGAAAACCACCCTTGAGTGTTGGGCTGAAAATAAGTAAGCTCGGCCGTACCCCGCGTTAAGGGAGATCGAGTGAAAGGGTATTCATTGACCTTTCAATTGGGTGGAACCACGGGAGTAAACTCTCGTCCCTATTAGGGACGAGAGTTTTTATTTTTAATATTGGTAAGGAGTGATTTAGATGATTCAGGTTACCTTAAAAGACGGATCAATTCGCGAGGTTGAACAAGGAACGACAATAGCAGGACTTGCAGCTGCTATTTCCAGGGGACTGGCTAAGGTAGCTGTAGCTGGAAAAGTCAATGGGAAGATGAAAGATCTTTCTTTTCAGCTTACTGAAAACGCGATGGTAGAAATCGTAACGATAGATAGTGATGAAGGGCTAGAGGTATTACGACACTCTACTTCGCATTTAATGGCCCAGGCTGTGGGTAATCTATTTCCGGGGACAAAGTTTGGTATAGGTCCGGCGATTGCTAAAGGATATTACTATGACTTTGACTCTGAGCATGTCTTTACCCCCGAGGATTTGGTAAATATAGAGAAAGAGATGAACCGCCTGGTGAAGGAGAAGCATTCCTACGTACGGCGAGAAGTCTCCAGGGCAGAAGCACTCTCCCACTTTAATGAACTGGGTGAAGGGTATAAGGTTGAGCTCATTGAGGGTCTTCCTGAAGATGCTACAATTTCAATGTACACTCAAGGAAATTTTACGGATCTTTGTGCCGGACCCCATTTGCCTTCAACGTCGAGTATCAAAGCCTTTAAGCTCATGAGCTTAGCGGGTGCCTATTGGAGAGGTAACGAGAAGAACAAAATGCTTCAGCGGATCTACGGAACGGCCTTTGCCAAACCCTCAGATCTGGAGGATCACCTGTTTAAGTTGGAAGAGGCTAAACGACGGGATCATCGTAAGCTGGGTCTAGAGCTCGATCTTTTTAGCTTACATGAGGAGGGCCCGGGTTTCCCCTTCTTCCATCCTAAAGGCATGATCCTACGTAATGCGCTTGAGGATTTCTGGCGTCAGGAACACCGGAGACGCGGATATCAAGAGATAAAGACCCCAATAATTCTGAATCGTTCAATGTGGGAACAATCGGGCCATTGGGATCATTACAAAGAAAACATGTATTTCACCGAAATTGATGATCAAGACTACGCTGTAAAACCGATGAACTGTCCGGGCGGCATGATCATGTTTAAGACGAAACTCCGCAGTTATAGAGACCTGCCACTTCGAGTAGGAGAACTGGGATTAGTACACCGTCATGAGCTTTCTGGTGCTCTACATGGTCTGTTAAGAGTCCGTAACTTTACTCAGGACGATGCACACATCTTCATGCTCCCATCTCAAATTAAGGAAGAACTTATTGGTGTTATTGAGCTGGTTGACTATTTCTACAAGGTATTTGGCTTCGACTATAAGGTCGAATTGTCCACTCGGCCTGAAGGGTCTATGGGCTCAGATGAGGACTGGGAAACAGCGACTAGCGCACTGCAAGAAGCCTTAGAGGATAAAGGTATCGATTACAAGATTAATCCAGGCGATGGGGCCTTCTATGGACCTAAGATTGATTTTCATGTACAGGATTGCCTCGATCGGACTTGGCAGTGTGGAACGATTCAACTCGATTTCCAAATGCCCGAGAAATTTGACTTATCCTATATTGGTGAAGATGGTCAAAAACATCGTCCGGTCATGGTGCACCGAGTCGTCTATGGCAGTATCGAGCGGTTTATAGCCCTCCTGACAGAACACTATGCTGGGGCTTTTCCTGTCTGGTTAGCACCAACCCAAGTCCGGATTCTGCCGATTAGTGAACGGCATCATGAGTATGCTAAAAAGCTTGTTTCCCAACTCAATGAACTTGATATAAGGGTCGAAGCGGATGAACGCAAAGAAAAGATCAGCTATAAGATTAGAGAAGCTCAAACCGAAAAAATCCCGTTTACGTTAGTTGTGGGGGATCAGGAAGCTGAGTCTGATACGGTAGCAGTCCGGCGGTATGGTCAAGGAGATGCTGGAGAAAAGATGGCGGTTGACGAGTTTATTTTACTCATTCAAGCAGAAATTAAGAGTAAGAAAACTCTCAAGGGTAACATCAAGGAAGCCTAAGACAGCATAAGACGAGTGAATTATGCATATATTGACCTAGTGTCAAGTGTCCAATTTGGCAACAAAAATTATGAGGTGTTGACAAAGGTCAGTTATTAATATAAGATATTTGATGTCAAGCAGAAGCCATCCGCTTCTCACCTTACGGCGCTCGTTGTTAAGGTATCTTCTGGTCCTGGGCTTAGTATGTGCTCACGATTATTTTAGAAGACGGGTGGTATTCATCCGTCTTTTTTGTTTTGAGCTAATATTTTAAATGGGGGTGGTTTCTTATTAGCAAGGACTTAAGACTAAATGACGAAATCCGGGTTCGAGATGTCCGTCTTGTCGGTGAAGAAGGGGAACAACTTGGGATCATGACAGCACGAGATGCCTTGACCCTAGCAGTCGAGAAGTCTTTAGATCTCGTAGAGATCGCACCGACGGCCAAGCCGCCGGTTTGCAAACTAATGGACTATGGCAAGTATAAGTACGAGCAAGCTAAGCGAGATAAAGAGGCTCGCAAAAAGCAAAAGAACATGGAAATTAAAGAAGTTAAATTGAGACCGAACATTGAGGATCATGATTTTGAAACCAAAGCCCGCAACGCCCAACGCTTTTTGGCAGACGGTGATAAAGTAAAGGTGACGATCATGTTCCGTGGGCGCGAAGTTACGCACCCTGAGCTAGGGAAGTCGTTATGTGTGAGACTCGCTGAGTTCTGTAAGGCGGAGTGTATCGTAGAGCGAGAGCCTAAGCTTGAGGGACGAAACATGATTATGATTTTGGCCACGATTAAACACGACTAATTACCAAGAGGGGGATTACTCAATGCCTAAAATGAAAACCCACCGTGGAGCGGCTAAGCGCTTTAAGAAAACAGGAACCGGTAAAATTGTCCGGATGCATGGCTATACTAGTCACATATTGGAGAAGAAGTCCCCGAAAAGAAAACGGAACTTGCGCCAATCGACTATCATGCACAAAAGCGATGCCAAACGAATTGCAAATTTGATTGCTTATCTATAAATTCTTGACTTAAAAGGAGGTCTTCGGGATGGCCCGTGTCAAAAAAGGCGTAACTAAACATGCTCGACATAAAAAGATATTAAAGCTAGCAAAAGGATATCGTGGAGCGAAAAGTAAACTTTACCGCCCAGCGAATGAACAAGTCTTAAAATCTTTAGCTTATTCCTATGCTCATAGAAAAGATAACAAAAGTAACTTCCGTAAGCTCTGGATCGCCAGAATCAATGCAGCCGCACGTATGAATGGTTTATCTTACAGTCGTATGATGAACGGTTTAAAGAAAGCTGGAGTTTCTGTTAATCGCAAGATGTTGGCAGAACTCGCGATCAGCGACGCAGCTGCGTTTACTGAAATCGTTAATGTTGCTAAAGTACAAGTCAACGGATAAGTAGGGAGGGTGCAAACGCATCCTCTTTTACTCTTGCGGAGGTGGCGTAGATGCTTGAGTCCTTACAGAATGAGCAGGTAAAATATGTGGTCTCCTTACAGCGGCGTAAAGCCCGTGAGGAGGCCCAATTGTTTGTGGTTGAAGGGTGGCGATTCGTTGAGGAGGCGGTGCGCAGAAATGCTCCCATTAAAAAAGTTTATGTTTGTCAGGAACGTGAGCCGCTAGAGTGGCAGTCTCTTCAGAAGAAGTTACGTGAACGAAGCATCCCTTTTGAGGAAGTGGATGGACGCGTTCTTCGTAAAATGAGTGCAACAGAAGAACCACAAGGAATTTTAGCTGTTGTACGTCAAACCAATAATTCATGGTCAGAAATACAAATTCATCCGCAGACAGTCTTGCTTATCTTGGACGGTATTCAGGATCCTGGGAATCTAGGTACCATTCTCCGTACAGCGTTGGCTTCGGGAATCCGTCATGTTTGTTTGACCCCAGGGACCGTCGATCTATATAATCCCAAAGTGTTGAGAAGCACAATGGGGGCTCTTTTTTCCCTAGTCCTTTTGCGTGGCAAGCAGCCGGAGGATATTTTGGACTTTTGTCGGGAACGAGGGCTGAGTGTCTTGATGGGAGATGTCCAAGGCAGCTCGCTTTACCATACAATATTGCCGAAGGGTCCTCTTGCCCTTGTTGTTGGAAATGAGGGTAAGGGCCCATCGCCATTGTTTCGGAGTGCGGATGTTCAGCGTGTCACTATTCCAATGGCTCAAGACGTAGAGTCCCTCAATGTGGCAATAGCGACAGGGATATTGCTGTATGAAATTGTCCGGCAAAGGGATTTCTTGTAAAACATAGCCGAGATATGCTATAATTTTCTGAGAACATAGAAATAGTCTAAATAACTTAATATAATGCGATGATCAGGTTAAAAGGAGTGTTTTCTTTTCAGAGAGGTATGGCCAAAGACTGTGAGCCAGCCAAGAAGGTACCCACCTCTTACCACTGAAGAGGTTAAATTTCGCCTGGGAGTGGCCTATTGATTTGTAGGTAGGCCCGGTCTCCACCGTTAAAAGGAGCTTAAGTGTGGCTGATCGGCCAAACTAGGGTGGTACCGCGAGAGTAGACTCTCGTCCCTTTCGGGGGACGGGTGTCTTTTTTTTGTACTAGAATCCAGGGCGATGCACAGACCTGGGGTGAGTTCCTATAGATTATGAAAGGGTGGTTTATTTGAAGAGTGAAATACTTCGTATCGGAGAAGAGACACTACGAGAAATGAAGGAGTTGGACAGGCAGGAAGCGCTCCAAGAGTTAAAGGTGAAGGTCCTCGGAAAAAAAGGATCGCTAACCGCCTTGCTGCGTCAAATGGGCAGCTTAAGCCTTGAGGAGCGACCGATTATGGGCCAAGTTGTCAATGAAATGCGCAGCCGCCTGGAACAAGCATGGGAAGAACGTAGTGCAGAGTTAGACGCCATGACCTTACAGAAGAGATTGGCGACGGAGCGCATTGACATTACGTTGCCGGGAAGTCGAGTACTGCGTGGACATCATCATCCCCTTACCCAGGTCGTTGAAGAGATTGAAGATATCTTTTTGGGTATGGGATTCCAAATAGCCGAAGGGCCGGAAATCGAGACGGATTATTATAACTTTGAAGCCCTTAATCTTCCCAAAGAGCACCCGGCTCGTGAAATGCAAGATTCCTTCTATATTACAGAGGAAATTTTGCTGCGAACCCAGACCTCTCCTGTTCAGATTCGTACAATGGAGAAACTTCATCCTCACCTGCCTGTGAAAGTCATTGCGCCAGGGAAAGTGTATCGTAATGATGATGATGCGACTCATTCTCCAATGTTTCACCAGGTTGAGGGGCTTGTTGTGGACCACGGGATTCGCATGTCAGATCTTAAGGGAATTTTGTTAAATTTCTCTCGCCAAATGTTCGGTGACTCCAGAGAAATACGTTTAAGGCCGAGCTTTTTTCCCTTTACCGAGCCAAGCGCTGAAGTGGATGTTTCCTGTATGCTTTGTGGGGGAACGGGATGCCGTCTCTGCAAAGGCACCGGGTGGATAGAAATCTTAGGGTCGGGAATGGTTCATCCCAGAGTCTTAGAAATGGGCGGCTATAATCCCAAGGAAGTCACAGGATTTGCCTTCGGCATGGGAGTAGAGCGTATTGCTATGCTGAAATTCGGAATTGAAGATATGCGACTTCTATTTGATAACGATTTGCGCTTTTTGCAGCAGTTTTAAGGGGGAAAGGTCATGAAAGTCAGTTTGGAATGGTTGCGTGAATTGGTCGATGTCGATCAGAATGCGCAAGAGTTAGCGGAAACGTTAACCCGCGGCGGAATTGAAGTCGAGGATATCGAGAACCTGAATAAAGGCTTCGAAAAAGTGGTGATCGGTGAAATAGTTAGTTTAACCAAGCATCCTGATGCAGATCGACTTTGGGTCTGTGTCGTGAATGTGGATCAAGAAGTAGTGACGATTGTGACAGGGGCACAGAATCTGCTGGTCGGAGACCGGATTCCAGTAGCCTTAGTAGGAGCAACGCTTCCCAATGAACTTTCCATTCGAAAGTCCAAGCTAAGAGGAGTTGTCTCACAAGGAATGTTGTGTTCACGAGAGGAGCTCCTGCTTGATGCAACGGTAGGCTTGGATCGCAGTGCGGAAGGGATCTTGATTTTACTGCCTGATGCCCCAATCGGAGAGAATTTCGGTAAATTTTTGGGGCTCGAAGACAGTATTTTGGACTTGGAACTCTATCCAAACCGGCCGGATTGTTTGGCAATGGTGAATGTCGCTCGTGAAGTCGCATCTCTAACTCGGAAAAAACCCCATCTGCCCAAATGGGCTGAACAAAATCAAGAGCTCTCTCTGCCAACGGACTCGGATCTGCGGATTATTATCGAAGATGGAGAGTTGTGCTGGCGTTATGCGGGATTAGTAGTTGAGGATGTACAGATAGCTCCTTCTCCGGAGTGGATGCAGCGGCGGCTTAAAGCAGCTGGAGTTCGCCCGATTAATAATATCGTGGATATTACAAACTATTGTATGCTGGAAATGGGACAACCGTTGCATGCCTTTGACAGGGATAAGATCATGGGGGATGTTCACGTCCGAGCCGCGTTGGCCGGAGAAAAAATTGTCACTTTAGATGGAGTTGAACGGACTCTGCAAACAGATACCTTGCTTATTGCTGATGACAATCAGCCTTTGGCAGTCGCTGGCGTAATGGGTGGGTTAGACAGTGAAGTCACGCAGGATACCAGACGTTTAATGATTGAATCCGCTCATTTTTCTGCAGTCAGTGTCCGCCGAACAAGCCGTCGCTTAGGTCTTAGGTCGGAGGCTTCCAACCGCTTTGAAAAGGGTATCAATGCGTACGGAATCGTGGCCACCCTAGGGCGGGTTTGTGATTTGCTGCTGGATTTAGGCGCGGGGCGCCCAGTAGCTCTTGTGGATGTCGTGAAGAACCTCCCTCCTCAGCGTCAGGTTAGTCTATCGGTTGAACATACGTCAACCGTCCTGGGAGCAGAGCTCAAGACTGCGGAAATTCGCCAAGTTTTGGAGGATTTGAACTTTGAATATCAGGAACAAGCAGGACTATTCGACGTCGGGATTCCAACCTATCGCACAGACATTGAAATCGAAGAAGACCTTATGGAGGAAGTTGCCCGTCTGATCGGCTACGATCGCATACCGACAACTCTGCCACAAGGGGATCTGACGCAAGGCAGCAGAACCCCTGAACAGGAGTTTCGGCGTCGGCTGCGTAAGACCTTGGTACAATCCGGGATGGATGAGGTCATCACCTATACGTTCACGCGCGCGGAAGCAGATGCCCAGTGGGGTAGTGCCAAGCATTCAATTCCTTTGCTCAATCCGTTACGGGAGGAACTGGGTGTGATGCGAACCTCGTTAGTGCCGGGACTTCTTGATGTAGCCGCCCGGAATGTTGCCCGACGGAACACAGATGTGAGCATTTTCGAGATCGGAAATACTTATTGGGGAGAGGAGCAACCTTTAAAGAAGCTTCCTCGAGAAGAATTGCGAGTGGCCGGGGTTGCGGTAGGTAAGAGCGGAAGGCATTGGCAAAACCAAATTGTTAACTACGATTTCTATTATCTCAAAGGAATTTTAGAAGAAGTGGCTCTGGAATTCGGGCTTAAATTAGAATACCGTCTAGCTAAGAATCAAGCCTTACTACACCCCGGGCGTTCAGCTGACGTCTATCTTCAAAAGCAGTGCGTTGGCTTCCTTGGTGAAATGCATCCTTCCCTGGAAAAGGAGTGGGGGCTTGAGCGGGTGGTATTATTCGAATTAGAGTTTGACTCATTGTTGGCGCGGATGAGACAAACTGTTCGGGCTTTCTCTATCCCGCGGTTTCCTGCGATCCAAAGGGATCTAGCTGTAGTAGTAGCCAGTGAGACCCCAGCTGACGCGGTCATGACTAAGATGCGAAAGCTCGGTGGGGAATTGTTGCAACAAGTAGAAATATTTGATGTCTATAGGGGTAAACCGATACCTGATGATCGCAAAAGTCTCGCTTTTGCCTTGCGTTACCAATCCTTAGAACGGACCTTGACGGATGAGGAAGTAAATCTACTTAATTCGCGCATTCTGGAGGGAATTCAGCAGGAGTTCGGCGCGGAATGGCGAAAATAGAGAAAGATTAAAATTTGGGAGCATAAAGAAAAGTTGGCTGGCGTCCGAAGACACTGTCTTCGCACGAGTTAGCTTAGCGGAGAAGCGCAGACCATGGATGGTCGAGTGTCCCTGAAGCCATGGATGGCGAGAAGGGACCCTTCGGCGAAGGCGGCTGCCTAGTTGCACTTATGCTTAGACGAAGACACTGTCTTCGCACGAATTAGCCTTTCTTGCAGTATATAACGAAGTTTGTACTTTCTGACAGTGCAAAGAGAGCGAGGGAAAATTGTGACGCATGAATCAGTCAAAATCACCGTTGAGATTTATGGAGAAAAGCATGTAGTCCGTGGTGAAAGGACAGCACCTTATATCCAAGGGTTGGCGCATGAAGTTGATAAGAAGATGCGCCTGATCGCTCAACGGTTACCTCGCTTGGGTGTTCACCAAATTGCTGTTTTAACCGCTCTTAATTTTGCCGATGAGCTTGCCAAGCTGCGAGAAGAACAAGAAACATTAATGCAGCTACTCGGGGAAAAAACTGAATAACGGGGTCAATTCTGCGCACATCTTAACTTCAAGTGGCACAATACCCTTCACTTTTGAATATGATCTCGATTTCTGAATGAAATTGAAAATCATTAGGGTGTTATTTGGCTTTGGAGGTTAATATGCAAATAAAATTTAACATCGACAAAAATCTAAATAAGGCAAGAAAAAGAAGAGGACTAAGTTTAGATAAGGTTTCTGAATTGACAGGCGTCAGTAAAGCTATGTTAGGGCAGATTGAGAGAGGAGAGTCTGCCCCTACCGTAAACGTCCTTTGGAAAATTGCAACAGGTTTGAAAGTCTCTTTTTCCTCCTTATTATCGAATCAAGAGGAAGATAAAGAGACCCTCTTGATACACCACTCGGAAGTCACCCCGATAATCGAAGAAAATGGGCAGATGAGAATATATCCACAATTTATTTTCGATAGTAATAGAGGCTTTGAAGTGTTTATAATTGAACTCGAGCAGGGCTGCAGTCACAAATCAGAACCTCATGACGAGGGAGTTGAAGAATATATCAGCCTTATTGAAGGTGTGCTGGAAGTAAACATTGGCGAGGATATCTATGTGTTGAATAAAGGGGATGCGATGCGTTACATGGCCAATAAAAAACATATTTATCGCAATCTTGCCGATAAATGTACCAGTTTTCATCATATCATTTACTATTTTTCGTAGAAGATAAGTTATCCATTTTCTAATGGGTATAATAAAGCTGAAGACGTATGACTAGGAAACACGACTAACCAATAAGTTTAGTCGTGTTTTTTAAATTGCTGAATTAAGGTTCTTGAAATTTCTAAAAGTACTTTCTAGAAAAATAATTTCAATAAACTATTGAACGCTATAACGCACACGTGATACAATCCCCAAGAAGACGTTATAACGCACAATAAATTTAAGGAAGGAAGTAGAAATGTGTGGAGTACTCTATTTTTAGATTGTTAAATAGGGTGAGGAGCGATCTCTCAATCTCGGCAGCTGTCGCCGGCTTAATTGCCGTTGCTGTTGGGTTTGCGGGACCCGTACTACTAATTTTTCAAGCTGCTAAAATAGCAAATTTAAGCAATGCAAATCTATCATCTTGGATTTGGGCAATTTCAGTTGCAAGCGGATTGACGGCAATTTTTTTAAGTATTAGGTTCAAGGCTCCGGTGATAACAGCATGGTCCACACCGGGAGTTGTATTATTAATTTCAGGTTGGAAGGCTTATGCTTATTCTGACGCGATTGGGGCATTCGTTTTTTCGGGAGTAATCATTACTGTATTTGGGGTTTCGGGTCTGTTTTCTTCCTTTATGAAGCGTATTCCGTATTCTATTATCACAGCAATGCTGGCGGGAATTTTACTTGAGTTCGGAGTCGATGTCTTTGTTTCTCTAAAACAGCTGCCGATGTTAGCAGTACCCATGATAGTGTGTTATCTCGTCTCAAAGCGTTGGTTTCCACGCTATTCAGTAGTTACAAGTTTGCTCATTGGTATATTTATTTCATATAATCTCAAGATACTAAACTTTGGGGGGATCAACGTTTCTCTTGTTCACCCGATTTTTACCAGACCGACGTTTTCCCTTAAAGCCATCATAGGTCTGGGCATACCGCTCTGTATTGTAACGATGGCCTCGCAAAATGCTACAGGAATTGGGGTGTTAAGGGCCGATGGCTACAATATTCCTGTCGATCCGCTTATCACAACTACTGGGATTGCATCGATCCTATTTGCTCCCTTTGGGGCTCACGGCATTAATTTGTCAGCCCTCATTGCCGCGATCTGTACAGGGAAGGAAGCGCATCCTGATCCGGATAAACGCTATATTGCGGGAATATCAGCTGGCATCTTCTATCTTTTATTTGGCATTTTTGGGGCCACAATCGTCTCTATTTTTACTGTTTTCCCTAGCGAATTGATTGTTGTAATCACCGGGTTAGCCTTAATGGGATCCATAAGTTCAAGTCTTTCGTCAGCAATGAAAGACGAGGCCAAAAGAGATGCCGCTTTGATTACGTTTCTTGTTACGATCTCCGGTATTTCAATCGCCGGAGTTGGAGCACCGTTTTGGGGATTAATTATCGGAATTGCTACAAATTACATACTCGAGGGAGATCTAACAAAAATATTTTCCCCAAAGATTATGACGCAACTGCGAGAAAAGTGCCGAAAAGTAAGTTGAAAGGTCGCCCTCTGCTGGAAGGGTGAACTGGTGTTTTCGTAGGAACTTAGTTACAATAGGAAGGGAAGGGGGAAGATATGATGCACATGGTGATGATTTTCCTGGATGGTTTTGGCCTAGGAGGAAAAGATGATAACCCCATTGTTGCGGCGAAAACCCCTTCGATCGATGAGCTGTTAGGTGGGCATTTTCTCTGGGGAAAACGCTACATTACCCATAACAAGACGGTACTTAGACCGCTTGATGCTTTGTTGGGAGTAGCTGGTGCACCTCAAAGTGCAACAGGTCAGACAACTCTTTGGACGGGCATAAATGCGCCGAAAGCGCTTGGACATCACCTCCGTGCGTATCCTAATCAACCTTTGGCTGAGATTATTGCTGAAAAGAGTATCTTTCGGCAGTTAGCTCAGGTCGGGAAGACGACCATGTTTGCCAATACCTTTTCAAAGGGATATGATCAAGCGGTTGCAAGTGGGAAAAGAACACATACGGCTTCAACTCTGTCAGCCCTAGCGGGAGGAGTGCGCTTAAGACGTGTTCCTGACCTAAAGGCGGGTTTAGCAGTATATCAAGATATGACCAACGAAATACTTGTTCAGCAGGGAGAACAGGTTGCGGTTATCTCTTCGTATGAAGCGGGTCGACGTTTAGGAAACTTGGCTTTACGCTATGATTTTACGTTATATGAATTTTTTCAAACGGATGTTAAAGGACACAAGCAACTCTGGGATGAAGCGATTGGATTAGTTGAACGTATTGATAGCTTTATAGAAGGTTTTCTCTCCGTTGTTAAGGAAGAAGATGTGGCCTGGATTTTGACCAGTGACCATGGCAATATTGAAGATTTTTCGGTTAAAGGGCATACAACAAATCCTGTGCCTGCTCTATGTTGGTCTAATCAACCCGTGCAATGGCCGGAATGGGATACCCTGGAAGAAGTGACTCCGGGTATATTAAAGTTATTAACTCGAGGAGAAGCCGCGTCAAAATAAGACTAACTTAGGATTCTAAACGGTCGTTTAATATAACTCCCGACAGCTGAACTTCGCCCAACTCATTTAGCAGTTCCGTTGTTCTTGTAAGAGCTGAACTAACATTTCCATTAAGGTTTGGTCATCCATTGAGCATTAGCCTCCTGTAGAATTCTTAACTAGAAAAGCAACAATTGTACAAATTATAGGCAACCATTTATAATATAGTAGTTGTCTAGGATCAACACACTGTGTTGGTCTATCAGCCGGTAGTAAGGCCGGAATGGGAGCGTAACAATTAAATGGATGAAATTAAAACCAAGCAATCCCCTCAACTCGAGCTTTTGGCTCCTGCAGGAAGTTATGAGGCGTTTAAGGCGGCCGTAGAAAACGGTGCCGACGCGGTTTACCTCGGAGGAAAAAGCTTTAGTGCAAGGGCAAGTGCAGCAAATTTTGACTTAGAAGAGTTACAGAAGTCGGTCCGGTATGCCCATGAACGACAGGTTAAAGTGTATGTAACTGTGAATATTCTTATTGCCGACCAAGAGTTCCCGGAACTGTTGGACTATCTCTACGCCCTGCACGAAATCGGTGTCGATGCTGTGATTTTGCAAGATGTGGGGGTTGCGGAGTTACTTCATACTGTTCTTCCGGAAATAGAAACTCATGCTAGCACCCAAATGACGGTTAACACAAGCTGGGGTGTTCATCATCTGGAAGCGCTTGGCTTCAGCCGAGTTGTGCTGGCTAGGGAGACCTCAGCCGAGGCAATGAAAACTATAGCGGAAGAGACGTCGCTAGATCTTGAAGTCTTTGTGCACGGTGCACTTTGTATTGGTTATTCAGGGCAGTGTCTTATGTCGAGCTTTATCGGGGGGCGGAGCGGAAACCGTGGTACGTGTGCGCAACCTTGTCGGATGACCTATCAGCTTGTGAATGAAGAGAAGGAAAACCTTTTAGCACCCAAAAATCTGGGAGACCACCTGTTAAGCCCTCGGGATTTAAACTTAGCTGAGGAACTGGGCGAGTTAAAGCAGATCGGCATTCGTTCGCTTAAAGTAGAGGGAAGAATGAAGCGGCCTGAGTACGTGGCGACCGTGATTCGCCTCTACCGGCAAGCAATAAAGCGGATGGAAGATCAGCTGGAAGCCAGTACAGTTAACGCCTTGCTTACGCCGAGCGAACATCAGGAATTGCTGCAGGTTTTCAATCGGGATTTCACACGCGGGTATTTCAGGGAGAATCTCGGTGCAGAACTTATGAGCTACAGTCGCCCGAACAACCGGGGGACGCGTCTGGGGCGAGTGGCTCGTTTAGAACCAGGACGATTATCTCTTAAACTAGAGGCCGCTTTACACCCTGGAGACGGGATTGAATTTTGGACAGGTCGTGGACGGGAAGGGGTAACAGTTGGGTCGATTTGGAAGGACCAGCTCGAGGTTGAAGAAGGATTGCACGGGGAAACAGTGCAGATTGAGTTTTTTGGAATAGCCCAACCCGGAGATAGGGTCTTCAAAACTAATGATGCCTTGTTAATGGAGAAGGCTCGAGAAAGTTTCCAAGAGGGACGGGAGCAACGTAAAGGTCCGCTGAACATGCAGTTATCGGGGCATGTAGGAGATAAATTGTGCCTAGAGGTTATGGAGAGCGGGCGCAGAGTCATGGTCTATTCGACGAGCCCAGCTCAAAAAGCTTTGAAAAGGCCGCTGACATGGGACTATGCCTTCCAGCAGTTAGGGCGATTAGGGACAACACCCTTTTGGCTAGATAAATTGGAGCTGGCGATTGAAGAAGGCATCATGTTGCCGGTCAGTGATCTTAATGAAATGCGCCGTTTAGCTGTTGAGGAATTACTCAAAGAAGTGCCTCGTCAGAGGGTTGATCGACAAAACTATAGGCAGAGAATAGAAAAGTGGAAGCAGCGTCAGGCCCAAGAACGGGCAAACCTCAAGGGTAAGGTCATCCCCCAGATTTCTGTGGCGGTAAGTAACGTAGAAACCCTCCAAGCTGCCCTCAAGGCGGGAGCTAAGCGGGTGCTCGTTGGTGGGGAACATTGGCGTTCGCGGCAGAGTTTTTCGCTGGAAGAGATTCACAGTAGTTTTGAGATCTGTAGGAAGCAGGGCGTCGATTGTGTTTGGCGGTTACCACGTATCTTAAATCAGGCCCAGAGTGCAAGTCTTTGGTTGGATCTCAAGAAAGCCGCAGGGTGGGAGAGAAAACCGAAACTGATGATTTCGAATCTCGGTGAGTTGGAGATGATGCGCTCTGTTGAGGCGGATTGGCCGTTTGAAGTGGATTATTCCTTAAATGTCTTTAACGAAGCCAGTTTGGCCTATTTTTTGCGTCTGGGTGCCCAAAAAGTGACCCTTTCGCCGGAACTCCACCACGAACAACTTGCCCAGTTAGCAAAATGGCCGGGAGTGGAGCTCTTGGCGTTTGGGGATCTTGAAATGATGGTCAGCGAATACTGCCCAGTAGGGGCAACTCTGGGCGGGAAAAAAGGAGAACACTGTGCAGGGACGTGTGCGAAAGAACCGCATTACTTGCGCGATCGTATGCGCTACGATTTTCCAGTTGAGACGGATCAGGAATGTCGGATGCATCTTTTTAATGTTAAGATCCTCAACCTCTATGAAGAGCTGGTCCAGATTCGGCGCATAGGGATTTCAACCGTTCGTCTGCAATTGACTCGCCAAACTCCTGGGCAAGTTCGGCAGATAGTTCGTTTGTTTGTTGAGGCTTGGGATGCTATAAATGAAGGCAAGAAGCCCTCATGGTCGTCGGATGAGGGGATAACGGAGTTAACCTCTCTTTTTCCGGAGGGATTTACGAAAGGGCATTTCTTCCGCGGTGTGTTGTTATAATAGGAACGTCCCTTCACGCCATTCATGGCGACAGGGACACTCGGCCAATCCACACTGCAGGAGTATGCGTAATGAGCTGCAGTGTGGCGATAAGCTCGTCCGCTTATCGTCATGGCCAGCGGAGGAGGTAATAACTATGGGAATCGAAGCTAAAGTCCTAAATAAACTGGACTTTCCAAAGGTATTGTCACGTTTAGCTGAATATTGTATCCTGCCGCGAGCCAAGGAACTGGCTATTGGCTTAGTTCCTGATATCGCTTGGGAATCGGTACGTTTGGCATTGCAAGAGACGGACGAAGGAAAGAACCTCTTGCGAGGAAATCCACTCTTTTCGGTTCGTGGGGCTAAAGAAATACGCGCTTATATCGAACGCTGTTTGCGTGGCGGAGTAATTCATGGTGAGGAATTGCTTGAGATTCGCGATACGCTTAGAGTTGGGCGGAAAATAAAGCTACTCCTTCTGGAAATTAAAGAGGGGTTCCCTGGGTTATGGGAGATCGCGTTACCCATCGAACCGCAGAAGGATCTCGAAGACGAAATCTCTCGCTGTATTGCGGAAGATGGAAAGGTCGCGGACAACGCCTCCCCGGAACTCTCAGACTTAAGGCGCGCTCTAAACCGCCTGCAGCACCGTATTCGGGAAAGCTTGGAGGGGACTTTACGGAACTCTGCATTTCAGAAGATGCTCCAAGATCCGATTATTACTCAACGTTCGGATCGTTATGTGCTGCCCATCAAACAGGAATACCGCACAGTATTTCCCGGGATTGTACACGATCAATCGGCAAGCGGGGCAACTCTTTTTATTGAACCCATGCCAGTAGTCCATCTAGGTAATGAACTGCGAGAAGTGATTTTGAAAGAGCAACGTGAAGTCCTGCGCATTCTCCAAATGCTCTCAGCTCGAATTGAGGCACGTGCGGATGCGTTGGCAGAGCTTCATGAAGCCTTGGCTAAGTTAGATCTTGTGGTTGCCAAAGCGCATTTAAGTGTGGACATGAATGCTGGTGCGCCGGAATTGGTCTTAGGTCAACAGGTGAAGCTTGTTCAGGCTAGGCATCCGTTGATTTCAGGGAAGGTTGTCCCTCTCTCAGTGGAATTAGGGATTGATTTTGATACGTTAGTGATTACCGGCCCTAATACCGGGGGAAAAACGGTGGCGCTGAAAGTGGTTGGACTGATGGCGGCTATGACTCAGTCGGGTCTTCACATTCCAGCAGAAAGTGACTCCCGAATGGGGGTTTTTACTCAGATTTTTGCGGACATAGGGGACGAACAAAGTGTTGAGCAATCGTTAAGTACCTTCTCAGGGCATATGAAAAATATCGTGGAAATTATTGAACAGTCTGATGAACGGTCTTTGATCTTACTTGATGAAGTTGGGGCTGGGACAGACCCGACGGAAGGGGCAGCTCTCGCCATGGGTATTTTGGCCGAACTTCATGAACGCGGCTGTCGAACGGTATCCACAACTCACTATGGAGCACTCAAGACGTTCGCCTATGAGACTTCGCGCGTTAAAAATGCTTCAGTGGAATTTGACACGGAGACTTTGCGCCCGACGTATCGGTTGTTAATTGGGATTCCCGGTAAAAGTAACGCCTTCACGATCGCCGGACGGCTGGGATTAAGTGAACAGGTCCTGGCAAGAGCCAATACCTTTGTGACGGAACGTGAAATGCAGGTGGCGGATCTTATCGAAAACTTAGGAGAAACCCACCGCGAGATTGAATTGGAAAAACAAAAAGCTAAAACAGGGCGACAAGCGGTAGAGCGGCAAAGTAAAGCTCTGGAAGAAAAGACGATACTCTTAGACGAGGAATATGAAATACTCTTGGCTTTGGCAAAGGATGAGGCTAGCGAGCTTGTTCGCCAAGCTAAACGTGAAGCTGATACCATCATTGAGCAATTGAAAGAGGCCCTTAAAAAGGATAACAAACAGCAACAAGATATCGAAAAGGCCCGTCAAGGATTTCATCGCATCTCAGCTAAGCTTGAAAAGGGCCGTAAAATACAACGCTCTGGCGGCGGGTTAACGGCAGATCAGCTTAAATTAGGGCAGACGGTCCAGATGACGAAACTAAGGCAGAAAGGGCAAATCATAAAGCTCCCTAATGCCAATGGTGAAGTCCTCGTTCAAGTGGGGATTATGAAAGTCATGGTTCCGCTGATAGAATTAAAGTTAGCCAAGGAAGAGAAGAAAATCCTACCCAGATCTTCACGCGAAGCGAGCATCGGGCTTGGCAAAGCGGAGATGATCCGCAGCGAGATTGATTTAAGAGGGATGCTCGTCGAGGAGGGAACGCAGGCTCTTGACAAATATTTAGATGACGCCGTTCTCGGTGGAATTGGTTTGATTTATGTTATTCACGGCAAAGGGACAGGGGCCATGCGTGCGGGTATTCAAGATTTCCTCAAAGGGCATCCGCATGTACGAAGTTTCAGGATAGGGGAATATGGAGAAGGGGACTCTGGAGTTACCGTTGTCGAGTTAAAGTAAGACAGCAAATGAGATGAACGAGTAATAAAGCTATTTAAAAAACAACAGCACTGAAAACCTTTCGGTTACAGTGCTGTTGTTTTTTAAATAGCTTTTTAGTTGGTTGAAAGTTATTAATCATTCTAGTCGGGGAGTGTTAATTTGACTTTTCCGGATGGCGGCCCGACTCCTGATCCGTTGCGATTTTTAAAAGCAGCCCAGAAGACATAGTCGCCAGGAATGGGAGGTTTGCCCTTTTCGGCAAGTGAAATAGTGATGGAGGTTGATGTTGAGTTTGAAGCCTCAATGGCGAAGCTTTCTATAGCGGTTTGGCCTGTACGCTGGAGATAGAAGATGGTAGGATCCCCTTTATTTTCTAGTGGTACAGTCATGGGGATAACCACCTTAAAAGATTTTGGATTATAGGCGACTTGACCAAGTGTGGGCGAGGGAAGCGTGGGGTCCACTTGGGGAAGACTATTAACCGGTGGACTACTTATGGGAGGGTTATTTGATGGAGGTTGCATAGTTGGATCTGGACCGGAAGCTGGATCTGAACTCGAAGAAGAATCAGAACCTGAATCGGAAATCGTCTCGGTAGGTGGTCGATAAGGAGCCTCATCAGGCGGCCATGATAATGACGAATCCCGGTTGGGTAAATTCAAAAATGTCTTAGTTATAATATCTCTTGATGTTGGAGATGCTAACATGTTTGGATGGTCTGCGTCTACATTTTCTTGAATCCATACGCCGCTGGTTCGAGTAGGAAGATCTCCTTGAGCGGCAATCTCGGTCCCAATAAACTTGTCGGGCGTTAAACTACTGGGGAGTAGCCCTGATTTCATATCAAATGGACCACTGACAATCCCGGCGGGTTCAACAAAGGATGATTGTACGGGGAGATCCTGAAGAGCGACTGTCATGACTTTCCTCCAGATTTGGGCAGGAAAGCTTCCACCATAGACATTTCGCAAATAATGTTGTCCATCTGGGTCAGAATCGTAGCCCATCCAAACGATCCCTGCATAATTAGGAGTATATCCGGCAAACCAGGCGTCTGGATTTCCGGATTTATTGCCATACTTTGTAGGGTCTAGCGAAGTGGTACCGGTTTTACCCGCAATAGCCCAGTCTCCAATTTGAGCACTGACTGCTGTTCCATCGGTTACTACGCTTCGTAACAAATTGTTAATAATATAGGCGGTAGTTTCTTTCATGACCCGGTTTTTTTCAATTTTCGGGGTAATCACGGTGTTCCCCTTGGCATCTTGGACCTTAATTATGGCGTGAGTGGAGACGCTAACGCCGTTGTTGGCATAAACCCCGTAGGCGGAGGCCATGTCCAACGTGGATACGAGTGGGGTGCCTAAAGCCAAGCTCAAAACGCGATCTCTCTGTTCTAAAGGGAGCCCAAGATTATTTTTGCCAAACGTCCAACCGTAATCGACTCCGATAAGATTAAGTAATTTAACGGCATAGACATTAACAGAGTCTTCAAGGGCATAACGCATGGTAATAAGGCCTTTCCAGCCTTTGTCTATTGTATCGAAATCAGTAGGTGTCCAAGCTTTTCCGGTTCCTTGGTTATAGCTTACGGGCATATCGTCAAGAACTGTACCGGGAAAATATCCCCCTTTCTCGATAGCCGGTCCGTAGACAACCAATGGTTTGATCGTTGATCCGGGTTGCCGTTTGGATTGCCAGGCCCGGTTAAGTCCACGGGTCGTATAGTCCCGCCCGCCGACCATCGCCTGAATCGCCCCGGTCGAAGGCTCAATAAGAGTCATAGCTCCTTGGATCTTTACATTATCGATTCCTTTAGGAAAATTGGCTGGGTCAGCAAATGCAGCTTCGGCAGCACTTTGAACTTTTGAATTGACGGTCGTATAAATGCGAAGACCACCGTTGTAGATTTGTTCAGGTTTTAAGTTGTAGGTGGTTTCTAGTTCTTCGACAACATAATCCACAAAATAGGGGAATTTGTAGCTAGTTTCGGTTGAGGTTGTTTTTTGAGCTCCGCCGAGAGTTTTCTTCATAGTATCGACATAGGTAAAGGCGGCGTCTTTATATTGGTCATACTCTTGTGAGGAGATGAGCCCTGCATCTCGCATTACTCCAAGGACGATGGTGCGTCGGTTTTTTGCGGCTTCGGGATGAAGATAAGGGTTATACTGACTTGGGGCTTGTGGTAAACCTGCTAATAAAGCAACCTCATCTGGTTTCAAATCCTTAAGATCTTTGCCAAAGTAAGTTGTGGCTGCGGCTTGGATCCCAAACGAAGATTCTCCTAGGAAAATTTTATTCAGGTAAAAGGTGAGGATTTCATCCTTCGTGTATTCGTGTTCAAGCTGGATGGCAAGAATCGCTTCCTGAATCTTGCGAGTAAGTGTTTTGGCAGTCGGGTCATCAATAAAGGCATTCCGAGCAAGTTGGATACTAATCGTACTTGCACCTTCTTTAGCGCTTCCTGAGCGAATGTCGTTCAGTGCGGATCCGATAATCCGAATGGGATCGACACCAAAGTGCTCGTAAAAACGTTTGTCCTCAACCGCAACAAACGTTTTCTTTACAAGATCCGGGATGTCCGAAGACTGAACAACCTGGCGATTTTCGGTGCCATGCAATTGAGCAATTTGAACGTTGTCCTTGTCATAAACATAGGATGTTTGTTTTTGGTTATTGAGGTCACTAGGATTCCACTTAGGAGTACCTGCCGCAGTAATTCCAACAAAAATTACTACGCCAATCATAGCAAGCACAATGAGACTCCCAATGGACAAGAGAACGACGCGACCTTTTGATGAGCGCTTATGGCGCCGAGGCCTCGTTGGTTTCCGGGATACTGGCATAATTTGTACCTCCTATAGACAAAGATGAGGCAAGTGAGAATAAATAATTTCCTGAATTATATCATACTTCTCCAATTGTAAGTAAATCCTTAAAAGAATGAGCTTAGGAAAAAGATCAGATTAGTTGCGAGTCCGTCTTAGAAACGATATAATAAACATAAAGTAGCTTATGTAAACATTGCGAATAGTATGATTGAGAAGAAACTTGGCGGAAGGTAGCAGAGAGTCGGTGGAGGCTGAAAACCGACCCAGAAACCAAGAGATACACCTCAGGACTAGAGCTAACAACTCTCGGATAAGCTCGTTACCGCTGCTTAAGTTGGATGTCCGTTCTGCTAATTGCGGCGTCAATGTGGGTGGTACCGCGGAAGTGTTTTCGTCCCTCAACCTTGAGTTGGGGGATTTCCTTGTTTTACGCAAATTTGAGGATCTTGGTTTTTTTTTAGTGAATTGAAGGTTATGGAATTGTAAAAACATGAAGGAGGAGTAGAGGTATGGATATTTTCAGAGAATTGCAAGATCGAGGACTTGTATATCAACATACAGATGAATCGGCGTTGCGAAAAAGATTAGAAGCGGGTCCACTAACTTTGTATTGTGGATTCGACCCTACTGCGGATAGCTTACATATTGGAAGTTTGCTGCCCATTTTAGTTTTAAAGCGATTTCAATTGGCCGGACACAAACCGATCGCCTTAGTAGGCGGTGGAACGGGGTTAATCGGCGATCCCAGCGGTAAAGCGTCTGAGCGGACACTGAATCCTAAGGAAGTTGTGGATCAGTGGGCTCGTAAGATTAAAGACCAGCTTGAACATTATTTGGACTTTAACACTACAGAAAACCCGGCAATTGTAGCAAACAATTATGAGTGGCTAGGTTCTCTTCAGGTTATTGAATTCTTAAGAGACATCGGTAAGAACTTCCCCCTGGGAACCATGTTAGCCAAAGACTCCGTCGAAGCACGTATGAGCAAAGGGATATCTTATACGGAATTTAGTTATATGATCTTGCAATCTTATGATTACCTGAAGCTCAATGAACTGTATGGTTGTGAGATGCAGGTGGGTGGAAGTGACCAGTGGGGCAATATTACTGTGGGCATCGACTTAATTCGACGTATGTCGGTCAGTCAGGTGAAGGAAATGCACGGCCTGACAATGCCTCTTGTGACGAAAAGTGATGGCGTAAAATTCGGAAAGACTGAATCGGGGACGGTTTGGTTAGATGCAGAAAAGACGTCGCCTTATAAATTCTATCAGTTCTGGATGAACACGGATGACCGGGACGTTATCAAATTTCTCAAATACTTTACCTTTACATCACTAGAAGAAATTAATGAATTGGCTAAAGAGGTAGAAAAGGAGCCCGAAAAGAGAAGGGCCCAACGAGTATTGGCTACAGAAGTGACAAAGTTAGTTCACGGACAAGACGCTCTTGATCGGGCAGAAAAAATCTCGAGTGCACTGTTTGGCGGAAGTCTTAGAAATCTGTCTGCTGCTGAGATCGAAGAAGGGTTTAGTGATGTACCTTCGGCTACGATCGAAAACCCTGAAACTGGGCTTGTTGAATTGTTGGTTCAAGGTGGAGTAGTCACTTCAAAACGTCTTGCAAGGGAGGCAATTGAGAATGGGGCCATATATATTAACGATGTTCGTCATACAGACTTAGAAACTAAAGTACCGCAACTGGAGCGCTTAGACGGCAAGTATCTAGTTATACGTCGTGGAAAGAAAAACTATTATCTCATAAAGTTTAATTAAATGGAGAAAAGCACAGAACTGCTCTCGAATCGACAGCAGTTCTGTGCTTTTATTTGTCAGTAATTTTTAAGAAGACTGAAGACATTCGCCAAAATAACTATATCTCAGGATTTTAACTCATATCTCTAAATATGAAAAAAGTAGTTGACAAGTTAAAAATCAAATGTTAATATATCTAAGTGCCGTAAATACACCGCCGATGTGCGAAAAATGTAAATGTAGTACATATGGTAAGGAAAATTAGCTATTGACAATGCCAGTTGAAAATGCTAGTATGTAAATCCGGTCAAGTGGTCCTGATCTTTGAAAACTAAACAACAAGGACAGCCAATGAGAGAAACTCGCAAGAGTTTCAAAAAGAGTATGAGCGAATCATCTTCTTCAATGAAGTTGAAATAACTTTTTATGGAGAGT